>CAZWUN010000077.1:0-17689 GCA_964637145.1 uncultured Burkholderiales bacterium
GACTCGCGACCACGCAAACTCCTTCAAGAGAATCCAATCTTCGGCCACCTAGGCTTGTTCTGCGGAAGCGTCGTAAACCCTTACGGCCGCTTGTTGGAACACTCACCGAGCACGGCTGGGCGGCCATACGCCCAGCAACACATACCGGAGCTGGACCGCTGGTTGGACGGAACCCTATCGTGGTAGACTATGAACATGAAGTCCCTCGAATTCCGCAAGGACGAGTTGGTTGAGTTCTTCCGCGACGAGTTTCACGAGCATGCCGCCGACGTCATGGCTGAGGCCGCAGTGATCGAGCTCCTTCGGATCGGCAAGATCACCGCGGGAAAGGGTGCGCACCTCCTCGGGTTGAGTCGCTCTGAGTTCGAGGAGGTGCTCACCAAGCACGAGTTCCCAAGCTTCGAACTTCTGCCTGACGAAACGATGGCGGAGCACCTGTCGCGCGGGGACGAAGCGTTCCGAAGAATCCGCAGCCAGACATAGTGCCTCCGGTAGTAGCCGATTCGAGCCCGATAATCTCGCTCGCCCGGGCTGGTCAAGGCCCTCTGCTTCGGGCCGTTCTTCCCGAGATCATTATCCCTGACGCCGTATACCATGAGATCGCTGTAGGGGTCGGACGCGCCGGGGCTGACGTTGTGCGAGAGGGCGACTGGATTGTGCGAGTCTCGCTGGCCGACTTGGCGATCTTGGAGAGTATCAATCCTCATTTGCACCTCGGCGAGCGAGAGGCCATTGCTCTGGCAATGGAACGTGGTTTGGGACTCTTGATTGATGAAGTGAGTGGTAGGCGCGAGGCTCTAAGATTGTGCATCCCGGTCGTCACAAGCCTTCTCGTCCTGCGAGAAGCCAGGGCTATCGGACTGATTGAACGGGTCCAGCCCGTGCTCGACCAACTCTTGTCAACGGGTTTTCGGCTTGGTCAACGCCTTTACCAAGACTTTCTGTCGGAACTCGGGGAGCTCTGAGGAGATGAACGAGAACACCTCAGCGGGACGCTCCCAGAAAAAGAGCCGTTCGGGCTCGAGGACGTGACACTAGATCGTCTCTGCAGTTGGATTCTTGGAATTCTAGGCCGGCATGGTTGGTGATTGGGGGACCAGGCTGGGACCAATTCCCCGATCGCCCGTCCGAACCGGGGATTGGGCTGCTTTTGCTTGGAAGCCTCCCCTCGAAAACCTAGCATTTACGCCATCCACGGTAAGCCGAGGTCGAAAGCCATTACGATAGTATCACTCGTAATGTTCGTGTCTTGAGTACGCTAAAGGCGTTGTAGGACACTTTCCTTTTCGGAACACCACCAGGTCTCCTTTTCCGCAATCCCGAACGACTCGGGAATGGACTGGGACAGCCGAGTTCGTCAAAGGGCCTTCGAGTTTCTCGATAGGCAAATCGCCCTGAACGGGGGAGACGGCGTTCTACCCAGAGAGTTGCTCCTAAACGGCCTTGAGATAGACGGCAAACGAATTCATCTGATGAGCCCGGCCCAGGGAATATTCAAGCCGCGCCATCTATCCATACCGATCAGTATCTGTACGGCTCCACCCAAGCCAGGTCGACCCGCTCCCTACGCTGATCGGATCGACGACGACAAGTTCATTCACTATCGTTATCGAGGCACCGATCCCAGTCATCCTGACAACGTCGGCCTCCGCCAAGCTTGGCGAAGCCAGACACCGCTCATCTATCTATTTGGCGTGATGCCTGGACAATACCTGGCCATGTACCCGGTCTTCATTCACCAAGACGATCCAGCAACATTGACCTTTGTTGTCGCCGTAGACGACCGAAGAATAGCCGCCAGCACAGAGCAGCCGCTGGTTGCTGAGGGCCGTCGAGCGTACCTCACTTCCATAACGCTCGTCCGCCTACACCAAGCCAGCTTTCGACATAGGGTGCTCCAGGCTTATCGAGCTCGCTGTGCAGTATGCCGCCTGAGCCACACAGAGTTGCTCGATGCAGCCCACATCGTTCCTGATTGTGATCCTATGGGAAGACCATCTGTAACTAACGGGCTGGCCTTGTGTAAGCTCCACCACGCCGCTTTTGACCGTCATTTCCTGGGCATTCGTCCCGACCTGACCGTAGAACTGCGCCGTGACGTCCTCGAAGAAGTCGATGGTCCCATGCTCACTCACGGGCTGCAGGAATTCCACCAAAAGAAGCTTCTCGTCGTTCCGGACTCCCCCAACCTCAAACCAGGGGCTGAATTCCTTGAGGAACGCTACCGGCGCTTTAAAGAGTCGGCTGCCTGAGTCCGCCTTCTGGGTGGAATCACAAGGGCTACTTCACCCCGAACGAGAACTAGGCAGACATGGCAGCGCACATAACCTCGGACCCGTCCGTCGCGATGGGCAAACCGGTCGTTGCGGGCACGCGCATCACGGTGGAGCTGATCCTGGAAAAGCTGGCAGCGGGCGAATCCGTCGAGCAACTCCTCGAAGCCCACCCTCGACTGACGGTTGAGGGGATCAGGGCCGCGCTCGCCTTTGCCGCGGAAGTGCTCCGCAGCGACGCGATCTACCCGCTGGCGGGGTAACTTCGAGACTTGCTGCTAGTCGGGGACGAGAGCGTTGACCAACCGATTCTCGCTCGATTGCGCGAGGCAGGGTACACGGTTTGGGCGGTTTCGGAGCAAGGCCCCGGCCTGACGGATGTGCAGGTACTCGACCAAGCCCGTCTCCAAGATGCGCTCCTTCTTACCGCAGACAAGGACTTTGGGGAACTCATTTTCCACCAGCGGCTGATCAGCTCAGGCGTTGTCCTTGCGCGTCTCAAGGGCTTGACAGCTGATCAGAAGGCCGATCGGGTCGCGCAGGTCTTTCGTGAGCACGAGCCTGAGCTGCGCCAAGCTTTTACGGTCATCCGGCCGGACCAGGTGCGAATTCGCCCGTTGAAGCCACTGTAGAGGGTCTTACCAGTTGTCACGACTGACCACAGAGAAGCGATAGGGCTAGAGAGACCGGGCCGTAAGGAAGCGAGCGCAGAATCTGGATTGACAAGACCTTCTGGACCACCATGTCACGACACGAGAAACGCTGTAAATTAAGACTTACCGCCATGCATCACCATGGTTCAGCATGCCCCAAAAAACTCTCATAATGTTCATGTCGGGCAACTTGCTTGAGTCTGATGTCCGGCTCGTCCTCGGTCCTGGCCGGCCGGAGGCGTTCCTTGAAGCCGGCTCGAGAGGTGTCATTCTCTCGGAGGAAGGACGAAGGGCTCCACCTTTCTCGACCTAACTCTGCGGCCATACCTGGCGAGTGCGCTGGCCGATGCGAGTGTCGAACCGACCGCCTGGGAGTGCCCGAAGTGCCGGTCCTGTCCAATCGGCCGGCTCGGCCGGAACGTCCCCTGCTTCGACCTCCACTACTGGCAGAGTCAACCGATGGCCGCCCGATTCGACGCCGCCTGGGATCTCGTGCGGCTATACCTCACAATGCGGGGAGACTTCAGCGATCTGTTGCAGTGCTTAAACAGCAACCAGGCTGAGTACCTGGTTACGCTGTTATCGCCTATGCTGAGCCCCGTTTCACCAAAAATCTGGACGTGTGGGTTCGTCCAACGGCCGAGAACGCAGAGCGTGTTTACCGTGCATTGACGGAATTTGGTGCGCCCCTGTCCGGGCTGACCGTTCAAGATCTGGCCACGCCGGGACTGGTCTACGAGATCGGCCTTCCCCCCGTGCGCGTGGATATCCTGATGTCCGTCGACGGTGTTGATTTCGATGAGGCCTGGCCAGGGCGAGGGTGGATCTACTTCGGCAAAGTATCAGGCTGGGTTATCGGGCGCGAAGCACTCATCAAGAACAAGCTTGCCTCTGGACTTGCTCGACTTGGAGAACATTCGCCGCAGCGCCGACTGAGGGCCTGACCGCGTTCATCTTCCGGCAACTTCCGGGCAATCAAATGACAACAGACCGGTCACAATTCCGCGCGACCTGACCTGCTGTCATACGGCACGATGGAGCCATCTTAGACAACAGGAGGCTCCCTTGAATGAATTCTCTGCATCACGACGGTCAGACCTACCTCTGGAACGGAGGAAGCTGGACGTTGAACGGCAACCCGATCGGTCTGTCACACCAGATCGCGCTGTCGCGGGCTTACCTTGCCGAGCTCCAGACTGCGGCGAGCGAGAAGGTTCCGGACGAGACCGTGCTCCGCGACCTGGCACGGACAGACCCGCAGCTCTTGGAGTCGGCGCTGGACTATTGCAGCGTTGTCCTGCGCCGGAACCCGGAGCACCGGGGGGCGCGAGCCTTGCACCTGACGATCCGGATGAAGCTGGAGCAGTTCGCGGGGCTGCGCCGGACCAGCTGAGGTCGGGTCTACTGCTGAGGCCCCGCTCGTTGGACTCTGCTGGAAGGAGCGCGGCGCGCGTTCTGACCCTGAACAGCTCTCCACGCCCCCGACCCTGCGAGCCGGTCCGAGGAGGTGCCCATGGGCTATTGGCATAGCTGGCGTCGCCCGAAAGAAATCAACCTGACCCTCTGGCGAAAAATCATGGGCGACTTCGCGCGGATCGTCCCGGCTCTCGAGAAAAGGGGCGTGCCCCTCACGGAGTACGGGCCGCCGGACACAGTGGCCTCCATCCGAGAAGACGCGATCCGATTCCACGGAAAGTTCCAGAAGAGGCGCAGGTGGGACAAAATCCACCCATTCCTTCAGAGAATCTTCCAGCCAGACTGGAGCGAGTATGACTGGGCCGAGCTGCGCGGCCCCGGAGGCTGCGACGGTTTCTATTTCGCCCGGGTCTCCGACTGGGATGGAGACGGCTGCAAGACCAACCGCTATAACTACGAGCTGGCGGTACAGAGCTTGCTCATCATCGCCAAACGCCACCTGGGGGACGATCTGGCCGTCTGGTCCGACGCCCGCCGATGGTGGTGGCACGTGCCCGAGGATATCTGCCAGGAGGTGCTGGGCTACGGTCCCGGATTGCTCCTGCCCAGGGCCTGGGAGACGGAGGAGCAGCTCACGGACGGCGAGTCCAAGATCGAGGGGCACCGGCGCATGCTGGCTGAAGTTCGGCTGCCCGCCAGGCGCCTGGTGGATCGGATCGATTGGTATGACGAGTTGCTCGACGACTGCATCAGCGAGCTGATGTGGTAGCGGGTCCGGGCAGGCTGGACCTGCCCGGACTCTCCGTACGTGGTATTGACAAAAGGCCCCTTTCTCCCCTACTCTGGGAGAACCAATCATCAAGACCAGTCGAGGGTTCAGGCCCTGTGAAGCTGGGGCAACCTGTTTCGCCGCCAAAGCGGATTAAGGTGCCAAGTCCTGCGGCGAGTTTCGCCGAGAGATGAGGCGATGAGCGCGAAGAAAAGCGCTCAGCGCAATCAGTAAGGTCGTCCGACCTTCTCTCCTCCAGCGTCACCGCCCGGCCGGTCGCGATGGTTCTCCAGACCAGAAATAAGGAGAGCTCGTTATGCCGGAACCCAACTGCAGCACCATCGCCGCCCGCACCGGAGTGGGTCAGGATCGCGCCCACGGAGCCGTCATGCCCCCCCTGTATCTGTCGAGCAACTACACCTTCGACGGCTATCAGGGCAAGCGCCAGTACGACTACACCCGCAGCGGCAACCCCACCCGCGACGTCACCGCAGAGGCCATCAGCAAGCTCGAGGGCGGCTACGGAGCGGTGCTCACTTCCTCCGGCATGGCGGCTCTCGACCTGCTCACCTACGCGCTGCGGCCCGGTGACCTCTTGATCGCCCCCCACGACTGTTACGGAGGGACCCATCGGCTGCTGCGCACCAAGGCCGAGCGAGGCTACTTCCGCCTCAAGCTGGTCAACCAGACCGATCCGGCCGCCCTGGAGGCGGCCTTCGCCGAGGAAGCTCCCCGCCTGATCCTGGTCGAGACCCCCAGCAACCCGCTGCTGCGCCTGACCGACCTGCGGGCGGTGGCCCGGCTCTGTCGAGCCCATGGCGCCCTCTTTGCGGCCGACAACACCTTCCTCTCGCCGGTGCTGCAGCGCCCGCTCGAGCTGGGCGCCGACGTGGTGGTCCACTCCACCACCAAATACCTCAACGGCCACAGCGACGTGGTCGGGGGGGCCCTGGTCTCGCGCACGGCCGAGCTGCACCAGGACTTCGCCTGGTGGGCCAACTGCATCGGCAACACCGGCTCTCCTTTCGACAGCTACCAGACCCTGCGCGGGCTGCGCACCCTGCCGGTGCGCATCCGCCAGCAAGAGACCACAGCCCGAGAGCTGGCCCGGTTCCTCCAGCAGCACCCGGCCGTGCAGAAAGTCTACTACCCGGGCCTGCCCGACCACCCCGGCCACGCCCTGGCCTGCCAGCAGCAGAGCGGCTTCGGGGCCATGATCAGCTTCGAGCTGGCCGGCGGAGAGCCGGAGCTTCGCATCCTGCTCGAAAATCTGCGCTACTTCAGCCTGGCCGAGTCGCTGGGCGGGGTGGAGAGCCTGGTGGCCCACCCCGCCAGCATGACTCACGCTTCCATGGACGAGGCTGCCCGCCAGGCGGCGGGCATCTCCAGCCAGCTCCTGCGCCTTTCGGTGGGGCTGGAGTGCCCCGAGGACCTGCAGGCCGACCTGGAGGCAGCCCTCACGGCCACCCTGCCCGCCGAGCTGAAGGTGGCCTGAGATGCCGCTGGTCCGCCATCTCGAGCTGCCCAGCCTCAATCTTCCCGGAGCTCTGTCGCTGGAGCAGGCCACCCGCCAGGACATCCGAGAGCTCCACATCGGCTTTCTGAACATGATGCCGGATGCGGCCCTCCAGGTCACCGAGCGGCAGTTCCTGAAGCTGGTGGGCTACTGCAACCAGATCGCCCAGTTCTACGTGCACCCCTTCAGCCTGCCGGGCCTCCCCCGGGGCCCCGAAGCGGAGCAGTACATCGCGCGTCACTATCGCAGCTTCGAGCAGCTCAAGACAGAAGGCCTGGACGCCCTCATCGTGACCGGGGCCAACGTGACCCGCCCCGACCTTCGCCAGGAGCCGTTCTGGGAGCCGCTGATGGAGGTGCTGGCCTGGGCCACCCGCCGGGTGACCTCGGTGTGGTGCTCGTGCCTGGCCAGCCACGCGGTGCTCGAGCACCTCTACGGCATCCGTCGCCAACCGCTGCCGGCCAAGCGCTGGGGCGTCTTTCGCCACCGCAAGGCGCGCCTGGAGCACCCCCTGCTGCACGACATCAACACCCGCTTCGACGTGCCCCACTCGCGCTGGAACACGGTCAGCGCCGAGCGGCTGCGCCAGTGCGGGGTGACGCCGCTGATCGTGGACGAGCACGACGAGGTGCACCTGGCCGTCAGCCCGGACGGCCTGCGGGTGGTCTACTCGCAGGGCCATCCCGAGTACGACCGTAACAGCCTGCTCAAGGAATACAAGCGCGAGGTGCTGCGCTACCAGGCCGGCGAGCTGGCTCATCCGCCCCCCTATCCGGAAGGTTACTTCCCGCCGCCGGCCGAGGCCCTGGCGGACCGCTATCGGCGGGGTGAGCTGGAGACCTTCCCCGAAGCCGAGCTGGAAGACTTGCTGGACAACACCTGGGGCGATACCGGCAAGGCCGTCTTCAACAACTGGCTGGGTCTGGTCTACCAGCTCACCCACCTCGAACGCCACCGCCCCTTCGTGGAGGGCGTCGACCCCGAGGACCCGATCGGATGGCTCAACGCAGAGGCAGCCTGACCTCAGAAGCTGCCGTTGAGATGGATCAGGGTCCACCCGTCGGTCACCAGCTGGGTGCCGTTGACCGACTGGGAGATGGGGATCCGGTGCTGCACCGTCAGGCTCACCTCGTCGGCGATCTGCCAGCTGAGGCCTGGTGAGATGTAGAGCGAGCTGATGCCCGTATTCTGCACATTGTCGATCAGCGAGGTGGTGGGTCGCTGATAGGCCACCGTGCCGGTCACCGGGTCGAGCGTGCCATCGGTGCTGTCGCGCCCCGTCACCACGCCGTTCAGGTCGAGTCTCAGAGTGAGCGGATCCACCACCTGGCAGCGCAAGCCCAGATCGTAGCCCAGCCGGTTGCCAAAGCGATAGCCGAGCTCATTGCGGCCGGTGAGCTGGTAGCTCAGCCCGGGTTCGATGGCCCAGGTCTCGTCGAGCTCAACACGTCCGCTGGCGGTCAGCACCGCGTCCCACGAGCCCGTACCCGGCTGCATCATGGCGTGGATCAGGCGGCCGCTCGCGTCGCGCACCTGAGAATCGCCGGTCGGGGTCTTGAGTCCCACTCCCAGCGTAAGCCGGCCCTCGGACTCGTCGATCACGTCGTAGGAGTAGTGCAGGGCGATGTCGCCCAACTGGTTGATCGGGTCCATGGTCATCGCGCTGAAGGTGGGACCCGCTGCCGGCACGGGGGCCATGCCCATCCCGGGTGCGGCCGGCATGGGGGCCATGACCATCAGCATGTCCATCTGGTTCACGACCTGTGGGATGGTCAGACCGATGCTCTGGCGCTCGTCCAGAGAGTAGCGCGCCCGCAGGAGGTAGCGCTCCATGAGCATCCAGGTCGGCACCGAGAACGTCCGCGACCCGTTGGCGGTCAGCCCGTCCAGGGCTGCCTGCTCGGGGCTGACCCGGGTCGAGCCCTGCAGCAAGGTGCCCATGTCCATGCGCTCATAGCCAAAGGTCAGGGTCCAGTCGCCCACGGGATTGTCCTGCGCATGGCCGGTAGCGCAATCGCACTCGCCGGCCCGAGCCGGAAGGCAAAGGCAACAAAGGATCAACAGGGCAAGCCAGGCTTGCCCCAGGCTTTTGGGGTTCATAATTTCCTCCTCAATTTTTGTGCTGGAGCCGTCGAGTCGGCTCAGCGAGGAGGAGGAACGGGTGGAGGCGCGAGCAGACGAAGCTGCTCGCGCCGCGGCCAGGAAAGGGAAAAGCTTGTAGCGCCCTCCGGCGACAGGGCCACGGACTCGAGGGCGACGGCCAGGTCAGGAGGCCGGGTGGGGCTGGTCGGAAGCTCGGTCACGGTTGGCTGGCAGCGTCCGCTGACCCCCGCATTGTCGGGGCAACCGGTGGGCCCGGCCACCCCGCAGACCCCATCCGTGCAGCAGCCCCGGGCGCAGTTGGAACAGCACTTTGGTCGACCGCAGAACTCATCCTCAGCCAGGACGGGCGTGAGGAGCAATAGCCAGACGAGCAGGGCCAGGCGCTGCCAGGTTCCCCCCCGGGTGAGTGCCGCGAATAAGCTCATCTCTGCTCGCCATTTTGTTGTGACGCAAACGGACTGCTCTGTCAAGCGACTGGATCAAGAGCATGGAACTTCTCTCCTCGTTTTCGCCGTCACAGCACGAAGGAGATTGCCCCGACCTTCACAAACCCGGCCCGACTCAACGAAAGCGAGGTTGTTCCTTGAAGCGCATTCTGCTACTGCTTTTGATCTCGGTGGCCTGCGTGGCCTGTGGCGGCTCAGAGGGGGGCTTGAGCCCGGACTCCCCCAGCTCGATTCTCGAGCTCAACCATACCCTCTTCCGCGGCGTGATCAGCCGGGTCACCGATTTCCGCATCACCGGCTACCAGGGGGAGCAGTCCGTGTTCGGCCCGGTCGTCGTGCAGAAGGCCACCCAGGTCAGGATCAATCTGCCCACCATTGTCAACCGGATCAAGATCGAGTATCTGGCGGGTGACCAGGTGGTCGGAGTTCACGAGCAGGCGGTCACCATGGTCGCCAATCAGGTGACCCGAATCGATGAGCCCGACATCCAGCTGCTGGTCGGCACGACCACTCTGGACCAGAGCATTCAGACCACGGGCACGGGCATCTACAAGACCCTCACCTATGGCCCCGGCTGGGAGCAGGTGGTTCGAACCGACCTGGGCGCGACCGCCCAGGAGGGCCGCCAGGACCGGCGCGTCGCCCTGCTCTGCATGCCTCACTTTTCGGACATTCACATCATCGACGAGGAAAGCCCCCTGCGCATCGAGTTTCTGCGCAATCTGAAGGGCACATTTCTCCCCCAGGACGACTTCCAGGCCGCCTGGCGGCCTCAGGAAATGCTGACCGTCTTCGTGGCTGAGGCCATGATCGAGCAAGTCAACACCATCGGGGCCGGTCCTATCACCGGCCGGCCTTACGATTGCGCGGTCTTCACCGGCGACAATGGCGACAATCGTCACCAGTCCGAGCTCCAGCGCTTCCTGACCCTGATGGACGGGGGCACCATCGTCCCCTCCACGGGAAATCCGGACCTCTACGAAGGTGTCCAGGACAACAGCCAGCCGTTTCTGACCGAGTACTGGCACCCTGAGCCTGGCCCCGCGGATCAGTACAAGACGACCTTTGGATTCCCTGAGATTGCCGGCCTGCTCGCTGCTGCCGTGCAGCCCTTTACGGCCCAGGGACTGAAGACTCCCTACTACACCTGCTACGGCAATCACGACCACCTCATCCAGGGCAACTTCCCCGAGAAGGCCAATCAGAACCCCCTGATTGCGCTCGACCAGATCGCCACCAGCACGACCAAGATCCTCTCCCTTCCCCTGATCTTCCAACTGCTCGAAGACATCAAGCCGGGTACCGGTGTGGACGCCTTCCTGGCCGAGTTCCTCGACCCCCTGGGCATCAACGTCTCGGGTGACTGGCCGGCCTTCATCGGCCACTGGACTTCGGACACGACCCCCTCGCGAGAGGTGACCTCCGACCCCACCCGGCACCTCCTGCAGAAGACCGAGTTCATCCAGGCTCACCTGAATACCCCGGCGGTACCCGGGCCGGTGGGGCATGGATTCACCGCTTCCAATCTGCAGACGGGCAACATGTACTACGCTTTCGAGCCGGCTCCGGGGATTCTCGGGCTGACTCTGGATACCACCAATCCCGGGGGCTTCGACAACGGCTCCATCGACGTCGAGCAGGTTGCCTGGATGGAGCAGCAGATCCAGCAGGTTTCCAGCCGCTACTACGATGCCAACGGGAATCTGATCCAGACCAACAATCCCGACAAGCTGGTCATCCTCTTCAGCCACCACAGCATCGAAACCATGGACAATGCTCTGCCCGACCCGGAGAATCCAGGGCAGGTCCGCATGCTCGGAGGCCAGTTCGAGCAGGTGCTGCAGCGCTATCCCAACGTGGTCGCCTGGATGAACGGCCACACCCACTACTGCCGCATCTTTGCCCACCCCGACCCGACCGGCAGAACCGGCGGATTCTGGGAGGTCAACAGCCCCTCTCTGATCGACTTTCCCCAGCAGGCTCGCATCGTGGAGCTGGTGGACAACAAGGACGGCACGCTCTCGATCTTCGCCACACTGGTGGACACGGCTGCCCCGCCCGAGACAGGCACTCCGGGTGACCCCCTCAGCCTGGCCTCCATCAGCCGCGAGCTCTCTGCCAACGACCCCCAGATCCTCAATCAGCCCGCCACCAAGACCGAGCCGGGCGGCCTGGGGTTCCAGATCGGCAATCCCACCGACCGCAACGTGGAATTGCTGGTCAAGAAGCCCTTCTAAACCTGTAGGCTGACCGTGCCATCTGGCACGGTCAATGCGACGAAGCTCGAAGTCCGGCCGCAAACCCTGTTGGTGAGCGGCCGGACTTCATCACGTTCAGCGCAGCATCTGCCTGAGGCCGCGGTCGATGCGCTGGCCCACCGCTTTCTCCACTTTGAGGCCCGGGAAAGGCCCGTGCAGGGCGCCCAGGGCGACTCCCACCAGAGCCCCCAGCGAGCTGGGATCGAGCGGGCCTTTGGTGGCCTGGCGCAGGGCCTCGGTGGGGTTGGCGGCGTGCCGCTCGAGCACGTACAGCAGGCTGGGCACCAGCTCGAGGAGGTAAGGCCCCGAGCCCCACTCGCGCATGGCCTGAGCGGCCGTCAGCCCGCGCTGGCGAGCGTCGGGCAGGGCCAGGCGGACGAAGTCGGACAGCTTGCCGGACCAGCCGTCGAAGCGGCGCGCCTGGGCCTGGTAGGCCTGGTCGGTCTCCAGCCCTTCCACTGCCTCCAGGAAGCGCTCGCAGTACCACTCAGCGTGGGGCGGAGCGGCCATGTTGGTCAGGTCCCACAGCAGGGCGGCAAAGCCCAGGCAGCTGGCCAGCGAGGAAGTATCGCGGTGGGTGATCAGGCAGCCCAGAGCCACGTCCGACCAGAGCTTCTGAGTGCCCGCCGGGTAGTGCAGCGCCAGCACCGGAGCGATGCGCCGGAGCGCGCCGCAGCCGGCTGAGGGAGAGCCCAGCTCGGTCCAGCGCTTGCCCATGCCGCGGTGCTGGCGCATCATGGCCAGGGTCTGGCTGGGCCGGGGCACGTCGGTCTCGGCGAGCGCCTGGGCCAGCAGGTTGGGGTTCAGCTCGCCCTCGTCGGCCAGGCACTCCAGCGTAGCCAGCGCCAGCAGGCTGCCCTCGGCCGCTCCGGGGGTGCCCCGCCGGAAGATGTCTCCCCAGGTGCGCACCTGGCCCAGACTCTCGCCGAACACGAGCCCGAGCATCATTCCCTGCATGCGCTCGACTCCGCCCCGACTCTGGCAGGGTCGGCTGGCGAGCAGCGGCCCCGCCTGGAGGGGGATCAGCCCACGGGAAATGAGACCATCCAGGACCTGCTCGCTCTCCATCTTCTTGAGCATGGTCGAGCCGCGAGCGTGGCCATGGCCGTGCATGGAGGCCTTCTTGTGGCCCGAGCTGTGGTCGCCCCGCTCGATGGTGGCCACCAGATCGTTCAGCAGGCGGGCGTCGTAGTCGGCCAGCGAAGGGGTCTGGAGAGCCTGGCGCAGCAGCTTGAGAGCCCCCGCCTCGTCGTCTCGGTAGAGCTTCTCCATGGCTTCCTTGCGGGCCACGGCCGCGATGGCCGAGGCCACCTGCTCGGCCACTTCGGGATGAAGCGGCAGAGCAGCCCGCTGGTGAGCGGTCATGCCGGGCAGCTCCAGCTCGGCGGCCAGGCTCTCGTCCCGCCCGGTGGCCAGGGAGCGGTAGATCAAGTGCAGCCTGAGCAGCGGACCGCGGTGACCGCGCAGGGCGGGAACGCGCAGGCGCACCAGCACCTCCAGCGGGCAGCCGGCCACCAGGTCGGCCAGCTTCAGATCGCCCGAGTGGTTGCGATCCATGTCGGCCAGCGGCCAGGCCTCCAGGCCCTCCACCAGGGGGTCGAGACGAAGATGAACCTGGGTGCCCTGGGTGGCCGCCAGGCCGTCCAGCTCGATCTCGAAGAACCTGGCCAGTTGCTCGGGGGTCTCCACATAGAAGTGGTTCCCCTCCCCGCTGGCGGCCATGGCCCGGAGCAGCACCTCGTTGTAGTCCGGTCCGAAGCCCAGGGTGGTGGTCTGCACGCCTGCCTCGGCCTGCTGGCGCACCAGCGAGCAGATGCGCTCGAGGTCGGTCTCTCCCCGGTTGGCCTGGCCGTCCGTGAGCACCAGAACCCGGTTGAGCCGGGTCCGGTCTACTGCCAGGGAGGCCTGCCCCGCCCCGGTGCGCCAACCGTCGCACAGGTTGGTGCAGCCGCGCACCTCGACCTGGCTGAGCAGGTCGGCGATACGATTCTTGGCGGTGGCCTTCGTGCAGGGCACCAGCGTCTCGATCTCCTCGTCGAAGAGCACCACGCTGACGCGGTCCTCGTCGCGCAGCGAGCGCACGGCCATGCCGGCGGCCTTGCGGGTCATCTCCATCTTCTCACCCTGCATCGAGCCGGAGCGATCGAGCACCAGGGACAGGTTCAGCTCGGGACGATGCTCGGCCCGGGCCGGACGGGGAGGGGTCACGCGGACCAGAAGGTCCAGGATGGTCTCGCTGTCGAGACAAACGCCTTCACGATCAGGGACGAGGTGCAGCATGGGGGTACTCCTTTCGGTTGGCCGGACAGGCCTGTCAGGAATACACTAAGTCTACCTCATTCCATAGTTCGTGTCAAGTAGACACCGAATACGCTGGATGGGGCGGGCGAAGAGGCAGCCTACCGAGTGCGGTCGATCGCCATCCCCCTGGGCCCGAATCCCGGCCGCAGGATCCTGGCGGGGCGGATGTCTCCGTTGGCCGATACCGGGAAGACCAGCACCCGGGCGAAGTCGGCGGAATAGCCCGTTCCCGTGAAGGTATCGACCTGCAACGGTCCCGTGCCCCGCGCCGTGGTGGGAGGTGGTGCCCCAAAGCGAGTGAGGGTCCCGGCCACCAGGTTGACCAGCGCAAAGGCCTGATTGGGATCGCTGCCGTTGCCAGAGAAGCGGGCCCGGCGGTCGAGCTGGTTGGGAGGCACGGTTCCGGCCGCCCGGTTGCCATCGGCCTGCACCATCAGGTTGGACCGATTGACCCCCAGCACACCCGCCGGCGAGGGGTCGAGAGCCAGCCCGCGCACGATGCTGTTGCCCAGGGTATCCAGAAAACGAACGCGGACAGGGGCGCCGAGGGTGTCGAAGACCTCGACCTGGCCGGGAAAGTTGGCTGCGTAGAGCTCGCCGCGCCGGGTGTCCACCATGAGCGTGGTGGGCGTGGCCGGGATTGTCGCCGTGCCGGAGGCTCCGCTCAGGGCCAGACCACTGGTAGCGTTACGCTTGACCGTGTTTCCGAAATAGAGGGTGTCCCGGCCGACGTCCAGGAAGAGCCCTCGCCCTTGAACGGGAAGAACGATCTCCTGCGAGGGGGTGGCCGCCCCGCTCAGGGTGCTGGCCTGGTCGAACACCACCACCCGGTCGGCCACGGCGCCGGGGCCCGTGGCGACGTAGAGACGGTCGTTGGCGGTGTCCAGGAACAGGTCCGAGGTGGCCGGCCCCAGCGAGGGGCTGGTGATGGTGGCGGCGGGCGTCAGGGTCTCGCGGGCCGTCACCAGGTTGTCGAAGCGCATGCCTCGGCGAAGAACAACGTGTTGGAAGTGCCATCGGTGATCGGGCTGGTCTCGCTGAAGGTGAGCGTGTTGGAGCTGCCATCGGAGGGTGTCGAGGTGGTCGAGCCGGATTCAGCAAAGACGAGCGTATTCGAGCTCCCGTCCGTGATGGTGCTGGTGGTTGGACTGGTGCTCAGCAGCGAGGCCAGCCGGATCTGAGCGGTCAGTCGGTCGCGCACGTAGATACGGTTTTCAGCCCCGGTCGTGAGGGTAGACAGGAGGTTGGTGGCCGAGGAGCTGAAGGCCACGAAACGCCCGTCGCTGCTCAGGGCTGGCTGGCGACTGGGACCGTTGACGCCCTGCTGGCCGATGCTGATCAGGCCGATCTCGCGGGTTGGTCCAGGCATGAAGAGGGTGGAGACGGTCACCTCACCTCGCGGGCTGGCCAGGCTCAGGACCTGATCCGACAGGCCGAGGCGGGCGCCGCGAGCGTCCAGGGTGGTCACCAGCAATCGCAGGGGGCCGATGGGGAGACCCGGGAAGAGTTGCTCGAGGCGGGTCTGGCCGGGTAGGCGATCCAGGGTCACCGGCCCGGCCAGCAGGCCACCCTGGACCGGGTTCTCCAACTCGATTTGAAAACGAGCGGCGCTGTCAGGAAAAGGAACCTGGGGGCCGACCGGGGCGACCGGGGACAGGTCGAGGATGACCCTCAAGTCGGCGGTCACGGGAGGGAGAGGAGCAACCTGCCCGGCTGCCCCGGTGGGGCTACCGCTCTCACCGCAGCCGATGAAAAGGAAAACCCCCAGCAAAAAGACCCAGAAGCGCAGTCGCATCGACGAAAATTCGAGAGGTCAGCCAGAGTCCCTACCGCTTGGGGATCAAACGAATCCAGCGTACCGGATAGAACTCGCCCTCTTCATTGACGCCAAAGCTGTCAGATACGCGAAAGCTTCCCCGAACCTCGAGCAGCAGCCCCTGGTCGAGCTCACGGGCCGCGAACTGAAGGTCACGCAGGAAGAGCAGCGTCTTCTCTTCTTGGGAGTCCTCGGCCGGCTCGGGCTGGTCGCACATCTGGCGCGCGAGGCTGTCGGACTCAGCATAGTAGATGGCGTAGCGACCGGATTGAAGTCGGACCACCACCTGCGGCTCCGAGCTGACCAGCTTGCCCTGGAACAGATCCTGCGCGAATGCGGCCGACAGCTCGTCCATCTTCTTGTTCTGGAGGGCATTTTGCCATTGGTCAGCGAGCGTGGGAACAGCCCTCCTGACCAGGGGAAGTGCCTGAGACGTCGTCAGGACCAGGACGAGCGCTGCTCCGAGAGCGAGCAGAGCACCCCCACGCTCACCCGAGACAATACCCAGGATGCAAGCCACCAGGCCCATTGCAAGGGCGAGCAGGACCGGCAGCCGTGAGGAGCCACCGAGCAACGGCTCCAGGCCAGACTGGGCCCAATAGCTGATAAAGAGAGCCACGAACAGCTCGAAAGCACCCAGGACCGCCAGGAGCTTCTTCATGGTCCGAGATTCCCAACCAGTTGCAAGATCGGCAGCACGCAAGCCAGCATGATCAGGCAGGCAAAGAAGAACACCAGGGCCTGAAGGACCGCCAGGGCCGTCGTCCCGGACCGGGTCCAGCCCACCACAATCAGAGCCGCGAGCACCCCCCCGAACCCTCCGGTGAAGATGAGCTTGGACCTGCTGAGACCGATCAGAATCCGGGTGGGGAGGGGAAGCTGCAATGACATTCCCTCGAATAGCATGACGAACTCACGCAGACCGAAGGTGATGAAGAACAGGCAATACAAGCCCGTCAACAGAATCGAGGCCGCGTAGAGAGATCTGACCAGCATCCCGCTCTAGAAGCAGCCCGACTTGGGAGCCTCGCCCTCGGTCTTGGTGCCGGTGATCACCACGTTGTCCAGGTAAACCCCATCGCGATGGCGCGAGTCGTCGGAGTGGAAGCGGAAGCGCAGCTGGATCTCCTGGCCCTGGTAGTCCGACAGGTCGAGCTGGAAGTTCTTCCAGTCCTGGATGCCCTCCAGCGTCTCCAGCGAGCGCCACTTGCGGCCGCCCCAGAACTTCTTGCCGTAGACCTCCACCTCGCAGCCGTCGTAGCCCTTCTCGGTATCCACTTTGGCTTCGAAGTGCAGCACCGGGTTGGCCCAGTCCTTGAGCGAGATGGAGCCGCTGGTGATGGCGTCGTCGCGCTTGGGGCCGTACTCGCTGCCGGGGCTGTCGGTCCAGACCTCGCCCCGGCCGGGCACCTCGATACGGGACCAGGGGCCCGAGGGCGTGAAGGGCGAGTTGGCGTCCACCGTATCCTCGAAGGCCACTTTGGAAGCCGGCACGCGCACTTCCTGAACGGCCGTCTCGGAGCGGTTGCCCACGTTGTCCACCACCCGCAGGGCAAAGTAGAGCTTGCGCTCGCGACCCGAGGGGGTCATCTCCAGGGTGACCGACTCGTTGGCGCCGGCGTCCTTGGGGGCGTCGATGCGGACGGCGGTAGCTTCGTCGAAGCTGATCTCGCCCGGCTTGAGGTTGTCGGAGTTGGCCGCGATGGGTGAGCGGGCGTAACGAAGCTCGTACTTCGTGGCCTTGCCCTGGCTGCCGTCGTCGCCGGTGGCGGTCCAGGTCAGGGTGACCGCGTTGGCGGTGGCGCTGGCCTGCAGGTTACCGGGGGTGGCCGGGGCCACCTTGTCATCCTCCAGAGCTTTGATGGCATTGAGGCGACCGCCGGTGATCAGGCGCTTGGCCCAGCGCTCGGGCATCTGGTCGACCCCGCTCAGGATGCGCGACTTGATGGCGTCGTTGTCGGCCTCGGGGTAGGCGCTGGCGATCAGTCCGGCCACGCCGGTCACGTGAGGAGTGGCCATGGAAGTGCCGCTCATCAGCCCGTAGCCGCCGTCCTTGAGAGTGCTGTGGATATTGACACCGGGTGCGGCCAGGTGGACCGACTTGTTGCCCCGGTTGGAGAAGCCGGCCAGCTCGTCCT
>CAZWUN010000078.1:0-17426 GCA_964637145.1 uncultured Burkholderiales bacterium
TTTCGCGGCCACGAGCGCGAGTTCGCGCCCGAGGAGTATTTCGCGCTGCTGCCCGAGGCCCGCGCCATCCACCAGCTCAAGCGCGACTACCTGGCCATGCGCGCCCCCGGCCCGGTCAGCGCGGGGGGCGGCCATCCGGCCGTCAGCCTGGCCCACCTCGATCCCACCGACCCGGTCGACCGGGCCTGGATGGAGCTCTTTCGGGGCGAGTATCCGGCCGCCGAGGCTTCGGCCTCGCAGGGCCGCATCACCGCCATGCAGCAGATGACGCTGGGGCTGGCCCGCTCAGGCCAGGAGAATTGGGAGGGCGCGCGCGACGCCTTTGGGCGAGCCGTGGCGCTGGCCCCCGAAGCCGCTGACCTCCGCTACCAGCTGGCCCGCGCCGAGCTCGAGCTGGGAGACTTCGAGGCCGCCGCCCGGGCCCTGGATGAGGCCGTGCGACTCAATCCCCAGCACGCTCCGGCTCTGACCTACCGGGGCTACCTGGAACTGGCTCAAGGCCAGATGGAGGCCGGCATCCCGTGGCTGGAGCGCTCGCTGGAGGTCGATCCCTCCCAGTCGCTGGCCCGCCTGCGGCTGGGCGTGGCCCTCACCCGCCTGGGACGAGAGGACGAGGCCCGGCCCCACCTCGAGCGCTCCGCCGCCGAAGGGGTGACCCCCCCGTGAGGCGGCTCCTCCTGCTGCTGGCGTTGCTGCTCGCTTACGCGCTGGCGGCCGAAGCCGACTACTTCCCGGTCCGTTCGGGGCTGAGCTGGGTTTACCAGTTCAAGGGTCGCCAGTCGTTCGACTACACGGTGGAGGTGGTCAAGAACGAGGGCAACCGGGCCCTGGTGCGCACCACCATGCCCCAGGTCCTGACCCAGGAGTGGTATGAGGTGGGCGCGGGCGGCATCCTCCTCACGGGCCTGGAAGACCCCGACGGTGAGAAGGCGCTCTACCAGCCGGCCCGGCCTTACCTGCGCTTTCCCATGAAGCCCGGTACCAGCTGGGCCTGGACCGGTCGGCTGGGGCGCAGCAGCGAGATCACCGACTCCAACCGGATCCTGGCCAGTGCCCAGGTGAAGGTGCCCGCCGGCACGTTTACCTGCCTGGTGGTGGAGACGGTCACCACCCAGTCCGGCGGCACGCTCAAACAGACCAGTTACTATGCGCCCGGGGTGGGGTTGGTGAAGTACGTTTCCGAGAGCCCGGCCGGGAACTGGGTCAGTCTGCTGAAGAGCTGGTCGGGATCTTTTCCAAAGCCTTGAGCACGATGCTGGGAGTGAGCACCTGGGGCAGCACCTCGGGCTCGCCGCCAGCCGGATAGAGCACGTAGAGAGGCACGCCGCTTCGGCCGAACTTTTCCAACTCGCGGGTGATGACCTCGTCCCGGTTGGTCCAGTCGGCCTTCAGCATGGTGATTCCCCGGGCCTGGAAGGCGTCCAGCACCTCCCTGGGCTTGAGGGCGACCTGCTCGTTGACCTGGCAGCTGAAGCACCAGGCGGCCGTGAAGTCGACGAACACCGGCTTGCCAGCGGCCCTGAGCTCGGCCACCTTCTCGGGCGAGAAGGGCTGCCAGGGCCCGGAATGGCCGTTCGGATCGGGAGCGCCGAAGCGGGCGGCCTGCACCGAGACGGCCAGCCCGGCGACCAGCAGCAGGGCCGTAAAGGCCAGCCCCCGGGCCCGCACTCCGGCCTTGATGGAGAACCCCCAGCGACCGTAGGCCCAGGCGGCCATGCCGAAGAGCACCAGGGCCTGCAGCATGACGGCCACGGCGTTGGGTCCGCGCTGCTGGCCGAGCACCCAGAGGAGGCCGCCGGTGGTGGCCAGCAGCGGGAAAGCCAGGAACTGCTTGAAGCTCTCCATCCAGGGCCCGGGTCGAGGCACGAAGCGCAGCAGGGCCGGCACGCTGGAGAGAATCAGGTAGGGAAAGGCCATCCCCAGGCCCAGAGAGGTGAAGATCAGGAAGGTCTGAAGCACCGGAGCGGTGAGCGCGAAGCCGACCGCGCTGCCCATGAAGGGGGCGGTGCAGGGAGTGGCCGCCAGGGTGGCCAGCACCCCGCTCCAGAAGGCGCCCGACAGGCCCGACTTGCGCTCGGCCACATCTCCCAGTCTCGTGAGCGTCAGGCCGATCTCGAAGACGCCCAGAAAATTCAGGCCCAGAGCGAAGAAGAGCACGGCCAGGGCGATCACGATGCCGGGCTCTTGCAGCTGAAAGCCCCAGCCCACTTTGGCCCCGCCCGCCTTGACGGCCAACAGGGCCGCCGTCAGGGCCCAGAACGAGACCAGCACGCCCAGCGTGAACACCAGGCCGTGCATCCAGGGCTTGCCCTTGGACTCGCCGGCCGCCTCCACGAAGCCCAGCACCTTCATGGAGAGCACCGGGAAGACGCAGGGCATCAGGTTGAGCAAGAGCCCGCCCAGAAAGGCCGACAGGAAGGCTGGCAGAAAGCTGACCTGGGGGGCCGTCGCGCTGGAGGTCAGCGGCAGGTCCACCTGGTAGGCCTTATCGCCCACTACCAGCACGCCCGAAAGTCGGGCCGGAGCCTTCTCGGCGGCCTGCAGCTCGAGCTGGCCCTGCTTCAGGGTCTGGGGAGCATCCAGCTGGATCTGCTCGTTGTCGAGTGGGAAGAACTCGGCTTTTTGAGCCCCTTGCGGTAGGCTCAGCAAGATCAGCTTGCCTTCCAGCCGGGCCTGCACGGCCGGGTCGGGCCCCAGGGGCAGCCGGTCGCGGGCCCGGGCCAGGCTCTCGGCCTGCTCGGAGGGCTGGCTGGTCGCCCCGGCGCTCAGCTTCAAGGTCAGGTCGGCCTGGCCGGGGAGGCACTCTTCCTTGCAGGCCAGGTAGCTGACGTTGGCCTTCAGGGTGAGCGGCCCGCTCTTGAGGTCGGGAGCGGTCTGCAGCTGGGTCAGCAAGATGACCTCGTGGGAGTAGCCATAGCTGACCAGGCCGGCCAGCTCGACGCGCTCGGGGGCGGGCCACTGAATCGGGCCGGCCGTGACGCCCTCGGGCAGGGTCCACTCGATCTTGGTGGCCAGCCCGCCGTCGCCGGGGTTCTCCCAGTAGGTGTGCCACTCTGGCTCCATCTCGAGGCGCAGGCCAACCCAGAAGGTGCTGCCCGGCGCCACCACGGTCTGGTCGCTGATCAGCTCGGATTGCACGTGAGCCTTCTTGACCGGTTGGGCAGAGCCCGTGACCAGGAGCAGGATGGCCAGGCAGAAGGTGAGCCAGTGTCTCATTCGTTCCCCTTCAACGCAACGGCGGGCCGTCCTACGAATGGGCAGCAATTGGAGGTCCGGCGGCTGTCTTTCATGTGCGTGCACTTTAGAAATGGCCTCCACGGAGGTGTTGGGAGGTCGCTGAGGCGAAGCATCGGCGCACTCACCAGTTCGGAGGAAACGTGCCTCAGCTTGAATCATCCACCCGCTCGCGGCTGCTCTTGTGCGTCGTTTTCGTATTCCTGTGCGGCTTCCCGGCCTGGGCGGACAACCAGCCACAAGGTCAGCCCTCCGCCATCGATCTCGTGCAATGGATGTTTCAACGTCCCCTGACCTGCATCGAGATTGCGGCCATCAGTGGGCAGCCGGGCGAGGAGGCCTGGACGAAACGTGCCCAGAAACTGGCTTCTCCGTCTGCCTCCGAGCGAGTCGCCTTGTTGAGGATGTTTCAATCAGACCGGGAGCCTTTTGCAGTCCGGGCCTGCCAGCTCGACAAGCTCGCCCGCCAGGAAATAGCGCCGGGCCTGCAACTTCAAAGCAGCGAGGCCTTTGCGGAATGGCTCCTTTTCATGATGGCGGTCGCGGATGAGGAAACGAACCCACAGGTGCTGCCGGGCCCTCATTTCAGGGCGGCCGTCCAGGCGACCTTGAAATCCGCCTGGCCCACTCTACCTGAGAGCGCCAGGACCTTGCTCATCGGTTTCCCGGCCTACTGGGCCAACATGCGCAGGGAGTGGCCCAAGATGAAGTTCACGGAGAAGAACGGCGTTGTCGTCGCATGGCAGAACCATCTTGCCAATACCCTCAAGGACCAGGACCGGGTCCGGCTGGGCTCAGCTTGCCTGCAAGATCTGCAGGAGACCCTGACCAGGGATCACACGCCCGAGGAGCTGCAGGTTGCCCGCGAACGGGTTGAGTTTGCCGCCCGTCGATTGCGCGACCAGGACCCGGCGCTGGCGGCCGAGCTAGATCAGATCGCGGCCGATGCTTACAACGAGCAGGCCCGTGTAAAAGTCAACCAGCACATGGACGAGATCCTGCGCAAGATGGATCTGCCTGAATGGATCCCCTACTATCCGGGATACCTGGATGACAACCTGTTCTGGGGTGGTTGGGGAGGGGGGTTCCCCTACCGCTGGTACTGAGTTCTACTCCGTTCGCAGCGTGGTTGCTACGATCGGCCACGTTCCTGCACGGCGGCGGGGGGGGCGCACAGCGGGCAAACGGCCAGGCATTTGCCTCATCTGCTGCTGGCGCTCCCAATCCTCCGAGTTCCGGTGGCTGTTTCGGTCCTCGTCGAGGCTGGTCTTGCAGGACCCCGGCGGCCTGCAGGACCAGCCCGTCGAGCCTCTCGGGTAACAGCAGCCCGGCCCCTTCGCGCGCTCGATTCGAGGGGAGGCGGTCAGAGCCGACTCTTGGATCCGGGCCGCTGGCCTGAAGGTTGCTCCGGATCGGTGAGGAAGGAAACTGCATGCGAAGACTTACTTTACTCCTGTTTCTGTTTCTGGCCGTCGCGGCGCTGGCTCAAAGGGAGGTCGGCACCTACCGATCCGGCAACAGTACCCTGGTTCTCAATAGCAATCGCAATGCCCAGTTGACCACCCTCAGGGAGGGACGCACCATTGTGCAAACCGGAACCTGGAGAGCCGAAGGCAAGTTGGTGACCTTGAGTCTGACCCAACGGAACGGACAGTATTCGTCTGAAACGATCGTCTTTCAGCGAGACAGAGACGAGTTGGTCGCGGTTAAATATGATACTTCTAGATGGGGTTCCAGGGGCCTCGTGCTCCAGCGAGCAGCCGAGGCCGGTCGACCGGTCATCGACACGCTGGTGGTCAGCCCGGCTCGGACCATGAACGCCGGCGAGGAGATCACCATTCTCATGACCGGAACTCCCGGGGGCCAGGCCAGTTTTGAGATCCTGGGTATCACCCAGAGCCAGGTTCTGCCGGAGGTCTCCAGTGGCCGCTACCAGGCCAATCTACGGCTGACCAGCGCAATGGCGACCCAGAATGCCGCGCTGGTGGGCCGACTCATCGTCGACGGTCAGGAAGTGCTTCGCGAAGCCGATCGCAAGATCACGGTCGCAGGCGGCGGCCAGTCGACTCCCGCCCCCCAACTGTCGGTCACTCCCACAAACGGGTCTACCGTGATCACGGGGCGACCCATCATTCACGCGTCCTTCAATGACAACGTGCATCCGGACACGGTGCGCATCTGGCTGGACTCTACTGACATGACCGGCCGCGCCACCACCAGCGTTCAGGGAGTGCTCTACCAGCCGACCACCGACCTGGCACCCGGCTACCATCGGGTTCGCGTCGTGGCAAGAGGGGTCAGCAATGAGGTGATCGATTACTCCTGGGGCTTCCAGATCTCCGGTGGCTCAACCTCCAACTTGCCGGCAGTCCAGATGAACTACCCGGCTGATGGTCAGCAGGTGCCCAGCCAGTTTGTCATTACCGGCAGAGCGAACCCGGGAGCGATCATCGTGGTCTCCGGGACAGTGACCGATCCGGTACTGGGCTTGAAAGAACAAACCATCAAGTACAGCGTGCAAGCCAATGACAGCGGGCAGTGGCAGCTGCCAGTCAACCTGACCGGGTCCAACGGCTCCATCGTGGAGTTGAACGCCTCCGCCCAGGACAGTGCTGGCAACCAGTCGGGCTCGACCAGGGTTCGCTGCACTCTGCGGCGTTAACCGTTCCAGACAAAAGAACGCATCAACGCTTGACCGGGGCCGCGTACACCCCGAGATGATTGGCGCTGGGGCGCTGCTGACCCGGGATTTGTCCATGGATGGGGCGATTGATGGTGTGGGGCAACCCCATCTCGTCCTCGATGACGAGGGTGGTGGACCCCCCCCCATCCAGATTCAGCGCCTCCCAGCATCCCAGCCAGCGCATCCAGAGGGCTGTTTCATACAGGGTTGCCCCTACGCTGTGGTCGTTCTGGCGACCGTCGATGACGCACAGATAGAGCGTCTGACCATCCTGTGAAAGCCCCACTGCCGTGCGCGGATGGCGCGGACCGCCAGGCTCGTTCACCAGTTGACCGGCCTTGAGCAGGAAGTCGAAACCACCAAGCGCGTTGTAGGCATCCGACAGGTCGTCTCCCTGTGAGACCAGTTTCACCTGGTTGTCCTGCGTGATGAGCAGGGCGCCGCAGGTCACTTCTGGCTCAGAGTATCGGTCGCCGCGCGATACCGACAGGCCGGCCACGTCGATGGGCACACCTTCCCTTCTCTCGACCGGCCAGAATGGGCTGCCATTGATGGCGACCTGGCACTTGTTCTGGTGCAAGAAGGTGCCCGTCTTCTGGGTGTCGGTTTCAAGTCGCCGCTCGCCATTGGACGGGCTGACCAGAAAAGACAACCCGTTCGCCCTCAGGTCGATCGCCACAGCGTAGAGTGCGAAAGGCTCGGGCCGCTTTCGAAAGGCGCTGGTCAGGGCGATGCCCTGGTAGATTTGTTGGCCCCAGGTCGGGGGCTCCGACGGGACTTCAGCGATCGGCTGCGTTCGCGCGAAGGTGCTGAGGAAGAGGCAGGCCAGCAGGCAGACCAGCGGAGTGCGCATCGAATTGACTACGCCCTGGCCGGCAGCCATGCCTGCTGCCGATGGCTGATCAGCCATCGGGCAGCCTTACTCGGCGCAGCGTGGTTCCTCCGATGAAGACCTGCCGGCCGCCTACAGCGTCTTTTCAGAGACTCCACGGAGCCAGAGGATTTCCACCAGCACTCCAACCGGCACGCTGGCCGCCCCGGCGACCAGGCCGGATCCGCCTGAGAACACGATCCCCGAGGCGACTCCCAGCGTCACCAGCGTTCCCGCCAGGCTGGCCCACTGAATGCGCCGGTTCTGGCCGCTGACGATGGAGTAGCCCTGCACCGTGTTCTGCAGCGCCACCAGAAGTGGGAGGCAGCAGCTGATTCGCACCATCAGGAGGGCGGGCTCGACCAGCTCGCCCCCGCCCAGAAGCAGGCCCATCAGCTCGCGACCGGGGCTGGAGAAGCCGAGCAACACCAGCAGCGCCGTGGCCACGGCTCCGGCCGTGAGCGCCAGCCGCAGGAGCAAGCCGCGGGGTGCGTGACGCGAATGGGTGATGACCAGCTGCTGCACCATGCGCGTCGAGTTGGCCAGCAAGATCACGAATCCCCAACCTCCGGCCCAGGCGGCCAGGGCCAGCTCGCCGTCCACCGCCCGAGCCAGGACGGAGACCAGTATGGCTCGTCCGCCCCAGACGATGACCATGGTGGTGGCCAGGGGGAAGTAGTAGCGGGCCACTCCGCCCAGGGTATCGGGCAGGTCGGGCTGCTCGCGCTCCTCCAACTCACCCGACCCCTGGCGGGCCCACCAGGTCACCAGGCCGGCTTCGGCCAGAAGACCGCCCATGATGGCGATGGCGGCCACCAGAGCCCCGTTCAGCTCCGGCCAGCCCCGTCCGAGCACGATCAGGAGGGCGGTCAAGCAGCCGATGCGGGCCAGCGAAGCCAGACCCAGAAAGCGGCCCCGGCCCTCGCGGATCAAGATCCCCTGAAAGTAGCGCCTCCAGGCGATCACCCCGGGCCAGAGTCCCAGCACCAGCATGGCCGCCCAACCGGCCTGGCTGACCGCCGGGCTGGCCGAGTAGAGCTGCCCCATGACGAAGCGATAGACCGGAGGGAGGGTCAAGAAAAGGAACATTCCTGTCAGAGTCGACCCGGCCAACAGGGTGAATCCCCACAGCGCCCGGCGCGACCGGCGGCTGGCCGAGAGGGCGGTGGAGGCGTGCAGCAGCATGATGATCGGGCTCTCGAGAAAGTTTGCCAGGGCTTTGATGATGCCCAGGGCGGCCAGGGTGATCTCGGGCCCGGTCATGCGCGCCAGGGCGATGGCCACCAGCGGGTCGCCCAGGGCCATGGCCATGTCGGAGGCCGACAGGGGCAGCAGGCGGCGCAGCAGGATGGGCAGAGTTAGAGGAGCGTGCAACGCAGGCCCTGGATGGCGCTCTCCAGGTCGGAGCCGCTCAGCAGCTCGAACCCGTTCTCGGCCAGCCAGGCTGGGCTGTAGACCGTGTCCAGGTAACGTTCCCCGCGATCGGGGCTGAGCATGAGAATGCGGCTGCCGGGCTCCAACTCGCCGGCCACCCGCAGACCGGCGGCCACGATGGCCCCGGTCGAGGCGCCCAGCAGCAGCCCCTCGGTTCGGGCCAGGGCGTGACAGACGGAGAACGCGATTCGGTCGGACACGATGAAGGCCTGGGAAAGACTCCTGTAGTCCAGGTGGGGAGGCCGGAAGGAGAGACCCATGCCGGTCATCTTGTAAGCTCCGGGCGGGCCGCCCAGGATCACACTGCCCTCCACGTCCACGGCCACCAGCTTGAGGCGCGGGCGCTGACGCAAGAGGCCGCGGGACAGCCCGGTCAACTGGCCGCCCGTGCTCACCCCGGCGATGACCGCGTCGAGCCGCTCGGGGAAGGCCGAGAGGACCTCCTCGGAGGTCCACACCTCGTGGGCGTCGGGATTGGCCGGATTGTGGTGCTGGCAGGGATACCAGGCGCCGGGGATAGAGGCGGCCAGCTCTCTGGCTCGCTGGATGCGGGCTGCCTGCATCGAGCCCGTGGCATCCACTTCGGCCGGAGAAAGCTCGACCAGGGTGGCCCCGTAGGCCTGCAGCATGCGGCGGAAGGCGGGGGTGGTCTTGCGGTCGATCACGATCATGACCTGGTAGCCGCGCACGGCGCCCACCATGGCCAGGCCCACGCCGAAGTTGCCCGAGCTGGATTCGATGATGGTGCCCCCGGGCCGCAGGCGTCCCTCGCGCTCGGCCTGCTCCACGAGCAGCACGGCGTTCTTTTCCTTGATCGAGCCGCTGGGCGTACAGCCCTCGAGCTTGACGTAGCAGTCCCGGTCGCGGCACGGGGCGGCCAGGCGGTTGAGTCGAACGATGGGGACCTGTCCCTGGCAACGGGTCACATCCCGGGCCAGCCCCGGCTCCTCCGGACCTAGACGGAGCAGGGCGTTCTTGGCGTCTGATGCGGGCACGTTGGCAGCATAGCCATTTTTCGTCCGGCTGTTGTTATCGAATTGTTACCGCAGCAGGCGGTCTTTGTTCAGGGCCACTTCCTTGACGGCCAGCGCCCCCGCGGCCACGATGTGGAGGGCGGGAGCCAGGTGGCCAAAGAGGCCTGCCCCCGCGATGGCGGCGCCCATGGTGAGCTCGCTCAGGCCCACCAGCTTGCGCTCCAGCCCGGCTCCCTCGCGCGAAGCTCGCCGCAACTCGCTCAGGCCCAGGCCCATGCTGGCCAGTCCGTGGACCAGCTCGAAGGCCCCCAGAGCAACGTGAGGGACGTGCAGGTGGGCCAGGTGCTCGACCGCGGGCCAGGTGGCCCACCCCGGCCACCTTGTCGGGCCAGGCTTCCGAGCGCAGGCGCGAGACCCCCCAGCCCAGACCCATCAGGGCCACCGCCCCGGCGGCCACTCCGCCCACCGTGGAGCTGAGGCCGGAGTGAGCGTAGTCCAGGAAGATGTCGGTGCCCACGTGGGCGACCTCGAAGGCCTGCTCGCTGAGAGGGTTTTCCTCTTGCAGTACCTGCACCGGGCTCTGGGCTGACTTGAAGGGGTCAGCCTGGCGCGGTTTGTAGGCGAAGAACTCGGCAGGGCGCACTTGCATGGGGGCAGTGTAATCTTGCCCGGCGCACCTGAGATTGCCAGTCTGTTAACGTGCTGAGCTCCTCAGAGATTGCCCAGATCGACGACCTGGATGAAGTTGAAGAACTCCAGGTTGGTCGTGGTCGGATCGTCGCGCAGGGTCGGGGAGATATCCAACTCGGCGTAGAGCTTGCGGCGGGCCACCGGCTCGGTGGGGTCGCCCGCCTGGCCCACCACGGTGATGCGCAAGAGCGAGTAGGGGGCCTGGCGATAGGTGGTGTCGATGCTGACCGTATAGCTTCCCACCGGGGTGTTGCTGGCCAGATCGGTCAGCACCTCGCAGTAGCTGAACACAGGCTGGTCGTCGGCACCCGGCGGCGGGAAGTTGTAGTCCACGTTCAGCTTGGTGCGCACGTCCTCCAGACCGGCCCGGGCGCAGGCCAGGGCCTGAACGGCCTCGGCGGCTCGGAACGAGCCCCGGTATTGCGTGACCCGCTGGGTCAGAAAACCCATGCCGAGAATCAGGAACAGGACTGCCAGAAACAGGGTGATGATCAGCATCGCCCCGCGGCGGCGGGCGGTCACTGGCGCACCACCGACAGCACTTCGTAGACCCGCTGCATTTTGTCTTCGCGAACTCGCAGGGTGAGCTTCACCGAGGTGGCCCCCTGGTTTTCGGCTGTGAAACCCAGCACGTTCTCGGCGATCAACTGCCGGGAAACCTGGGTGCCGACCTGAACGAAACGCACCAGCTCGCCTGCGTCCACGGCGTAGCGCACTCCGATCAAGGGGACGCGAGGGTCGTAGGGAGGGGGCGGAGGAGCCGGCAGGGGACTGGGAAAGCGCGAGGGGCTGTTGGGATCGATGCGGGTCAGCTCGAGCGAGGGGAATGCGCCCCCGACGCCGGGCGGGGGGGTGATCAGCTCGATCGCCTCTCTGGCCTCGTTGGCCGCCTGCTGCAGGCCCAGGGCGCTTCGCAGGGAGGCGTCCTTCAGGCGCGTGTGGGTCAGCACCTCGCGGTACTGCCGCACCAGGACGGCCACGGTGCCGAGCAGCATGAAGACGATGAACGAGGTCAGGATCACCTCGGCCAGCGAGACGCCTTTGTCAGGGCTGCAAGAGGAACGCACCTGAGACTCCTTGCAGAATTCGTCCACGGTAGTAAGCGATGACTCCCATGGTGCAGGTCCCACTGATCGTCAGGACCGGTCCCCCGTTCTGAGGTTGATACTCGTTGGTGAAACGGCCCGTGCTGCCGTTGGCGGTGACGCTGACGGCCGTGCCGTTGCCGGGATTGGTCCCGGTGGGAAGGCTGGACCACTGGTAGAAGAGATCGTGCAGGAGATTGCCGGATGTATCGCGGGCCGTGACCCCCTGAGTGAAGCTGGTTCCCGGAGCCAGGCTGGCCGGGACTACCCCGGAGAGGGTTAGTTGGGGATTGGGCTCGCGGTTGGGAGCAGCCATCAGCGTGACCAGACGAAGGGGGCGTCCATCGTCCTGGGCCCAACTGGCTGTCACGCGCACCTTCTTGCAGCTCTCCACGATCTCGCGCGGGCTGCCCGACTTGCTCTCGAGCTCGGTGCTGGGAGAGCGCAGCGTGTGGCCCTCCACCTCACTGAGCAGCGTGATGCCCGGAAAGGTCGGGTCGGTGGTGGACTGGCCGTCCGAGGGCCAGCCGCTGAAGAAATTGTTGCCCGTGTTGGCCCACTCGCGGATCTCCTCGAGCCGTTTCTGGGCCGCCAGGGCGGCCATGGCGCGCTGCTGCGAGCGGGTCCCGTAGTTGAGCATGGAATGCATCAAGAGAGCGAACACCACCATGGCTCCCACCAGGATGAAGACCGCCAGCACGGTCTCAGCCAGACTGAGCCCCCGGGACTTCATCGCGTCGAGGCCGGTTGTCTGGTAACGTAATTGTCCCCATCATTGGAGGTCAATCGCCGCACCCACGAGCCGTCCGGCGCGGCGTGATAGAGATCCCAGAATCCGTTGGGCTTGTTGCTCATATCCGAGGCGAAGACCAGGTTGCCCTGGGGCGTCCAGGCCGGGCCGTAGGAGTAGTTGGAACCGCTGGTGACGTTGGTGACCGGGGTGCCGCTGGCGGGGGCGACGATGATGTTGCCGTCCGATTCCAGGGCCAGGAGACCCGACTGGCTCCAGGCCGGACCCCACTCCCAGGTAGCGGTGCGCCGGGGTGAGAAGAGAGGACGGTGGTTGCTGGTTGCCCCGGTGGCTGGCGCGACATCGATGAGGTAGACCTCGTCATCCACCATGTCGGAGCGGATATAGGCCACGGTATCTGAGGTGCGCGACCAGTCGCAGTCATAAACCCAGAGGTTGTCCGGGTCGGCATAGAGGATGCGAGCGGGGGGCGCTCCGGTTCGCACGTTGGACCAGTAGAGGCCGTCGTCCCCCTCGTAGACCAGCGCCTGGCCGTCGCGCGACCAGGTTGGACTCCAGAACCAGAAGGTGTTGCTGGGAGAAACCCGGACGGGGTTGCTGCCGTCGGCGGACAACACGAAGATGCCCGAATCGCCGGTGATCCAGTCGTCGGCGGAAAAGGCCAGCCGGGTCCCGTCGGGCGACCACTCGTAGGGTGGCCATTCGTCCAGGTCGGGTGTATTGGTCAGCTGTTGGGCGCCCGTTCCATCGTAGTTCATCACCCACACGTCCACCGACCAGGTGTCCGAGTCCCAGACTCCGTAGGCGATCCGCTTGCCATCGGGAGAGTAGCTCGGGTCGAGCTCGTCCTGCTCGGGGGTATTGGTAAGCAGGCGCTCTCCGGTGCCATCCAGGTTGACCATGCCCACGTCGCCCCAGTAGTCGATGTTGTAGCAAGTGTAGGCCACCCGGCCGCGCTGGCCCAGTCGAATCGTTCGGGCTCCCGTGCTGACGGCGGCCGAGGCCGCCTGGCTCCGGTCGCGGACGCGACATGTCAACACGACCTGATCGTCGAGCGACATGGTGGAGTCTGGCCGCCATTCCCAGACCGAAACCCAGCAGTTCTGGGTCGGGTCCCACTCCATGCGGTCCTGGGTGGCCGAGGAGAAGGTTCCCTGGTTCCCGCTCGCCTCCCAGACGCAGTAGAGCGCGTCCCCATTCGGATCGCTGGCCCGGGTGCGGAGGGTCACATACTGGTCCAGGCCCACCAGCAGATCGATGCCTCCCGGCAGCGTGTCGCTGGTGGAAGGGGCCAGGTCCACGGCCAGGATGGTGGGGGGAACGTTGGTGGGGATGGTCAGGGTGGGAGGATTGGGCCCGGCAGGGGTGGGGATGCGCGTGGCCAGCTCGTTCACGGTCCCGGCGGTGACCCCGGCAGTCACTGTGATCTGGCCGGAAAGGCTGATGTTGACCGTGTAGGGCTGGCACACCAGGCTGGGCTGGCAGTAGGCCAGGGTTCCTCCCCCGGGTGGGGTGCCTGCGGACGAGGTGAGTCCCTGGGTCACCAGCACATGGTAGCTACCGTCGAAGTGGACCGCTCCATTCGTGCGGATGGCGCCCGAAGGGGTGAACACGAACAGGGTATCGCGCCGATAGGCGGTGGGGGCCCAGGTGTTGACCACCAGATTGTCCGAGCTGGAGTTGGACTGGACCTGGGCCGTGCTGTTCCCGAGCCCGGGGTTGTGCATGCGGGCGCCGTCCAGCGGCCAGAAGGCCTGGGCGATGAAGGCTCCGGGGAAGTCGCCCGAATAGCGGATGGAGCGCGTCAGCCGGGGGTTGACTTCTCCTTCCAGCACGTAGAGCCCCTGGGTGACGGCTCGACTGCCGTTGGCGCTGGGGAAGCCAACGGCTACCGGGATGTGGCGCGATATCGCCGAGAGTCGAGCCAGACGCAGCTCCTCGGCCACCGCTTCAGCTACCGAGCGGGACTCGGCGCCCTCCTTGGGACGGCGCATGCTCACCAGGGAAAGCCCCACGATCAGGGCCATCAAGCCAACCGCGAAGAGCAGCTCGATGACCGAGAAGCCTCGACGTCTCATCGGCGTGGAGAGCCTCCCTTCTTGCGCTCCTTGTGGACTTCCAGCATTCTCTGGTGGGCCTTCCCCCTTCGCTGCTCGTCTCGAGCCACTCTCGGTCGTCGCTCCGGAGGTTCAGAAGCCAGTCGTTTCAATGGTTTCAGGGCCAGGACCGGGGCGGTGGCCTGGCCGCCCGCCAGGTCGACCTCGCTCAAGGTGATGTCCTGACAACCTGGCCGGCGGGCGGTGAGGCTCACTCGGCGGGGGGCCTGACTGGCCTCCAGGGTCAGGGTGGCGGTGAAGCTGCCGTCGGGCTGCAGGTTCAGCTCGCTGACGGGTTTCTCCAGATCCAGGGTCAGCTCGGGGAAGTGGAAGACGACCCGGGCGCTCTCCAGGTTGCCGTCGACCTCGGGCGCCAGACTCAGCCTCCCGTTGACGGTGACCTGGTGCTGGGAGAGAGAAGGCGGGGGAGGGGCTGCGGGAGCGGGGCGCTTGAGCAGCCCGGGCAGCTGCCACAGGACTCCCAGCGCGATCAGGACGCCCACGATCAGGAAACGCGGACTCCCGCTCGAGCCAGACGGTTCGGAGACGGACCGACGGGCTGGTGCTGACTCCCTGGTGGGTCGGCCGACCTGCTCGACTGTCGCCACCGAGCTGCTCGGCTGGCTCGTCCGCGGGTTGCTCGGCGGGCTCTTCAGGCTGCTCGGAGGGCCTACCAGGTCGAGCCGCTCCGCCTTCAGTCCCAGCGTTCGCAGCACAGAGTGGGCCTCAGCCCGATCGGCGGCCTCGAGGGTGCCGCTTCGAACTCGACCCTGCTGGTCCAAGGCTCGGTAGGTGAACTTGCCCAGAATCCGCTCCCAGTGCGTTTACATTCTGGTAACATTATAGCCAAGAAATGCGCCTCCGTCACCCCTCACAGGGCTTGAGGGATCCTGGAGGACCTTCTACCGGGGTGGACGCTCGAAGCGGGCCTCCTGGAACCGGTCTCCAGAGGCGGTCATAGCGCTGGCAGCGGTGGCCAGGACCTCCTCGTAGCCCACTGCCGGGCTGCTGCGCACCCGGTAGGTGGCGCCCAGCCCCAATCCGCTCAGATGCAGCTGGCCCTGAGCGCCGCCCACGTCCACCAGGGCATTGGTGGCCAACTTGGCCAGCGCTCCCGAGGGTCGGCGCAGCTGGGAGTCCACCTGGGCGGCGCCCTCCTCGGCGGCGTAAGTCTCCAGGCCGGCCTGACCGGCCAGCTCCAGAAATCGCAGGGTTTTCTGGCGGTCGCTGCCCTGTACCACGGGGCGCGTCTGCTCTTCGGGGGTGGTCAGGTTCAGCCCGAAGACCACCCGACCGGCTCCGGCCTGGTCCAGGAACTGGCCCAGGGGAGCCAGCTGCTCTTGATACTGCTGGCGATTGAAGCGGTCGATCGGCTCCACTCCGGAGTTATCGAAGGAAAGCGTGGAGAGCTGGGCCTCGGGAACCTCGTAGCTGGCCGGCAGCATGACCAGCAGGGAATCTTCCTCGCGACTGGCCCGGGCCAGGGGCAGGTTGTTGGTGACCCCCCCATCCAGCAGCTGCATCCAGTAGACCTGGGAGCCGCGGGCCACGTGCAGCTGGGGCGAGTCGAAGAAGAGCGGGAACGAGGCCGAGCCCAGGGCGCAGCCCACCGCGTCGAAGTCGGGCGTGTCCTCGCGGTTGAAGACGATGCTGCCGTCGGGAGCGATCAACTTGCGCAGGGGGTCGTCCTCGGGCAGGTTGGTGGCCTGCACGGTGCCGGTCAGGCGCAGCTTGAAGGGCAGGTCCTTGAAGGTGATGGGTCGGTCGTGGATGCCCAGCTTGTCGGCCATGACTTGCTGCAGGGTGCGGTGCATCTCTTGCATGGAGAACAGCCCGGTGCGGTCGAGGCCGCGCACCTTGGGGTCGTGGGCGCTCTGCAGGTTGAGAAAGTCGCCGTTGAACTTCATGAAGTCAAGCCGGGCCATAACGTCGCGCAGCTCCTGGCCGTGGAGGCCGGCTGCCAGCAGCAAGGCCGTCAGGGCCCCGGCCGAAGTGCCCACGAATTCGTCCACCACGACCTTTGCAGGTCCGCCCGCGAGCTGCTCGCTCAGGGCCTCGATGCACTCGGGGAAGCAGAAGCCCTTGCCCCCGCCCCCCTCGAGCACGATGGAGGCGCGCACCTCGCGAGGGGCGTCCGCCGGTCCCAGTGTGCGGCCGGTGACCGGGGTGGAGGCGTCCACGAAGCGCGTCACGGGGGCGTCGAAGAACTGGCCCACCGCGTAGGCGCGATTCTTGTCCTGAGAGGGGAGCCGGAACTGCGGATCGCCGTAACGCGTGCTGGAGCCCGCAAGCCACTCGGCCAGGGCCAGGTGGCGCAACACCAGCGCCCGGCGAGGAGCCCAGTCGGCCGACATCCCGGCCGCCGGGCGCAGGCTCATCTCCAGCGACCTCAGGCTCTCGAGGCCTTTATTAACGTCAGGGTGCGAGGCGTCGACTCGACCCAGCATCAGGTCGGTCCAGGGCAGACCGGGGTAGGAGAACAGCTTGTGCAGCTCGCGCTCCCGCTCGCGGATGGCGCCGCTCTGGGCCAGCACCTCGTCGCGCAGTTGGGCCAGGAAGCGAGGGCGTTGATCGGGGCCCAGCCCGTTCAGGGTCCGGTCGATCACCCGGGTCAGGAACTGGCCGCGGTCGTAGGCGTCCGAGAACTCTTCTTTTCTGACCGGGTCGTAGGCCGGCAGGGCGGGCGTTTCATCCAGCTTGCCGAGCAACTCCTTCGAGACCACGGGGCCGACCGGGGCGCGGTTGAGGTCGACCCAGGCTCGGGCCACCCGCTCGAGCACCTTCGAGCGCCGTTCCGGCCCGATGTCGCGCAGGAAGCGGGTCCAGTAGGACTGCCCGCCACTGACCGTGTCCAGGGAGAGATTGACCACCAGGTCGGCCAGTCGGCCCGACTCGGCGTGGCTGCCGCAGGCCATCAGGGTCTCATAGGCCAGGTCGACTTTGTCGGGCGGGGTGCGCCAGCCCAGCGGGGCTGCCTCGACCCCCTTCTCGCGCCAGGGGGGCGTGAGCGAGCGCTTGATGGTGGTCAGCCGGGAGTGGCCGGTGGGGTCGTGCTGGCGCAGCCAGTCGCCTTGCACCTGGGCCCCGCGCAGGTTGGTCACGGTTTCGTGCAAGAAGGCGCGGGGGTCGCTGGGGGCCGAGCCCAGCTGGTTCTTGCGCTGCAAGAGCGAGGCAGCCATCTCGCCGGCGATCATCTCGGTGGGAGTTTGCCGGGCTGGATCGCCGTCGAGATCGATGTAGATCCCGAACTCGCCCCGGCTGACCTGGTCCATCACCTGCCGGTAGGCCGGCGCGAGGTCTGGTGGCACCACCGGAGGGATCACTTCCGGGTTCTTCACCATGCCCGGAATCAGGGTTTGCAGCAACCGGGCCTCCTGCGCTCGCTCGGGACCCAGGTAGATCAGGCAGGTCCCGCTGTGGGCCAGGCTCTCCATCAAGACGGACGGTTGCCCGTTGCGCGGAGCCAGGTGGTAATCGAGGAAGGCGGCCGCCTCCAGCGCTCCTTGCAGGTTCAGTCCCAGGCTTTTCTCAACCGGTTCGTTGGCCAGCTTGACGACCGCGCCGGTGAGCGACTGGAAGGCCTCGGGAGCCTGGCGCTGAGCCAGCTT
>CAZWUN010000079.1:0-2916 GCA_964637145.1 uncultured Burkholderiales bacterium
TGCAGCGATTCCTGGTCCAGGGTTTGACTCAGGGGGCAGTAAAGGGTTAGGATCCCGCGAGCAGAATCTGTCGCTGTGCTGGATCGCTGCCCCGAGGGGCGACGTTCAATTTAGCCCTGGAGTTGATCTACCGTGAGGTCTTTTACCTATTTATTGCTGGCAAGCCTGCTGCTGGCCACCCTGCTCCGCCCCGCTGCCGCCGAGAACGGTAACCCGGCCATGGAAGGTCCGATGGCCTCGTTCTTTGCCCAGAAGTGGGATGACGCGATCACCGGATTCGAGGCAGTGCTCGACCAGGACCCTCAGAACACGATGGCCATGGCCTTCTACCTGGACTCCTACTTTCACAAGCGAGACATCAACGGAGTCATTAACAAGATCGAGCAGCGTGCCGTCTCGGGTGGCGACAGCCCGGTGCTGCAGGCTCACCTGGGAATGGCCTACTTCCTGCGCGGGCGGTTGATGCCGAACGTGCTGGAAGAAGCCCTCAGTGAGTTCAAGCAAGCCCTCAAAGACGATCCCAACCAGGCGATGGCCCACTGCGGGATGGGCCTGGTCTACTTCCAGAAGCGAATGATGCCCCGCGCCAAGGGTTACTTCATCAAAGCGCTGCGTCTCAATCCGCACGACACCATGGCGATGGAGCAACTGGGCAACATTCTACTCGTCGATGAGAAGAAGGCCGGAGACGCTCTGCAGCTCTTCCAGCGCATCAACGCCGAGCTACCCACCTATCCGGATGGCTATTACTACACCGGCTCGAGCTATTTCGACCTGCAGAATTACGATCAGGCCATCGCACACCTGATCAAGGCGCTGGAGCTCGACCCCAATGGCATCACCATGGGCTACGACTCAGCCTGCTTGCTCGGTGACTGCTACATGAAAGTCAACCGATACCCGGAGGCCATCGCAGCCTACGAGCAAGCCAAGAAGATCCACCCCGATAGCCAGTACGTCGCCATCAAGATCAAGAAGGCGAAGGAGCAGTCCGCGGGCGGCGGAACCAAGTAGGCTTTCTCAGGAGACCTGGGACCGGCCCTGCAGGGCTCTTCCCAGGGTCAGCTCATCGGCGTACTCCAGATCGGCTCCCATAGGGAGCCCCTGCGCCAGGCGCGTCACCTTGAGTTGGGGCCGGACCGCCAGTAATCGCTGCAGGTAGAGGGCAGTGGCCTCACCCGAAACCGTGGGGTTGGTGGCGAGGATCAGCTCCTCAAGGGGCTCTCTTTCCAGACGCTCGAACAGGGAAGTGATAGCCAGTTGGTCGGGCCCGATTCCGTCCATGGGTGAGATTAAACCGCCTAGAACGTGATAGCGACCACGAAACTCTCCGGTTCGCTCCAGTGCGGCTATGTCCCGCGCCTCCCCGACCACGCAGAGCAAAGTTGGATCGCGCCGCGGGTCACGGCAGAGAGAGCACTCGGGCTGATCAGAATAGTCACCGCAACGCTCGCAAGAGCGCATTCGAGAGCGCAACTCGGTCAGAGCTCGGGCCAGGGCTTCGACATCCTCCAGGGGCGCCTTGAGCAGGTGAAAGGCCAGACGACTGGCTGTCTTCGGCCCCACAGTCGGCAACTTGAGCAGGGCCTCCACCAAACGCTCGAGTGGCTCTGGGTACTCGTACACTCTGGTCTAGAAGAGTCCCGGGGGAAGAGGCAGACCGGCCGTGAGCTGGGCCATCTTGTCCTGAGACAGGGTGCGCGCCTTGTCGAGCGCGTCCTTCACCGCGGCGAAGACCAGATCTTCCAGCATTTCCACATCCTCCGGGTCGACCGCTTCCTTCTTGATCTTCACCGATAGGATCTGTTGCTGACCGTTGACCCGCACGGTCACCATACCCTGGCCGGCGCTTCCCTCGACCTCGGACTTCTCGAGCTCATCCTGCATCTGCTGCATCTGGCCCATCGAGTTCTGCAGCTTGGCCTGCATCTTCTGCATTTTCTTCATGATCTGTCTTTGCATCATTAACTCCCTCTCAGGCCTCGGCGAAGACCTGGTTGATCACCTCGACCAGCTCATCGAGATTGAACGGCTTGACCATGTACGAGCTGACCCCCATCTGGTAGCCCTTGAGAACATCCCCATGCTGATCGCGAGCCGTCAGCATGATGACGGGAAGCTTCTCGGTCTCGGGCTTACGACGAAGGTTCTCGAGCACCTCAAAACCATCCATCTCCGGCATCATCACGTCGAGCACCACCAGGTCGGGTCGCTCCGACTCCACCAGTGCCAGGGCCTCGGCGCCACCCGAGGCGGTCTTGACCGAGAACTCCTCCAGCTCGAGGTACTGCGCCAACGATCGCAGGATATGCTCGTCGTCGTCCACGACCAGAACTTTGCGTGAGCTCATCTCTCCATCCACCTCAACCTTCTCCTGGCAGAACCTCACCGGGCAATACCCGGCGAGCCCTCTGCACGAAACTCTCGTGCTCATCGACCGGTTCGCTCGCCCGCCCCGGCCGTCCTTGCTGGGGAGTCTGGGGCACGCTATTCACCGCCACCGGACGACCCACCAGTTCTCGAGCCACCTGCTCGAGCGCCGAGCGCATCGGCCCGCCTGTCTTGATCTGCTCCCCGTGCCAGCCCTGATAGAACTGCTCGGACAGGCCAAGGACCAGCTTCTCCCCAACCTCCAACACGCGAGCCTCGACCAGAACTGAATGCAACCTCTGATCGAGCTTCTTGGCCCTCAACAACAGCTGATTTCGAATCTCGCGCAGGTCGGAGAGATCGGCCGCCGGCCCTGCGCTTTCCGAGGCCGAAGCGGCAGATCCCTGCACCGGCGGGGATGGATTCCGGGCCGCCGGCCGGGATTCTTCCTCCAAAGAACGATTTTCGGCCAAAAGGGTCTGTGGGCTCTCAGCCGACGCCGCGGGCTGCTCCGCCGGACGACTCTCAATCGGAGCCGAGGGCCGC
>CAZWUN010000079.1:3016-17195 GCA_964637145.1 uncultured Burkholderiales bacterium
TCCGCCGGACGACTCTCAATCGACGCCGAGGGCCGCTCCGCCGGACGACTCTCAATCGACGCCGAGGGCCGCTCCGCCGGACGACTCTCAACCGACGCCGAGGGCCGCTCCGCCGGACGACTCTCAACCGACGCCGAGGGCTGCTCCGCCGGACGACTCTCAACCGACGCCGTAGGCCGCTCCACCGGACGACTCTCAACCGGAGCCGAGGGCCGCTCCGGAGGCCCGGCGGGCTCGCTCGAACGCGCAGGGGCGCCCCGCTCCAGGCGGTCCACGCGAGACAGCAGGGCCTCCATCCCGGTATCGAGCTCCGGACAGGCCATCCGTACCAGGTAGATCTCCCACAGCATCAGCAGGTCAGAAAACTCCCGAGCTTGCTCAGCCATTTCCAGACTCAGCCGCAGCCAGGCCATCACCTGGCCACGCCCGATGCTGCCCGCAAGTCGCTCGAGTGCCTCACGCTCGTGCTCGAGCCGTTGCTCGAGCCCGTGATCGCGAGCTCCGGCCTGAAGCAGCAGCAAAGTGCGCAGAACGTCCTGAAGGGAAAAGAGCAAACGTTTGAGATCCAGGCCCCGATCGGCCAACACCCTCAAAAGATCGAGCCCCTGACCAGCCTGCCCTGCCGAAAGCGCCAGCGTCAAGCGCTCCATCTGCTCGATCCCGACGAGGCCCAGGATCGACTCGGCCTGCTCTCCTGAAACGCTGGTGCCGGCGTAGGCCACGCACTGCTCCAGAAAGACCAGAGCGTCGCGCAATGAGCCATCGGCCGCTCGAGCCACCAGGTTGGCAGCGTCCGCATCCAGGCTGAGTCCCTCAGCCGCGGCTACGTCCAGCACGTGCTGGCGAATGCGAGCCAGCGGCAGCGCGCGGAAATCGTAACGCTGACAACGGGATAGGATGGTGGGGAGCACCTCATGGGGATGCGTGGTAGCCAGAATGAAAACTACGTGCGAGGGCGGCTCTTCCAGGGTTTTGAGCAGGGCATTGAAGGATGCCGCGCTGAGCTTGTGGACCTCGTCGATAATGTACACCTTAAAGCGAGCCGAAACGGGCGAAAAATGCACCTTGTCGACGATGAAGTCGCGAATTTTCTCCACCTGAGTGTGGGACGCGGCATCGATCTCGAGCACGTCGAGACAGGACCCCTCCGTGATCTGCCGGCAAAGGGAGCATTCGTTGCAGGGATCATAACTCGGCCCGCGCTCGCAATTCAGAGCCTTGGCAAATATACGAGCGGAACTGGTTTTACCCGTACCCCGAGGGCCACAGAAGAGATAGGCACGAGCCGGGGAGCCGCTGCCCAGAACATTGCGCAGAGTCTGAACGACCGCTTCCTGGCCGACCAGATCTTGGAAACGTTGCGAACGCCATTTGCGAAACAAGGAAACCGTTGACATGCCCTGCAGGTCTTCGCAACCGACCCGCCTGGCCCTCTCGCTTGTTCACATCACGGATGCGCGGGCCGGGGGCTCGAGCCTCTCCCCAAGGTAGATCAACAACTCCACCAGGCGCTCGAGCTCATCAGAATTAGAATAGGCCAGCTCGATGTGGCCCCTGCCTTTCGTCCGAGGACGAATACGCACAACACTGCCCAATTTGTGCTCGAGATGGGCTTGGATGTCCATCCAATCGGGAGTGAGGTTGGCCCGTTTGGAGCCGTTCCTTATCGGTCGTGCCCAGTTGGCCACCATGGCCTCAGCCTGGCGAACCGAGCAAGACAGCTTGCGCATGGCCGACCAGGCCTCCATCTGCTTGTGCTCGGAATCTAGCGACAAAAGGGTACGAGCGTGACCAGAGCTGAGCACGCCCTGCTCCAGATCGAGCTTGACCGGCTCGGGTAACGCCAGCAGTCGCAGCGCATTGGTGACAGCGGGACGCGAGCGGCCCAACCGGGTGGCCAGCTCCTCCTGAGTCCATTCGTGCTCGCGCAGCAAAAAGGCATAAGCCTGGGCCTCCTCGATCGGATTGAGGTCATCGCGCTGGATATTCTCGATCAGAGCGACTTCCAGAAGCCTGGGGCCCGCCATTTCTCGAATAATCGCCGGAATGGTGCTCAACCCGGCGAGGCGCGCGGCTCGACAACGACGTTCCCCGACCACGAGACGGAAGCCATCCCCTTCTCGGGTAACCACCACTGGCTGAACGACTCCGTACTCCCGTATCGAAGCCGCAAGCTCTTGAAGCTTTTCTTCGTCAAAACGTCGTCTGGGCTGGAGCGGATTCTCCCGCAACAGCTCCAGAGAAATTTCCGAGACCGCCCCCTGAGCCGCCGAGTGATTCTCTGTACTATCCTGCAAGAGCGCCGATAAGCCGCGCCCCAGAGCCTGCTTTTTCACGAGCCAACACCTCCCTGGCAAGTTCGAGATAGGCCTGAGCCCCTCGTGATGAGAAATCATAGTCCAGCACTGACTGACCAAAGCTCGGCGCCTCGGCCAGTTTGACATTCCGTGGAATGACCGTGGTGAAGACGCGCTCGCCAAAGTGCCGACGCACTTCTTCGGCGACCTGCTCGGACAGGTTCAGGCGACTGTCGTGCAGGGTCAGAAGAACCCCACCGATCTTGAGCGCGGGGTTCACGTGGGCCGTTACCAGCTCGACCACGTTCATCAACTGAGTGATCCCTTCCAGGGCATAGAACTCGCACTGAATGGGGACCAGCACCTCGGTGGCGGCAGACAGGGCATTCATCGTCAAGATCCCGAGAGAGGGAGGACAGTCCAGCAAGATCTTATCGTAGGCAGATTCTACCCGCGTCAGCGCCCGAGCCAATCGCTGCTCGCGCGCCACCACCGAAACCATCTCGATTTCTGCCCCCGCCAGGCGCAAGGTGGCCGGCAGAATGTCGAGACTGTCCTGAATATTGCGGATCGCCTGCCCGGGAGGACACTGGTCGAGCAGCACGTCATAGATGCAACACTCCAACGTGCTCTTGCTGACACCAAGCCCACTGGTGGTGTTTCCCTGAGGGTCCACATCCACAACCAGGACACGACTTCCGGAGCGGGCCAGTGCAGCCCCCAGGTTAACCGCCGTGGTGGACTTTCCTACTCCACCCTTCTGGTTCGTGATTGCGATGATCTTGGCCATTGTTCGTACCTCCAGGGACCTGGTTTCACGTGAAACTTTCTCCAGTCACCTTGAATTACCTTCAGAACCGACATGACCGTCAGGGCAGGAAACTGCTTGGAAAGTAGGAACACATTGGCCCGGAGGGAAGGCGCCCGCATGGATGAAGCACTTGATTCCAGGTTTGAGCTGGTTGTGGTCGAGGGGGGCGGTCAAGGGGGACGGCACTATCTCAATCGCAACCGCGTGACACTGGGGCGGCACGACCCGGGGGACGAAGTCCAACCCGGCGTGCTCGCCTTTCCTGAGCCAACAGTAAGCCGCGTTCACGCCGTGCTTGAGTGGGATGCACGAAAGCATCGTTTCCTCTTGATCCATCGCTCGCGCACGAACCACACGATCCTGAACGGAACAGACATGGATCAACCCCAACTTTTGCAGGCTGGCGACAAGATCAAACTCGGTCGTCTCGTGCTCGAAGTCCGCCAGGTCGACCCCCGGGAAACGCCGGTTGAAGAGGCGGCCCCGGAATTCATCCCCGACAGCGGCTATTATCTTGTGTCCCTTCTGGGGCCCTCACGGGGCGAACTCTACCCGCTCAATTACACCCAGTTGATGCTGTGCGAGCCTCCCACCGAGACGACAACTCGTCCCGGAATCTATGTTCCCAGCATCGGGGATGTGCGTGCCACAGTGCTCCACCAGGGCTCCGATCTCTTTATCGAGTCCAAGCGCGGCGAGCGGCCGCTGGTGATCCGCAACCAGGAGGCTCTGACCACCGAGTGGGTCGTTGGAACCGACGCGCATTTTGCCCTCTTCAAGGACGACCTCCTGGTCTGCGGCAAGGTTGCCTTCCTTTGCTGCGATACTGTGGGAGCAGGCCGTTGCACCGAAGCTCACGAGAATGGTCAACTAGACTCGGTCCACCCGCTCCTGGCCCAGCTCCACCCGGACCAGGATCCTGTTTTTCAGGGAGAGGAGCCCCACCAGATTCGCATTCTCTCTGGAGCCTTGCGGGGATCCCACGTCTGGATCCGTCCGGATAAATTGACCGCACCTCTAACAATTGGAAAGGCCGGCGGCGAGCCGGCGCCCCTGATCCCGCTCCCGGACAAGACGGCGGGTCGGTTGGAGATCGACTTCGAGCCTGGCCGACTGGTAGTTCGCAACACGGATGAAACCGTGCGGATCACCCACAACTGGGACCTCCTGACCCCAGGAGAAGAGTCCTATGCTGTTAGCGGCGACCGATTCGTGCTCGGCCGGACCGTTGTACGCTATGAGGTCGCTCCCATTCAAAGCCGCGTAGACCGTCTCTCCATCGCATTCCAGGATCAAGAGTTACCCCTGTTGCGGCAAGAGAATGTCCTGGGCTATCGCACCGAGAGTGACTTGCGCATTGACGACCGTCGACTCAGTCCCAGCCACGCCGTCGTGCGGGTAGACGCGGACGGGGTCTACTATCGGCACCAGCACAAGGAAGCCCCGGCCCGTCTAGGCTCCCAGGAGATCAAGGCCGGCCAGGAGGTGCCCCTGAACGTGGGCAACGAGGTCGAGATTTTGGGTGGTTTGACCATCCGCCTGATCGAGCGAACCCTGAAAGTCGATCTGACCGAGCCCATGCTGATCGGCCCCACCCAAGCGGAGATCGACGCCAGTCGGGGGAGCACCAGCTGAACGAACTCGCGATCGGGGTGGGAGCGGTTCTGGCAGCACTGGGGGGACTCGTCTGGATCCGTTCCCGACGCAAGACTGCCTCTCGCGATCCCAATGCTCCACCTCTGCGGGCGCCGCTCCCGCACCGGAACAAACTGGGGAAGTATCTGCTTGGAGACATCATCGCCGATGGAGGTACAGCCACCGTCTATCGGGCCACCGACGAGGAAGGTCACACTCTGGCCGTCAAGATTCCCCACGCCGACCTCCTGACTTCCAAGGAATTTGTAGCCACCTTCCACCACGAAGCTTCCATCGGGGAGACCTTGCGTCACCCGAGTATCGTAGCCGTCCTGGAAGTGGGGCACTATCAAGCCGGCGTTTACAAGAAGATCCCTTACTTCGTCATGGAGTATCTCGACGGCCAGGACTTGCGAAGCATCATTCGCAGTCGGGGTCGGCTCCCGGCCGAGGAGGCGGCCCGCATCACCCGATCCATCGCCGACGCACTTGCCTGGGCCCACCACCGCGGGGTCACCCACCGCGACATTTCCCCGCGCAACATATTCGTCACTCGCCAGAAGCGGGTCAAGGTCATGGACTTTGGCATCTCAACCGTGCAGTCACGAATCACTCACAAGAGAACCAAGGCTCTCTCCCTGGGCACCCCCGAGTATCTTGCTCCTGAGCGAATCAACGATCCGGCCTCGGCGGACTCTCGATCCGACCTGTACAGTCTTGGTTGCTTGCTCTTCGAAATGCTGCACGGACACCCGCCTTTCGTGGCGCCGACTCCGATCGAGGTTCTCAAGATGCACCGGAAGGCGCCGGTGCCCGAGCCTCATCCGAGTTTGAACCTGCCTCCCGGCCTGTGGCCAATTCTGCTCAAACTGCTTGAGAAGAATCCCGAAAAACGCTTCCAGAGCGCCGGAGCAGTCACCAGCGCCCTGGCCGATATAGCCCCCGACAGCTGAATGGACTGCAGACGTCGCGCAGCCGGGAAACAGTTGCCACCTGCGCTCTTGCAGTAGACAATCTGTCGAACGGCCGCTGAAAGCTCAACGCGCGGCGCCTTAGAACTCAGAGGGGCTGACAGGCCGGCACTCCCGGGCGGCGGGGGTAACGAGCCGGTGTGCGAGCCACCTTGCGCACCCGGCAAAGCCAGCGATCACGGCCCTGGAGGTGATACCCGATCGGCTCCTCCAATTCGCCACCAAGCTCCCGCAGAGCAGTCTGGGACGCTTGCTGTTCCTCCAACCCGGCCGGCCCCTTAAAAGCCAGCAAGAGTCCACCGCGACCCAACAATGGCAATCCCAGCTCGATGAGAACGGGCAGGGGAGCCAGAGCCTTGGCAACGCAGGCCTGGGCCCGACCTCGCCGAGCTGAATCGCGCCCCAGCGTTTCGGCCCGCTCACAGAGTACCTCGACCCTCCCCTCGAGCCCCAGCGGCCCGAGCACCTCTCGTACGAAACCGCCCTTCCGGCGGTTCGACTCCACCAACCACCAACTTGTCGTCGGGCAGGCCAGAGCCAGAGGAATTCCGGGCACGCCTGCACCGCATCCCAGGTCGACGACCAGCCCATCCGGAAGATATGGAGCAGCCGCCAGCGAATCCAGGATGAGTTCGCGCAACTGGTCGTGGGGGTCACGCAGACCCGTCAATCCAATTGGCGAGGCATCTACCCGAGCACGGTAGTCGAGCAGGCGCTCGAGCACCGAAGGCGGGAGTTCAAGGCCAAGGGCACCAATGCCCCTCTCCAGGTCGCTGGCTAGACTGTCTGGCACTGCTTCAAGGTGACCATCAGCAAAGACAGGTCAGAGGGCGTGATACCCGGTACCCGAGAGGCCTGGCCCAGAGTCGAGGGCCTCACGGCCTCAAGCTTCTCGCGCGCCTCGGACGAGAGACTGGCAATTTTGGCATAATCGAGGTCGAGCGGCAAAGTGCGAGCCTCCAGGCTCTGCAAACGCTCGACCTCGGCCTGCTGTCGGCGCAGGTATCCCTGATAGCGCAGACCGATCTCGACCTGTTCCACCACCAGGGGATCAAGCTCCGGAAGACCCTGAAACCTGCGCAGATGAGCCAGGGAGAAGCCGGGGCGGGCCACCAGTTCCTCCAGCTTCTGCCCGGCTTGAACCGACTGACCCATCCACTCGGACAGATCGGACGCCACCCTCCCGCTGACCCGCTCGCGCTGCAAGCGAGCAAGCTCAGACTCAATAGCCATCTGCTTGGCCTGAAAGACCGACCAGCGATGCTCATCGACCAGCCCAACAAGGCGCCCCAACGGAGTCAAGCGCTGGTCGGCATTGTCCTGACGAAGCAAAAGGCGGTACTCGGCCCGGGAGGTATGCATGCGGTAGGGCTCCGTGGTGCCACGGCAAACCAGATCATCGACCAGCACTCCAAGATAGCCCTGGTCTCTACCAACGAAGACAGGATCACCGCCTCCGGCTCGCAGGGCTGCGTTGATCCCGGCCAGGATTCCCTGAGCGGCGGCCTCTTCATACCCCGAGGTCCCATTTATCTGGCCAGCCAGGAACAGGCCCTTCCAGGCCCGGCATTCAAGAGTGCGCAGAAGCTGGGTCGGAACCACGTAGTCGTACTCCACCGCATAACCCGGCCGAATGATGACCGCCCTCTCCAACCCCGGCAGAGAGCGGACGATCTGATGCTGAACGTCCAGCGGAAGGCTGGTTGAAACGCCCTGCAAGTAGACCTCAGGGACGTCGAAACCTTCCGGCTCAACCCAGACTTGATGACTGTCGCGCTCGGGAAAGCGAACCATCTTGTCCTCGATGGAGGGGCAGTAGCGTGGTCCCGTGCCCTGGATCTGCCCTCCAAAGAGGGGAGAGCGCTCAAGATTGGCCAGGATGACTTCCCGCGTACGCGGGCTGGTACGAGTCAGGTAGCAGTCGAGCTGGCGAATCGGCAGCTGGCGGGGAGAAAGCTCGGAAAAGGTCAGCGGAACGGAACTCGGCGCGATAGGCTCAAGTGCCCCAAAGTCGATGCTGTCGCGATGGACGCGCGGGGTGGTCCCGGTCTTCAATCGGCCCATCTGAAGACCCATGGACCTGAGGCAGGAGGCCAGGCCGAGTGCCGGAGGCTCGCCTGAGCGTCCCCCGGCAAACTGCACCACGCCCATGTGGATCTGACCGCCCAGAAACGTGCCCGTAGTCAAAACGACGGCATCGCAGCGGTAGAAGCAACCTGAACTACCGATCAGACCAATCACCCTGTCCCCGCGAGTCTTTAATTCCAGAACCAGGTCCTGAAAAATGGTCACGCGCTCTTGACTGCTCAAAACCTCGTGCATGGCCTCGGAGTAAGCAGGGCGATGGGCCTGGGCGCGCAAAGCCTGTACGGCCGGTCCCTTGCCGGTATTCAACATGCGAATGTGCAGGTGAGTGCGATCGATCACCCGGGCCATCTCGCCCCCCAGGGCATCCACCTCGAGCACGAGGTGGGCTTTTGCCGGTCCACCGATGGAAGGATTGCAGGGCATGCGGGCCACATGGGTCAGACTACTCGTCAGCACGACGGTATCCAGTCCCATGCGGGCGCATGCCAGGGCCGCCTCACAACCAGCGTGCCCTGCGCCAACGACCACGACCCGGCAAGATCTAGTCACCGAGGGTCCTCCCGTTTCACGTGAAACAAATTCACTTTCCCAGACAGAAAGTCGAAAAGATGCGTTCCAGAATCTCCTCGGTCACCTCCAGCCCCAGGATCTCGCCCAGAGCCTGCGAAGCCGCCCGAAGATCGAGGCAAAAAAACTCAGCCGAAAGCCCGGACCTCAAAGTCGCATCCAGTGCTTCCAGATGTGAGGATACCACATGAAGAGCAGCTCGTTGCCTCTCCGTCAAAAAGTATTCAGACTCACGACCCTGACCAACCCGTCCAGCAAGCTCGGAGAGGACCTCCAACAGTCTCTCCAAATTCATGCCTTCACGTGCGCTGACCGACAGGGTCGGAACGCCCGCCCAGGAAACGACCGCCTCTACCGGCAGAGCGGCCTTGAGGTCGCACTTATTCACAACGACGAGATCTGGGTTCCAAACTTGCGGATCAAAGGGGGGGAGAGAGCAGGAGCCATCCAGCACCAGGATGCGTAACTGAGCCTCCACGGCTGCAGATCGGGTCAACTCCACCCCCATCGACTCGACCGGATCGTTGGTTTCCCGAATTCCAGCCGTATCCACCAGTCGAAAGGTTCTTCCGGCAGCGCGTAAGGTCTCCTCGAGTCGGTCCCGGGTGGTTCCCGGATGAGGAGAAACCAGCGCCCGACTGGTTCCGAGCAAGGCGTTGAGCAGGGTCGACTTGCCGGCATTGGGGGGACCCAGCAGAGCGATCTGGAAACCCCGCTGACTGATACGCCCTTCCTCGCCCCCCTCCAGGAGGCGTGCCACCCGTTGACGCAGGTCGAACAGACGCGCTTCGTTCTCTTTCCGGGGCATTGCCGCCACTTCATCACCGAAATCGAGTTCAGCCTCCAATCGAGCAAGCCAGTCCAGTAGGTCCTGCCGCAATTGCTCCACCAGGCGTGAGAACCTGCCTCCCAGATCGCTCGCGTGGCCCTGAAGGGCTGCCCGGGACTCGGAAGCAATCAGCTGAGCCACGCTCTCGGCCTGAGCCAGACTGAGCCGCCCGTTTAGAAAGGCTCTCAGGGTGAACTCACCCGGACGGGCCAGGCGAGCTCCGCCCGCGCAGCAAAGATCGATGGCCTCTCGAACAACCAGAGGGCTCCCGTGAAGTTGGAGCTCCACCACATCCTCACGGGTGTAGCTGCGCGGTGCCCGCATCCACACGGCCATGGCTTCATCCACAGGCTGGCCGAGGCCATCCACCAGCCAACCAGCATAGAGCCGATGACCTGCCCACTGCTCGACCGGCTGACAGGCCCGGAAGATCCTACCGAGGATGACAGGCGCCAGAGGGCCACTCAGGCGCACGATGGCGATTCCCCCCTCGCCCGGAGGCGTCGCCTCAGCGACGATGGTCTCCTGGGTCAGGGGTCCTTCGAGCCGGGTGATACCACCACGCACCTGTCCGGCTCTTCTCCCTCGGAGTAGGTGCGAATCCGCGGATGATCAGCCAGGGCCAGATGGATGACCCGACGGTCTCCAGCCGGCATGGGTGCGAGCACCACCTTGCGTCCCTCACGTTGAGCTCGCGCAGCAGAGCGCCGGGCCAGATCGCGCAACTGACGCTCTCGTCGATCACGATAGCCCTCGACATCCAGAACAACTTTGTAATCGACCAGTTTCTTGCGGGCGTTGATCACGCCCACCAGAAACTGCATGGCTTCCAGGGTGCTGCCATGGCGACCGATCAAGGCGCCCAACTCAGGGCCCTCGATGTGATAACGCACATGGTCCTCACGTTCTTCATACTCGATGTCGGCGTCAAAGCCCATGAGATCGAGGATGTCGTAGAGAAGGTCTGCAACGGGATCTTCTTCCTCATCCTCATAATCTGCCTCGCGTGGAGCGGTCACGCGTGTCGAGCTTCGGACAGGAGCCTCCGCCTCGTACTGCTCGTCCACATCAAATTCTTCAGGCATTGATCAACCCTCCCTCTCGGATTAAGAACGTTCTCATTTGGTCAGGGATTCTGGTCGGTAGCTGGCACTGGCTTGTCCGACCCTCGCATGATAAAAGCTTGCTGCGCCAGGGTCAGGAAAGTGAACACGCTCCAATACAAGAGCATGGCGCAGGGAAACTTGCCAACCCAGGCCACATAGGTAATCATTCCCGTCATGAAAATCGCTAGCATTCCCTGATTGATGGGCCCCGAGCTCTGGGATGGAGTCAACTTCTGGGACAGATACATGGTCAGGGCATAAAAAATGAGCATGGGGAGGTCGCGCCCGGCCAGGCTGCTGGCTACCAGCTCTGGAAAAAGATTTTGCAGGGGGCCGGGGTGGATCCAAAGGAAGTAGGCTTTCTCAAAAATCTCAGGCTGGTGGGTGATAGCACCCCAGATACAGATGACCACGGGCATCTGCAATAAAACCGGGAGACAGCCACTGAGCGGGTTCACCTTGTGGCGCTTGTAAAGCGCCATCGTCTCGGTATGCAGCTTTTCCGGGTCGCCTTTGTAGAGCTTCTGAAGCTTTTCCATCTCAGGCTGCACTCGCTGCATATCCTTCATGGACTTGTAAGTCTTCTGAGTCAGCGGGTAGAGCAGAATCTTGATCAAGACAGCAAAGGCAATGATGGCTAAACCCCAATCATCGGTCACCTGATAAAGTTGCTGTAAGACCCAGATCAGCCCTGATTCGAGCTCACGCACGTCAGGTCACCGGATCCGAGCCGCCCGGGTGCCATGGATGGCAACGCAAGATACGTCGAAAACCCATCCAACTGCCGCGCACGACACCGTACTTGATGACGGCCTGGCGGGTATACTCCGAGCACGTCGGATGAAAGCGACACATTGCAGGCGTATAGCGAGAGACACTCTGATACATGCGAATCAAGACTTCGGCGGTTCGGACGGGCCAGGTTCTTTCAGAATCTGAGCCTTGCGAACCAGTTGCAAAAACAGCTCCTCCAGTTGCCGGTAGGTCGCCGTCATCGCCGGGTTGCGGGCCAGAATCACCAGATCCCATCGCGCCGCAAGCTTCTCCTTGCTCAAACGGTAAACCTCCCGTAACCTGCGGCGCAAACGGTTGCGCTGAACGGCTCCACCAAGCTTTTTGCTGACGCAGAACCCGACCCTTCCCGTGCCCCGCTGACGCCGATACACGATTACCGAAAATTCCGGCCCGCTCCAGGTACGTCCCTGGCGAAAAACCCGGTCAAAATCCCGGGCCTTCTTCAAGGTTTCCAAGCTACAGTGACAGACGCTTGCGTCCCTTGCGGCGACGCGCTGACAGCACGCGGCGCCCACCCGAGCTGGCCATCCTCTTGAAAAAACCGTGCTCTGTCTTGCGCGTCCGCTTCTTCGGCTGATAGGTGCGTTTCATAGCTCCTCCAAATGGATAAAAAGAAAAAAAGCCCGTAGGCCACGAGAGTATACGCCCGGCGGTCGCGGCTGTCAACTTGAGGCCACTTTTCCCCAACTGTGGGAAAGTCTGTGGAAAAGAACAATAAGCCTGTCAGGACAACGGTTATTCCCCCGGGCCCGAGGCCACTTTCTGTCCTACTCCACGAAAGTTAAGGATAGTTAACATCCGAAAGCGCGTTTGAGCCGGACCGGCGAGGAACCTATCCCGCCGCCACCTCCGAAAGTTTTCCACAGACAGTGCATAACTCTGTGGACAATGTGGATTTGGTTTCGGTCATGTTTCGGTAGGAATCCTATTCTGGCCGACCGAAGGCCGCAAACTCTCGTGGAAATCCCGTCGTTACAGCGGCTTGCTCTGATCCGACCCAGGCTCGCAGCAACCCTCAGGAACCGCTCAGGCAGCACGGGAACCAGCTAGAAGCTTCAGGAGGCCGACCGACCTATGTCCGGCAAGGACAGCCCGAAAACCGACTTTTATCCAATCTGGTCCAACTGCCTGGAAGTCCTGGAGAGCACGCTGGACACACCGGTGCAAAACTCCCTGCAGGGCAGTCGACCGCTTTCCGTGGATGGCAACCTCCTCAAGGTTGGCGTTCAAGGTAGCTTTTCACGCGACTTCTTGACCAAGACCCAGAATCGCGAAATCGTGCGTACTGTTCTTCGGAAGGTAACTGGAGAGGATTTCCAGGTCGAATTCGTGGCCCTGCGCAACGAAGGGGGCGAGCAATCGTCCGAGCGTCTTCCAGAAACTCGGGACAGCGAGCCCGAACGCGGCGATGATCTTCTATTGAATCCCCGTTACACCTTCGATGCTTACATTCAGGGCAGTGGAAACAATCTGGCCGCAGCGGCCGCCCGGGCAGTCGCTGACAGTCCCGCCAAGGCTTACAACCCACTGTTTATTTACGGGGGAGTGGGCTTGGGCAAAACGCATCTCATGCACGCCATAGGCCATGCTGTTCTGCAAAAGCGTCGCAAGGCCCGTGTGGTCTACATGTCAGCGGAGCGCTTCACCAATGAGATGATCGACTCCATCTCAGAGGCGCAAATGAACAAGTTTCGACGGATATACCGCAACGTGGATGTTTTGCTGGTGGATGACATCCAATTCCTGGCAAATAAGGAACGTACGCAAGAGGAGTTCTTTCACACCTTCAACGAGCTGCACGGGGCCTATAAACAAATTGTCATTTCCAGCGATCGTCCTCCCAAGCAGATTCCGACCCTTGAAGACCGACTTCGCTCTCGCTTCGAGTGGGGCATGATCGCTGACATTCAGCCACCTGACGTGGAAACTCGCACGGCCATCTTGCGCAAGAAAGCCGAAAAGTGCGGAGTCCCTATACCCCATGATGTAACGGCTCTCATCGCCGAGAAGATCCCCTCCAACATTCGCGAACTCGAGGGGGCTTTGACAAGGGTTGTAGCCTACAGTTCGCTGCAGCGCAAACCGGTCAACCTGACTCTGGCAATGGAGGCCCTTCAGGGCTTACTCAGCGACTCTCCAGTTCAGATCCTGGACATCCGTTCGATTCAAGAAATCGTGGCTGAATACTTTGGCATCACGCTGGCCGACATTCTTGGAAAGAGACGTGACCAGCGTGTTGTCCGTCCCCGACAGGTTGCCATGTATCTGTGCAAAGAGATGATCGGCGCTTCCTACCCCGAGATAGGACTCCAATTTGGCGGTAAGGATCACACCACCGTCATGCACGCCTACCGCAAGGTGGAAGAGAACCTTTCGGATACTTTCTACAAAACCAGCCTGGACAACATTACCCAGCGTCTCAAGGAGCTTTCTCGTTGAGGCGGGGTCGAGCCATCCAAATGCCAACCTCCACGACGCTGAGCAGGGATCAGCGTCGTGTTGTTTATGGTTGTGATTTTTTTTCAAATTCTGGGGGTAAACATGTGAATATCATTCAACATCCCTGGGGAAGGTCAGGCATGCTCTCTGAGCATCACTACCCCATGGGCATGAACTTGAAAAAGATCCCATGCTCGTCCCCAGGGGGAGACAGCGACAAACACGCGTGATTCCAAGCTCCTGGAGCTTTTCCCCAGGTACCCCAGGTACTACGATGACGGTTAATTAGATCGATCAAGGAGGTTCTTCCACTGCCATGCATGTGCACATAGAGAAAGCCCAACTCGAAGAAGGTCTGCAGGTTGCTTCGCGAGCCATTCACGGCCGCAGCCCGCTGCCCATCCTCAGTCACGTCTTGCTGAAAGCCAACCAGGAGACGCTCGAGCTCACAGCCACCGATCTCGATCTTGGTTTACAGACGCGACTCCCCGCTCAGATTGAAGAACCTGGTTCTCTGACCTGTCCGGCCCGTTTGATGAGCGAGATCGTGGCCAAGCTTCCTGCCGGCCCGGTTGAGCTGAAGCTCGTTCAGGATGGGCTGCTGGCGATTCGCTCGCGACGCTCCGAGTTCCACGTCTCGA
>CAZWUN010000080.1:0-17059 GCA_964637145.1 uncultured Burkholderiales bacterium
GGCTCGACCCAGGTGATGGGACCATACCTCGGAGGTTCGACGAGCGCGCTCTGGCCTACTTTGAGCGCCTGCAACCGCTGGTTCCACTGAGCCAGCGCGGCCTCGTCGAAGCCACTGCCCACGTCTCCCACATAGCGCAACTGACCTTCGTGGTTGCGAGAGGCGAGCACCAGCGAGCCGAAGGTATGTGCCCGGCTGCCCTCTCCGGGCCGAAAGCCGGCCACCACGAAGACCTCCTCGCGAGTGCTCTTGACTTTGAGCCAGCTGGCGCTGCGCCGACCGGGCTCGTAGCGTGAGCCCCGCCGCTTGGCCATCAGGCCCTCCATGCCCAGGGTGGTCATGGCCTGAAAGGCGGCCAGGCCGTCCTGAAAGCGGGCCACCGGCTGGAAGGGGGGCACCAACACGGTTTCCAGCAGACGCTGGCGTTGCTCGAGGGGGCAGGCGATCAGCTCGAACCCGTCCAGGTGGAGCAGATCGAAGGGGTAGAAGAGCACCGGGATCTCGCGCTCGGCTCGGGCGATGTCGGCCGGGCGCTCGAGGTTGATGCGCCCCTGCAGGCGCTCGAAGCTCGGTCTCCCCTGCTCGTCCAGGGCCACGACCTCGCCGTCGAGCCAGGCCTCGGCCACGGGAAGGGCGCTCAAAGACTGGCTCAGCCCCGGGTACTGTTCACTGTGGTCGCGGCCCTGTCGGCTCCAGAGGCCCACCGCGCCCTGCTGCAGGCGCACCAGCAAACGCACTCCGTCCAACTTGGGCTCGAAAACGAAGGCCGGGTCGTGAAAGGGTTGGCGGGCGCTCTGAGCCAGCATGGGCTGAACCAGAGCGGGCAACGAGCGCGGACGCGAACCGGCCGCCAGCTGGGGCACGGGCCAGGAAGAGGGCCCGGGTGGAGGGCCGGTCACTTCGTCCACCCGTCGGCCGGTCAGAACCGAGAGCTCATCCACCGTTCGGCCCTCCAGGCCATCGCGCGACTTGGTGAAGAGCCAGCCTTGCTCGGTACGGATCAGGCTGAACCTACCTTTGAGCTTCTGGCCTCGCAGGTAGATCATCACCCGTCCCCGCTCGAGGTCGTGTCGCATCCGGGTGCTGGCCTCCCGGGCGTCGAGCCAGCTGTGGACGTGCTCGTGGGCGGGCGAATAGGTGCCGGCATCCCACACGATCACCTCTCCCCCACCATACTCGCCGGCCGGGATCACGCCTTCAAAAGTGCCATAGTCGAAGGGATGATCCTCCACGGCCACCGCCAGGCGTTTGTCGCCCGGGTCCAGGCTGGGCCCCTTCGGAACGGCCCACGAAGCGAGCACCCCGTCTACCTCGAGGCGCAGGTCGTAGTGGAGCCGCCGGGCCCGATGCAACTGCACCACGAAGGCCAGGGGACCGAGACGCTCCATGGCCTGGCCAGGAGGTGGCTCGGGGGTAACTTCAAAGTCGCGTTTGCGCTGGTATTCCTGCAACCCTCAGGGCTTTGCGCTGTAGACCGCCCCGGCCTGCATGCCGGGAGTGATGCCTTCCACCGAGCGACCGTAGACCGCGCCCGCCTGCATTCCCGGCGGAGGCGCGATGACGTTGCTGTTCCAGAGGGCCGGCTCCCAGACGGGGGCCTGGACCAGAGCGCCGTTCTGGGCATCAGGGCTGAGCTCGACGGCGTCGGTGGCGGGCCGATCCGGATGCCAGACGCCCTGGCTTCCTTCGACCCGAGCGCCGGCCTGGCCCAACAGCGCGCCATTGCCGACCACGCTCTCGGAGCTGCGAGCGGAGTTGACGGCGGCCAGGCTTTCCACGGTTCGGTGACTCATCCTGAGCACCTTATCCCCCTTTCGGACGTTTCGACTAGGCAAACAATGTTAGCAATTCGTTAACCGTCGGCCGACCTCGAAGACCAGCTCCTCGCTCCAGGGGCCGGCGGCCACCTGGATGCCGAGCGGGAGGCCCTCGGGAGAGCGCCCCACGGGCACGCTCATGGCCGGCCAGCCGGTCAGGTTGAAGAAGGCCGCGAAGCTGATCCAGCCCAGCATGGTCTCGGACCAGGCCGAGGTGCCGTGCAGACGGGCGGGACCAGGGGCTACGGGGCACATCACGATGGGGAAGCGCTGGGAGAACTCCAGCATCCGCGAGCGCAGGCGGGCCCAGCGGTAGCGCAGGTGGCAGTACTCGGGGGCGGTCAGCCGGTGGGGAGCGATCAGTTGGAAGAACTCGGCCAGCAGACGGTGAGGCTGGTCGGTGCCCAGCTTTAGGAGAAGGCGCTTGAGTGCCATCCCCTCATCGGCCAGAAACAGGCCCTGCAACAGCTCAGCCGTCTCCTCGGCCCCGGGTGGGCGAATCTCGGTGGCGGGCAGGCCGAGGCGCTGGACTGCCGACTCCAGGACCGCCCGGGTGGCCGGGTCGGCGGAGACGATGCCGTTGTCGGCGAACCAGGCCACCTGGAGCTCGTTCCTAGAGGCCGCCCCTGCCAGACCATTGGGAACGACATCGGGATCGTACCCGTCCGGTCCCTGGATCATCCCCAGCAGCAGCTGCAGATCGTCTCCATTGCGGGCCATCGGTCCGACCTGCCACAGCCCGTCGGTGGTGCCGCCCAGCCCGGGAGTGTGCCCGGTGCGGGCCACGCGGCCGGTGGTGGGCTTCATCCCCCAGACCCCACAGTAATGGCAGGGCAGCCGGATACTTCCACCCGTGTCGCTGCCCAGCCCCAACGGGGTCGCCCCGGCGGCCAGCAAAGCCGCCTCTCCCCCGCTCGACCCGCCGCAGGTACGCTCGGGATCGTGCGGATTGAGCGTGGGCCCGATGAGCGCATTGTCTGTCTCGAGCCCCATGCAGAGCTCGGGCAGGCTGGTCTTGGCCAGCACCACCATGCCGCAGCGGCGCAGCCTGGCCACCACCGAGGCATCCTGCTGGCTGCGACAGCCGCGCCGACCGGCTGTGCCGTAAGTGGTGACCGCCCCTTCCACGTCCAGCGAGTCCTTGACCGTGAAGGGTACCCCCCAGAGCGCCCCGACGGGCCCATCGGGGTCAAGCTTGCGCGCCTGCTCCAGCGTCCACTCCGGATCCCACCACAGGACGGCATTGAGCGCAGGATTCACCGCCTCGATGCGGGCCAGGAAAGCGCCGGCCACCTCCACCGGGGAGACCTCCTTCACCCGGATCATGCGGGCCAGCTCTCGGGCGGGCAGGTCTGTCAGCACGGCGGCAAAAAGGAGCCTGCGTGAGATGGCGTATGGCTCTGGTTGGCTCGACGAGCGCGCTGGCCCTGCTGGCAGCGCTGGTTCTGGGCACCCACGAGCTGGCCTTCGAGCATTTCTGGGCCGATCCCCTGCGGGGTTACCGCACGGTCGGCCTCACCACGGCGATGAGCCTGTTGACGCTCCTGGGCGACAACCGCCTGCTGGCGGTGCTGGTGATGGTCGTGTCGTTGCGGTTGACCGACCACTGGGAGAGACGCGCCCTGGTGGCGGTCTATCTGCTCAATCTGATCGGCAACTCGGCCCTCAAAGCTCTGTTTCGGCGGGATCGGCCCGACGCCGCTTTTGCTCCGCTGGTGCAGGAGCCGTTCTACAGCTTCCCCTCCGGCCACACCATGGCCGCCGCCGCAGTCTATGGCTTTCTGGCCTCCCTGCTTCTGCGTCACGGCCATCCCCGGCTGGCGGCCCTGACACTGGCCCTGATCCCCCTGGTCGGAATCTCCCGCGTCTACCTTGGAGCTCACTACCCGACCGACGTGGTGGGAGGCATTCTGGCGGGCATCGTCGTAATCGCGCTGGTCTATTCGACCAGGAAGTGAGGGGCGGCCATGGCCATCGTCACGGGTCTCTCGGGCAACGAAATCTACTGCATGCACCTGAAGGGCTACCAGCCCGGGGATCTGGTGATCGGCAACAGCGTCTTCAGCATGGGCCTGGTGGGCAGCCTGGGATCGGCGGTACGCACCCTGGCCGGCGGCGAGGTGACCCAGGTCACCAGCGTGATCCGCGATGGCCGCACCATGGCGCTCGAGCGCATGATGAAGGAAGCCCGCCAGCGAGGGGGAGCCGGCATCACCAGCGTGACCAGCGAGCTGGTGCAGCACTCTGGTATGATCGAGTTCCTCTCGGTGGGAAGCACCGTTCGCAAGGAAACCGGCGGGCAACAGGCCGAGCTCGAGTTCTCCACCTCGGCCGACGGACAGGAGCTTTACTGTCAGCTTGACTGCGGCTTTCACCCCCTGCGCTTCGTGTTCGGCAACGTGGCCTACTCGGTGGGCATCGGTGGGGGCCTGGCAGGCATGTTCAAGAGCCTGGTGCGAGGCGAGGTCACCCAGTATTCCGACGTGTTCAACCGGACCCGCCGCCTGGCTCTCGATCGCATTGCCCACGAGGCCCACGAAGCCGGCGGGAACGCCGTGGTGGGCATCCGCACCTCCATCATCAACTTCGCCGGCACGCAAGAGATGATGATGATCGGCACCGCCTCGCGGCACGACCTGCTGCCTCCCGAGTATGACCAGAACCCGGTCACCAGCGACCTGACCAATGAAGAGATGTGGAACCTGATCCACCTGGGCTACATGCCCATCCAGCTGGTGCTGGGGGTATCGGTCTACTCGCTGGGTCTGGCCGGCGGAATCATGGCCGCCTTCAAGTCCCTGGTGCGAGGAGAGATCTCCGAGCTCACGACCATGATCTATGATGCTCGGGAGAACGCGGTGGCGCGCGTGGCCCGGGACGCGGCCGCCTGCGGGGCCGACGACGTGGTCGGCTTGAAGACCTACGTCTACCAGCTGGGGGGCGGGATCATCGAGCTGATGGTGCTGGGCACGGCCGTCAAGAAGATGGAGGGGATCAAGACCGTCAATGACTCGCTGCCCCCTCAGGCCATCATCAAGGACAAGGATACCTTCTTCAACGCCTCGGTCCTGAGCACGGCCAACAATCTCAATCAGGGCACCGGATGATCACTCATACATCCACAGGCAACCTTGCTTGAGCAGATTGAGCACGCGCCGATAGAGCTCGTCATGAACGACCTCGAAGCCGCTCACGTCCAGGTTGAGGTCTTGAGCGCTGACCACGGCGATCAGGCCGTTTCGCTCCAGGACGTTGCGCTCGGTCGAGATCACCACGCCGTGGCGCACCCAGTGCAGCTCGGAGTGGGACTTTCCGGTCATGGTCAAGACGGCATGGCAGGCCAGCAGGGGCTCTCCCTGAGCGGTCCAGGGAGTGAGGTGGAGAGGGGGGTCGCCCGGCTCGGCCGGAGGCTCGCCCAGCAGGCCCTCCGTCACCTGGTAGCGCCGAAGCCGGCAACGGCTGCGACGAGGCACGGCCAGCAGGCCGGGAGCGGCCTGGGGGGCCACCAGATACCACTCGGCCCGGCCCAGAGGCGCCGGGCAGGCGCCCAGATCCCAGTAACCGGGGCGGAAGTCGGCGCTTTGAGAGCGTCCGAAGTAGGGACGATTGACCAGGTTGCCGTTGAGCGTGATGGGGATGCCGGCGAAGGCCAACCGACTCACGTCCAGCCTGGCCAGCGCTCCCGGACCCAGGTCGATGCGGGTCAAGGGCTGCAGGTTGTCCATGGGCCGGGTATCGGCCAGCAACTGACCGTGATCGAGCCGAAAGTGCAATCCCTCGGGCGATCGGCCCGAGAGCACCTCCAGGCTGCGACCTGTCTCGGCCACGGCGTTGAACCCCATGGAGAAGCGCCGCAAGTAAGGCTCGGAAGACTCGAGCGGTTGCATCAGTACCCGGGCCAGGCGACCGGGCTCGACCTCGCTGAGCGGGGTGCCGTCGTGGGTGAGCTGGTAGGAGGATCGAAACAGCTTGCGTTTCTGGCGAAGCTCCACCAAGGTGGCCCCTCCCACCACCGCCGACTGCACCAGGCAGAGCATACTCTGGGAGGGGTCGCTCAGGGCAAATCGCGCCAGCTTGTGGCGCGCGCTCAGAAAGTCGAGACTGAACTGGCCCTGGGAATCCAGACTGCCTTCCTGGCGCAGATTGGCCAGCAGATCGTGCAACTCGGTCTCCACCGGCCTCAGGTTCGCCGGGGCGCCCGCTTTCCCCGGTCAAACCGAAACTGTTTACAAGACTGTTGCCGGCGTGAACAGATTGTAAACTTCCATGGCCCCCCTTGACCACTTGAAAGAGGTCCGTGATAAACCCCACAGAAGTTGCGCCTGAAAACTGGAGGAGGATTCGAAAATGCCACTGCCCGCAATCGCCGGAGGACTTCTTATCGGAGGGCTCGTCGCCCTGTTCAGCGGCAAGGACAAGAGCCAGGAATCACAGTATTGTCAACACGCGGGCCAGGGCTCCAATCACCTGCTCGGCACGCTCGGCGGTGGCGCGGCCGGCGCGGCCATTGGCTCGATGATGTGCCCGGGTATCGGAACGGTCATCGGCGGCGTGCTCGGCGCGCTGTTCGGCCGTGAGGTCTCCAAGCAGTTCTCGCAAGACCAGTGCTGCCCGCAGCCGCAGCACGGCAACTATCCTCCGCCCGGGCAGGGCTGCTGGGGTCCGCAGGTTCCCCAGGGCAACTGGTGCAACCCCGGTTACCCGCAGTATGGCGGTGGCCCGCAGTTCGGCGGCTTCCCCCAGACGGGCGGCTACTGCTGCCCGCCCCAGCCCCAGTATCATCAGCCGCAGCAGTGCTGCCCGCCTCAGCAGTGCTGCCCGCCTCAGTGCTGCCCCGGGCAGGGTCAGGGCCAGCAGGACATCAACTGGGGCGGCACGCTCCAGCAGGATGGCAAAGGCAAGCCGGCCACCTACACCACCAGCGGCGGCTACAACATCACCATGAACGGTGACCGCGTCTCGATCACCGATTGCGAAGGCAACAAGGTCGAGCACTGGGGCGACCCCCACGAGAACGTCAACGGCAAGCACGTGAAGGACTGGAACGAGAAGACCCGCACCCTGATCCTGGCCGACGGCACCAAGGTCACCATGAACGCGACCGGCCCGCAGGGCGTCACCGAGAGCACCAGCATCTACGACGGGGCCCAGAACATCCAGTTCAACAACAAGACCAATACCGTCGAGCACCGCTCCTTCGACCCGTGGGATACTGCCGGCCGCGAGCGCACCCAGGCCGACGGCGAGACCTCCTATATGGGCTACGCCCGCAACGGCGACCTGATCTACCGCAACATCTACACCCAGAAGGACAATCTCCAGGTCATCCCGAGCTTCCAGGACCTGGCTCGAGTGCACAACGGACAGGTGACCGACCTGTTCGACGACCCGCGCCTCGGCCACACCTAACGCCACGGAGCCTCTCGGAAGAGCCGCCCTCAGGGGCGGCTTTTTCATTGAGTGACAAAGGAACGAGCCGGGGGTTCTTGGAAGTGAGGGGCAAATTTTTTGTCTTTGGAGTTGGCGATGACGCAGGGAACCCAACAAAAGGCGCTGGTAATGCTGGTCTCCGAGGTCATTGAGGGCAAGGCTAATCCGGCTGAGCTCGAGGTGGCGCTGGTCATCGCCCGTCAGGGCCTGGAATCGATGCAGGAAGAATGGGAGGAAACGGTCGAGAACCTCGCCCCTGAAGCTCAGGAGAAGTGCGAGGACATCATCGAGCAGATCCAGACCACCTTCCTGATGTTCAAGCACGGGCTGGATCTTCTGGGGACGGCCGTGACCAATCGCAGCACCGAGGAGCTCTTTCAGGGCGGAGAGCTGGTGCGCCGATGCTCTTATCAGCTCGACGTGCAGTTCTCGATGTATCGCAACCTGGCCCTGCTGGCCCAGGGTCCGACCGACATCCCCAGCTTGAATCTCCTGATCAGGACGCTGGAGGCGGTCCGCTCCAACCAGACGGAAATGCAGACTTTCCTCAGCGTGGTGAACGCCGAGCGTCTGACCACGCTCAAAGCCCTCGATGATCTGGCCGGGGCTCCTGAAGAGGGCGAGTACGGGGCCGTGCGGCGAGCCTTCGACGACCACCTTCGCTGCATGAACCGGCTGGCCAAAGCGATCGAGGCCAAGGACGACTACCTGGTGGACGAGGAGATGAAGAAGGCCGACAAGACCTTCCGCTACCTGCAAGAGCTGATCCCTCTGGCCAGCTTGCGAGCGCGCACCTCCGGCCCCACCAAGTCGCAGCTGGTGAACCTGGTCATCCACATGGCCTATGACGTGGCCCAGGGCGCCTGTCATGAGGACCTGCTGGCCGAGCACCTCGAGACCCTCAAGAAGGATATTCTCCCGCTGGCAACGGCGGTCAAGGCAGCCGCCCCGGTGGCTTCAGTGATGATGCAGCAAGAGGCAACTCGGGCCGTGGCAGCTCTGAAGGGCTACGAGGAGGCCATTCAAGGCTTCGAGCAGTTCTTCGAGACGCGAGATGTGCTGATGCTGCAGGCAGCCTCGAACCGGCTTCGAGAGTCAGCCGATGAGCTGCACGCCTGCTGGGAGACGCTTCAGGGCCTGGCCGACCGGGAAGGCAAGGTCTGTTGCCTGCGGTGCAATTTCTACAATTCCCCCGACCGGCGCAACTGCGCCAAGTGCGGCGGTGCGCTGCCCATCCTGGTGGAAAAGTCCGTTTCCACCTCGACTTTCTCGGTGGAATCCGAGGGTGCGCGGCCCCCGGCAGAGGAGCCGGTCTCCAGCTCCAACCTCGACCGGATGTACAAGGCGGTCGAGGCCATCCGGACCAAGAGCATCAGCAAGGACGAGTTCGAAGCCGAGCTGGTCTGGTTCGAAGGGCTGATCGACCAGCAGGAGAAGGCCGTGGGTCAGGCCCCCGAAACCAATCTGGAGGGGCTCTCGGAGGAAGAGCGAGAGGAAGCCAGCAAAAGAGCCGAGCTGGTGCGCGAGACCGAGCAGGCTTTCCTGGGAGGGATCGAGGACTGGCGAGGGGCTATCGAGGAGTGGCGCAACTATCTCGACACGGGCCAGCGAGAGCTGCGGCTTCTCGAGCACGGCAAGGAGCTTTGCGACCAGGGGGCGCGCAAGTTGCTGAGCCTGGCTCTGGCCACCCAGGCCGCGGCCGGCACGGAGGAGCCATCATGAAACGGTGGCTGCATCGCGTGCTGACCGTGGTCAACCAGGAAGACCCGGGCTCCTGGCCCAGCGACTTCGAGCTTCAGGCCGCCCTCAATCATGCCGGTGACGAGGGTTTTGGCATCGACTCGGTGGAGTACCTGCAACTGAGCGAGGAGACGGTCGGGGTTCAGGTCGTGATGTCTCGGGTCGCCAAGAAGTGAAGCTGCGCCTGCTCCTTGTCTTCTGCCTGACGGCGGTCGTCCTGGCCCAGAGCGCCCTGGACGGGATTCTGGCCCAGATGCTGAACGCCAAGAGCGAGGAGTGGGATGTGATCCTCACCCGCAACAAGGCGGCCCTCAATCGCGAGGAGGTCGTGCCGGCCATCCGCCAGGCCATGCAGCTTGCTGTCAAGGGTCGCGACAAGGAAGCCAGCAACCTGCTGCGAGCCATCGACCACGCCGACTGGTTCATGACCGAGAAGAAGGAGTATCGGGCCCTGGGCCAACTGACGCTGGCCACCTACTATATCCAGCAGGGTGTCCCGGCCAAGGCGGGCCCGGTGGTGGACTGGCTGATCGAGACCCATCCCGACCTTTCCGACGCCTTCATCTTGCAGGGTCACCTCTACATGGAGAGCGATCCCAACCGGGCCATCGCCATGTTCTTGAAGGCCGCCGAGCTGACTCCCACCTCGGAAGGAGCCTACCTGGGCCTGGGCCAGGCTTACTTTCTGGTCACCCGCAAGGGGGACGCCATCAAGGCCTACAAGAAGGTCCTGGAGCTGAACCCGGACAACCCCACCGCTCGCGACGCCATTCGCTACCTGCAAGACCCGAACGCTGGCAAGGTCACCGCCGCCACGACCGCGGCCGGCCAGCACTTCCAGCGGGCCGAGGAGCTCTTCTCCCAGGGAAAGTATGCCGAGGCCATCAAGGAGTATGACCTGGCCATCAAGTCCGACGTTCGCTTCAGCAAGGCCTGGGTCTACAAGGGCGATGCCTATCTGCAGCTTGGCCAGCTCGAGCGGGCCATCACCTGCTATCGCCAGGCCATCAAGTTCGACGGCCGAGATAAGCAGGCTTACCGTTTCCTGGGTGCGGCCCTGGAGCGGAAGTTCGCCGAGCTGTCCAAGGACCCCAGGGACCTCGAGGAGGCCATCAGCTCCTACCAGAAAGCCCTCGAACTCGACCCCGAGTACGCCTCAGCCCAGCAGGATCTGGCCCGGGCCCTCAAGCTGCGCGATCAGAAGTAGTCGACTTCCACAACTTTCAACTTGAGCCGGCCCACCAGGTTGATCCAGGCCAGATCGCGAGGATCGTTGTTGAGCTTGATGTGGGTGCCATCCACGGGAAGCTCGTCCCAGGTCGGGTCCACGCTGACCCAGTGGTGTCCATCGTGGAACTCGGCCCAGGCATGCCAGGCGAACCCCCCATCCTGGGCGTAGGCCAGACCGCCCACCTCCCGGGCCGGAATGCCTGCCGCCCGGAGCAGAGCCACCAGGAGCAGAGCGTGCTCAGTGCAGTCGCCGGCCCGGTTGTGGAGCACGTCGTGGGCGGTGAAGGCGTTGCGGGCCCCCGTTTTCTCCAACCGGGCGAACACCCACGACTTGAGGCGGTCGGCCTGCTCGCGCGGATCCGAGCCGCCCCCGTGGCGCCCGGCCAGCTCGCGCATCTTCGAGTCGACCCGGATCTCGGGCGTGGAGGCAAGGTAACGCTTGCGCTCCTCGGCTGCCAGCGGCCGGCCCATGTCGGTGGGCAGATCCTCGCCGGTCACCAGCAGCACGCGTTGATCCTCGCGCTGGAGGCGTTGACGATGTGACTCAGGCAGGGGAAAGTCGTCCAGGCCTTCCACCTCCATGGTCAGGCCCCGCACCGTGCGGGCCTCGCCCAGCTCGCGGCCACCCTGGACCATCATCAAGTCAAGCATCTCTTTTTGGGGATCGAGCTGGCGAGCTTGCCCTTCCTCCTCGGCTCGCAGCTCCACTCCCGAGCCGATGCTGATGCGCTCGGCCGAGCCATCGGGGCGCGCCAGCATCTCTCCCCGGGCCCCCTGCTGGGTCAACTGCAGCAAAAAGAACGGGGGCTGGCTCTCCTGAAAGGTCAGGCGGGTTTCGCTGTCGCAATCCTGGGCACTCCAGTCGCACGTCCAGTCGGAGAAGTGCTCTCCGGGCCGGGCCCGGGCCAGCCACCGCTCCAATTGCTGGCTTTCGGCCAGATTGTCGCGCACGCTCGCAACGGTGCGCACCGTCTCACCCGCCGGGCTGCGGCGCTGGATCCGGTATCCGTTGGCGTGGCGCTGCACCTGAATGGTGCTTTCCTGGCCGTCCTCGAGCGACCACTCCTGGCAGGCCACCACCGGTCCCTCCCCGGTCAGGGCGTAATAAGTGACGCTCTTTCCGTGGCTGACGGTGCGCTCGCCCATCATGACCATCTCGGTCCAGTCTTCTTCCGAGGATAAGGCCACGGGCTGACCCAGGTAGCTACCCGGGCGCGACTCGACCAGGCTCCACCCCACCTTGTGGCCCAGCATGTAGACCCCGTAAGCCTGCCGCCCGGACGTGCGCTGCACGAACTGAGCCAGCGACTCGGTTTCGGTCGCGGCCAGGGCCAGCGAGACCGTCAGGACCAGGACCATCAGACAGCGCAGCACCCGATCCTCTTCCCCAGGACCTGGTGCAAGCCTGCGCCGAAGACGACGCTACATGTCGCTGGACCCGCTTACACTCGCCTCATGGAGCTGCTTGATGAACGTCTGGCCCTCGGAAGCGCGCCAGCGCGGGCGATGAACGACCCGTTCCTGACCCAGCTGGCCGATCTTTGCGCCCGCGAGCCAGGCGCGCCCAAGTGGGTGATCGTGCCCTCCCCGGCGGTCGGCTGGACCCTGGCCGAGCGGCTGGCCCTGAGCGGGGTCGCCTGGGCCAACCTCCGCTTTGCGACCATGCACGACCTGGCTCGCGATCTGGCCGCTCCCCACCTGTTGGAAGCGGGCCTCGATCCGGTGCCAGAGGGTCTCTCCGCCTCCCTGCTGCTCCGCTTGCTGCTGGATCTAAGCGATGCCGGTCCGGGATACTTTCGCCCTCTGGCCGAGCAACCGCGCATGGCCGACTGCCTCTGGGCCTCGTTGCTGGAGCTGCGACTGGAGGGCTACCGGGCCGAAACCTTCCCCTTCGAGCAGCTCGAGCCGGCTCGAAAGGCCGCCGAGCTCCGGTCTTTGCTGCTGGCTTACGAAGGCTATCTGAGCCAGCACCGCCTGGCTGACCAGGCCGATCTGTATCGGGTGGCCGTCCAGAGGGTCAGCGAGGCCCCCATGGCTGACACCGACCCCGTGGTGGTGCTCCCAGGTCTCAGGCTACCCCGCCTGGCGCGGGAGTTGCTTGCCTGCCTCCCAGGTCGTCGCCTGAGCGGTTGTCGACCCGAGCTGCCTGGATGGGACCTGCCTTCTAGCTGGCCCGCCGACGAGGTGGTCACCGGAGGCTCGGATCTGCGCTGGCTCACACGGCCCGTCCAGGTCCCCCGGGTGCAAACCCTGGCGGCTGGCGGGCGCGACGCCGAGTTGGAGGAAGTCTTTCGACGGGTGCTCGAGCAGGGAATTCCGCTCGACCAGGTGGAGCTGGTGGCCCCCCAGCCCGATCTGCGCCTGGAGCTGGGGGAGAAGGCCTGTCGCCTGGGCCTGCCGGTCAGCCTCTCAGAGGGACTGCCAGCAGCCCGCACCCGCGATGGACGGGCCGTTCTGGGTTTGCTCTCCTGGATCGAGAGCGACTTCTCGGCCAGCCAGCTGCGCTCGCTGATCCTGGCCTCCGACCTGGTGCCCCCTGACGGTCTGCTCACGGGGGCGGTGGCTTCGATCCTCACCCATTCGCACCTGACCTGGGGCCGCGAGACCTATCGACGGGGCCTGGGGGCCGCCAGCCTGAGGCTGCGGGCCCAGGCCGAGGAGGAGCACGACCATGCCGAGCTGCGCCTGGCCCAGGCGCAGCGCGTGGAGACCCTCCGGGGTTGGATCCAGGGGCTGCTCGACCGTCTCCCCACCGAACAGGGCAACCAGCTCGAGCTGGGGGCACTGGTCGAGGCTCTGCTCGCCCTGCAACGGCCTCAGGCTGATCCGGCCATCACCCGGGCTCTGCGAGAGCTGCTCAGTCTGACTCCCTTCACTCGCCCTCGAGCCCAGATTCTGCAGTTGGTGCGCGAGCGGCTGGAACGACTGCGCCTGGGCGCCTCCCGACCTCGGCCCGGCTGCCTGTATGTGAGCGGTCTGCAAGGCGCCGGCCGCTCAGGGCGACGGTATCTTTATCTGCTTGGATTGGAGGAAGGGCGGGTCTTCAGCCCTCCCATCGAAGATCCGGTCCTGCTCGACGGCGAGCGCTCGGGGCTGGGCCTGCCCACATCTCTGGAGCGCATTCACGAGCAGGTCTCCGAGCTCTTGCTGGGGCTGGCCACCTGTGAGGCCGAGCAGGCCGTCTTCAGCTACTCGGTGCGCGATCTGCGGGAGAATCGCGAGACGGTCTCTTCCTGGCTCTTCAAGCAGGCCCTGCGCCTGGAGCGGGGGCCCGAGGCCGATTCGCAAGAGCCCGATCCGGTCACGGTGGTGGCCGCCCGGGCCGGCTCGGCTCCCTCGGTCAGCTCGTGGTGGCTGGCCCGGCTGGTCCCCACTGGCCCGGCGGCGGCCCGCTGGGTGCTGCAGGCCTACCCCTGGTTGGCACGCGGCCAGCGGGCGGTCCAGGCTCGGGAAAGCGCGCTTTTCACCGAGTATGACGGCCTGGTGAGCCAGGCCAGCGAGCTCGACCCCCGTCGCACCGGCCGGCCTGTCTCGGCCACCGCGCTCGAGACCCTGGCCGCCTGCCCCTTCCGCTGGTTCCTGGAGCGAGCTCTGGGCCTGAGCCGCCGCGAGCTGGTCTCACCCAACCCCGATCAGTGGCTGGACGCGCTCGTACGGGGCAGCCTCATGCACGACCTTCTGGCTCGCTTCTTGCGGCGTTTGCGCTCAGCCGGTCAGCGCCCCAGCCGGAACGAGCACGAGCGAGAGCTGCTCGACCTGCTCGAGAGCAAGCTCCAGGAACTGCGCAAACAGATGCCGCCCGTGTCGGAAGCGCTCTATGCCGAAGAGGCCGAAGGCCTGCGCAGGGACCTTGGCAACTTCCTCGACCACGAGGAGCGACTTGAGGGACGCACTCCGGTGGCTTTAGAGGTCACCTTCGGGATGGCCGACAATGAAGGCGAGCCCCTGGACCGCTCCGAGCCGGTCAGCCTCGAGCTTGGTCCGTCGGGGGTACTCAACCTGCGTGGTCGCATCGATCGAATCGACCGACTGGCGGACGGAACCTACCAGGTGATCGACTACAAGACCGGAGCCCGCCCCCCGCACCCGGCTCGGGCCGTCTTCGCCAACGGCCGTCAGCTTCAGCACGCTCTTTACGCTCTGGTGGCCGAGGAGCTTCTGGGCGGCCAGGTCAGCTCGGGCGCCTATTTCTTTCCCTCCATTCGAGCCGCCGAGGATCGCTTTCACATCGATCGGCCCGATTCGAAGCAACTCTTCGACCTGATCGGCGAGTTGCTGGCCATCGTGGAGCAGGGGGCCTTCGTGCACACCCCCGACCCGAACCAGTGCCGCTGGTGCGACTTCCGGGCAGCCTGCCAGAACCAGAGCGAGCGTCAGGCTCAGGTCAAGCTCGAGAACGGAGCCAACGATCTGCTCGAGCCCTACCGCAGGCTGCGCGCTTACCCCTGAGCCAGCAAGCTCCTGCCCGCCGGAGGAGGCTCCACCCCGAACACCTCGGCCAGGGTAGCCCCGATGTCGGCAAAGGTTTCTCGAATGCCATAGTCCCGGCCGCCCGCAAGCGATGGGCTGAAGAGCAACAAAGGTGCATACTCTCGGCTGTGGTCGGTGGACGGGGTGGTGGGATCGTTGCCGTGGTCGGCCGTTACGATCAGCAGGTCCTGGGGCCCCAGTCGGTTGAGAATCTCGGCCAGGTATCCGTCAAAGGTCTCCAGCGCGGCTGCGAAGCCGGGGCAGTCGTTGCGGTGGCCGTAGAGCATGTCGAAGTCCTCGAAGTTCACGAACAGAAAGCCCAGATCGCTGCGCTCTGTCAGCGCCTCGAGAGTGGCCTGGTAGTGGTCTTCGTTGGACTGGGTGCGGCGAGCGAAGGCGAAGCCGCGGCCGTCGAACAACTCGGGCACCACGCCGATGCCACCCACCTTGACCCCGGCGGCGGCCAGGCGATCGATGACGTTCTCGGGCGGCGAGAGGGGGAAGTCCTTGCGGCGCTCGGTGCGCCGATAGCCCCCTTCGGCCGTTCCGTCGAAGGGGCGCGCGATCACGCGTTGCAGCGAGTGCTGCCCCTTCAGGAGGCCGCGAGCAATCCGGCAGATCTCGTAGAGCCTCTCGATGGGGACGACCGCCTCGTGACAGGCGATCTGGAAGACGCTGTCGGCACTGGTGTAGACGATGGGATGACCGGTCGCCTGGTGCTCGGGTCCGAGACGCTTGAGGATCTCGGTGCCCGAGGCAGCGCAATTACCGAGCACCGGAGAGCCGATGGCGGCACAAAAGGGCTCGATCACTTCGGGCGGAAAGCCCTGCGGGTAGGTGGGAAAGGGGCTCTCGGTCACGATCCCCATCATCTCCCAGTGGCCTGTGACGGTGTCCTTGCCGCCCAGCGAGCGCTCGGTCAAACGGCCGTAGGAGCCGCGGGGGTGCTCGACCGGAAGGGCTCCAGGCAGAGCCAGGAAGTTTCCCAACCCCAGCGAGCGCAGGGTCGGAATGCGCAATCCGCCTACCTTCCGGGCCAGATGAACCAGGGTATCTCCCGCATTCTCCCCCACGTCGCCAAAAAGCTCGGCGTCGGGGGCCGTGCCGGCCCCGCAGCCGTCCATCACGATAACGAGCACTCGTTGCAGCTTCATCGGGCTCCCTTCCCGGCCCCAGCAGGCGGATCCTGGGAAGGCAAGTTCGGGTCCAAGGGGGAATGCAGGCTCCTCACTTCATTGTCGGAGGTTTCTCGTGGCCGATCGGAAGGTAACCTTTCTCTGCATGGCGAGCTTTTACAAGGGCACCGCCTTCATCGAGGAATGCCGGGCCCTCGGCTGCAACACCTTGCTGCTGACCAACGAGCACCTCAAGGACAAGCCCTGGCCCTGGCAGGCCATCGACGAGCGTTTCTTCATGCACGACATCTACCGTCAGCCCGATGTCACCAGAGCAGTCAGCTATCTGGCTCGAACCCGCGAGATCGATCGCATCGTCCCCCTGGACGATTTTGACGTCGAGGTAGCGGCTTCGCTGCGCGAGCACCTGCGCTCTCCCGGCATGGGCGACACCACCGCCCGGTTCTTCCGCGACAAGCTGGCCATGCGGGTGCAGGCTCGAGACGAAGGCATTCCCGTGCCCGAGTTCGTGCACGTGCTCAATCACAAGCAGATCGACGAGTTCAGCCGCAAAGTGCCCGGGCCCTGGATGCTGAAACCTCGCAGTCAGGCCGGAGCGGTTGGCATCAAGAAAATTCACAGTCAAGAAGAGCTGTGGCGTCGGGTGCACGAGCTGGGCGATGAGCAGTCCTACCACCTGCTCGAGCGCTGCGTGGCAGGCGACGTGTTCCACGTCGACTCCATCGTTTACGACAAGAAAGTGCTCTTCCAGGTCGCCTCGCGCTACGGGACCCCGCCTTTCAACATCTGGAACGAGGGAGGGGTGTTCCTCAGCCACACCGTGAACCCCAAGAGCTCGCTCAATCGCGAGCTGCTGCAGCTCAACGAGAAGCTGATCAAGGCGATGCGGCTGGTGCGAGGGGTCACCCACGCCGAGTTCATCAAGGGTCACGATGGCCAGCTGTACTTCCTGGAACTGGCGGCCAGGGTGGGCGGCGCCAACATCGACCGGCTGGTGGAAGAGGCCTCGGGATTCAACCTCTGGCGCGAGTGGGCCCGCCTGGAACACGCCTACTGCGTGAAGCAGCCCTACGAGCTTCCCAAGCCTAAGAATCTGCACGCTGGACTCTTGATCTGCCTGTCACGAGCCGAAAAACCCGATCTGTCTCGCTTCAACGCGCCCGAAGTGGTCTGGCGCCACTCCGAAGACCATCATGCCGGACTTGTGGTGGCGGGCAAGGACTACGATCGGGTCAA
>CAZWUN010000081.1:0-16597 GCA_964637145.1 uncultured Burkholderiales bacterium
TTGCTCAGGAGAACCCCGAGGTGAGCCGCTACCTCATCGACATGGCCAAGTGGCTGATCGACGAGACCGGAATCGACGGGATGCGGCTCGATGCCGTCAAGCATGTGCCGAAGGATTTCTGGAAGCAGCTCTCGAGCGAGATTCACGCCCACGCCGGCAACGACTTTCTCTTGCTCGGCGAGATCTACCACCCCAAACCGAAGGCCACTCAGGTCTACCAGAACGAGGCCGCGCTCGACACGGTCTTCGACTTCCCCCTCAACTTCGCGCTGCGCGATACCATCGGCTACAACGAGGACACGACCTACCTCGACAACCTCAGTTTCTTCATGAGCAACATCCTGACCCACCCGGGCGAGAGCTTCCGCATGGTCCGGGGCAAGGACGACGGGGACATGCGCAGGCTGTCGGACATCTTCGCCCAAGACGGCGTCTATCGCCGCCCCGACCTGCTGGTCACGATGCTGGACAACCACGACATGACGCGCTTCGCCACGGCCGCCGGCTCGCACGGCCAGGAGCGCTTGAAGCTCGGGATCACGGCGCTGATGACGATGCGGGGCATCCCCTCTTTCTACTACGGGACCGAGACCGGGATGGATGGCGGCTTTGACAGCAACCGCAAGGACATGGAGTTTGTCGGCAAACCGGACGTGACCGATCATTTCCGCACTCTGGCTCACCTTCGCCACGATTCACTGGCGCTGCGGCGCGGCTACCAGAAGGAAGTGCTGGCCGACCACGACGTCTACGCCTTCGCCCGTCTCCACCCCAGGGACTCGGTGGTGGTGGCCCTCAACAACGCACCCGAGGCCAGCAAGCGCGAGCTCGAGATGCCATCCGAGATCAAGGAGGGCACCCGGCTTCAGGACGCGCTCAGCGGGCAACTGCTCACGGTGAAGGATGGCCGCGTCGCGGTGGAGATTCCGGCCCGCCAGGCAGTGGTGCTGCGAGCGGTCTGAGCCCGGCCAGCTTCTCAACCGGGTAGCCAGGTCCACCCTGCCAACGGTGATCCAGATCACCGATCCTCGCGTCAACTCGTTACTGAGCGCTGGGCCGATCCAGGTTACCCTGGAGTCGGAGGTGACGCAGATGAGAAGCAAGCGACGTGGATACGGTTTGATGGAGTCGGTCATCAGTCTCTCCATCGCCAGCCTGCTGGTGACGGCCCTCACCACCGTGGTGCCCGGGGCCGTGCTGGCCAATTCCAGGGCGCGCGAGTCTTACCGAGCGGCGGCCTTCGCCCAGAGCCTGCTGGAGGCTCGCCAGGGGCTGGCCTTCTCCCAGTTGCAGGGAACCACCCAGGTCCGCCAGGTCGTGGACGGGCGCCTCTTCCGAGGTTGCGTCCAGGTTCATCCCGTGGAAGGGCAAGATCCCGAGCTTCTCAAGAGCGTGCGCGTGGAGCTCGAGTGGCAGGAGATGGGGCGGGTCCGCACCCTGTCCCGGGAAGTGCGGGTGGTCAACGATGAGACGTAACGCCTTCTCCTTGCCCGAGTTGCTGGTGGCCCTCGGCCTCAGCGCGCTGGTGCTGAGCATCCTGGCCGCCCTGGTCATCTGGGGGATGCGGGTCTACACCGCTCAAACGGTCGAGAACACGCGCTTTCAACTCGGCTGCCTGGTCATCAACCGCCTGCGCACCGACCTGCGCGCCAGCAGCGCCCGGGCCGTCAGCATCTGGTCGGAGGGTGGGCGAGCCGTGGTTACCATTCAGCGCCTGAAGGATTTGACCAGCTCCGGTCAGCAGGTGTGGGAAGACTCGCTGGTCGTCTACACCTTCGCCGAGGGGCGGGTGACCCGCGGCCTCCACCGCCCCGCTCCCAGCACCAGCCGGCCGCGCCGCCTGGCCGCCGACCAGTTGCGGGCGCTCTCCGCCTCGTCCAGCGTCTCCATGATGGATCAGGTGACGTCGTTCAAGCCGCGGCTGCAGGGACGCACCTTCACGGTCGACCTGGTGACCGAGTACCCGGTCCCGCACCGTGCCGAGCCCGGGCGTCAGCAGTTCCAGACCAGCCTCAGCCTGAGGGACAACCCGTGAGAGCGCTGCTCGTGCTGCTGCTGCTCACCCGGCTGGCCCTGGCCGAGTCGGTCGAGGTGACCGTGAGCTCGTTTCCGCCCGTGGTCTTTCTCTACCGCGTCGCCGACGCTCCCGGAGGCCTGGCCCTCATCGGCTCCAGCGATCGACCGGTGCTCTTCGAGCGCGACTGGTTCCTGGACGCCCAGGGCCGCCTGGGAGACCTCGACCTGGTGGCGCGCGCCCCCGGCTACGCCGACCAGAAGCTCGCAGTCAGCTGGGAGAGCCTGCGCTCGGGGCTGCGGGTCGCTCTGACCCCCACCTCTCCCTGGATCGGCCTGCGCGACAGGGTGCGCGTGCACCCCCAGCTGCTCGGGCTGGGTCTGATCCCTCTGACGGTGGCTGCCGGCCTGGGCTGGTTGGCTCTGGAGGCCAGACGCCGCCGCCAGGCCGCCTCTTCCGAGCTCGACGCCCTGCAGAGCCTGCAGGCCGGGCTCCAGGCCGACTCCAGCGACCCCTATCTGGGCAAGCGCTTCGGCTCCTTCGTGTTGAGCGAGCGACTCGGGGTGGGCGGAATGGGCTTCGTCTACCGGGCCGAGGGTCCGGATGGCCCGGTCGCGCTCAAGGTCATCCGTCCCGAGTTCAGCCAGGAGGGCGAGTTCCGCGACCGCTTCTGGCGCGAGATCAGCCTGGCCGGCAAGCTCAATCACCGCGGCATCGTCAAGCTCTTCTCCTGCGACGTGCAGGACGGCCTGCTCTACTACACCATGGAGCTCGTCTCCGGGCGCGGCCTGAGCGAGCTGATCCCCTCTTCGGGGATGAGCGTGGCGCGCGCCCTGGAGCTTTTCCTCCCCGCCCTGGAGGCGCTCGAGCAGGCCCACAAAGCCGGCATCGTCCACCGCGATCTCAAGCCCTCCAACATCCTGGTGGACGACTCCGGCCGCGTGGTCCTGATGGACTTCGGCCTGGCCAAGTCTCCCGACTCCCCCCCGCTGACCGCCACCGGAACCGCCCTGGGCACCCCCGCTTACATGGCTCCCGAGCAGATCATGGGCCGCCTGGACAAGCGCTCGGATCAGTATGCGATGGGGATCATCCTGTATGAGCTCTTGTGCGGACGTCGCCCCTTCCTCGAGAGCGACATGTCGGTCATCTGGAAGCACGTTTCGGAAGAGGTGCCGGCCCCGCGCTCCCTGCGCGAGGATCTCCCGGCCGAGCTCGAGTCGGTAATGCTGCGCATGCTGGCCAAGGACCCCGAGGACCGCTTCGCCGACCTGGAGGAGGCTCGAACCGCCCTGGCCACGATGTGATCGCTCAGGCTTCTTGAGTTGATCCCCAGATTTGCCAACATCGTTTACGTCGTGTTCACATCTTTTACAATGCAGCAACGTGGCGATTGCAACTGGCCAATCTGCATGATCTAGCCTGAGATCAAGATACACATGGTTCAGGAGGGTCTGATAAGATGAGCACGCGTGCGGCCGAGAAGGTCCAGAATTCTCGCGTTTCCAAAGCCGGTGATCAGGAGCGCTCCGGCGGCGTCACGACCGCTCCCAGCGCGGCCGCCAACCGGGCCACCAGGGGAGCAAGTCCCACGCCTTCGGCCGCCACCGAGACCAACCGCGCCGACGGCTACAGCCCGACGCGCGACGACTCCGCTTCAGCTGGAACGCCGAAGAAGACCACCGAGGGCGGCAGCGACGATCAGAACGCCAAAGTGAAGGTGGACGGCTGGAAGAAGGGCCGCAACGACTGCCTCGAGCGCGTCCTGCAGAATCAGGGCTACAGCTTGAAGGAGATTTACACCAAAGGGGCCGATGGCAAGACCTTGCTGCAGAGCATCGCGGCCAAGAACGGTCTCACTGACCCCAACAAGCTGGCCGACGGGCGGGAGCTGAACATCCCTCGCAAAGCCAACACCGTCTCGGCCGAGGGGCTCAAGGATGGGCAGAAGATCACGCGCGAGGCCGAGGACGCCTCCGGGTCGCTGGCTGTCACCGCCCAGAAGAATCCCGACGGCAGCAAGAGCGTGGGAACCGATGCCAACACCGTGGCTCCGGTCAGCTCGGGCCTGACGGTTCAGGCGGGCGGGGCGGTGCACGGCACGGTGGCCAGGACCGAGAAGGGCCTGGAATCCAACGTGCACGGCGAGAACGCCAGAGGCGATGCGAAGACGGACATCAAGACGGTGGCCGGACCGCAGGGGACGGCCACTCGCATCACCGACAGCGATCAGAAGAAGAACCTCTCCGGATTGGTGGATCAGAACGGACTCTTTGCCGTGAACAACGGCACCGGGGGCGGCGTCGAGGCGGGCCTGTCGCACGGGCCGAAGAGCAAGCTCGAGAGCGTGGGGAGCTGGCTGGATCAGACCATCAACCCCTGGGGCCCCAGCGTGGACAGCCCGAAGGAGTTCTCCGATGCCAGCCAGGTGGATCACCTCAAGCGCCCCGATGGCAGCATCTCGGTCAGCGCCACCGGCCCGGAAGGAAAGAAGACGGAGTGGAACCGCGGCGCCGACGGGTTCTTCCAGCGGAACCTGCGGGCCCTGAACAACTTCCTGTTCGGGGGGTAGCATCAGTCGTTGCGCAGATACACCGCCGAGCTCAGGGTCATCCGGGCTGGCGGCAAGCCGCCGCGCTGAGGCTGCTCCACATCCACCTCCAGGCGAACCCGGCGCCCATTGAGCGGGACGCTCAGGGCCAGCCGCTTGACCCCTCGCGCGATCACCCGTCCGGGCCCCAGGAAGCTGGCCAGGGGCTGTCCCGTGTTCACCTCGATCGGCTCAGGGGTGCCCAGGGGCGCGACCAGGGGAAGCTCGCTGCGCACCACCTCGTCCCGGGCCGGGTCGCGGTGGAAGATGACGTAGCGCTGCCAGACCGGGTCGCCGTTGGCATCCAGGGCGAAGACCCCGTTATTGTCCCGGGCGCTGAGGAAGCTCACCGCCTCTCCCTGCAGGCTCAGGCTGGCGTAGACGCTGGCTTCCAGGTCGCGCGACAGGCTCTGCACCACCAGACGGGACTGGTCGTTGAGGTCGCTGCGCAGGTTGGCCGAGCGCCAGGCGTTCCAGCCCATGTGGAAGACCAGGAAGAGCAGCGTCAGCAGCATCCCTAGCAGGGCGATGCCCAGCATCAGCTCGATCAGGGTCGCTCCGCGAGGCTTTCTCACGGGTGCAGGTAACGCTCCAGCCACAGGTCTCCCCCCGGGGCATAGTGAACGCGCACCTGGACGACCTTGAGACCCCCGAGCGGCTCCACCGACACGGAGATGGGGTAGACCTTGCCCTCCACGGTGGCGGCGGGATAAGGGGGAGGAGGGAAGCCGTTGGCGTCCTGCGGGTCGTTGTTGCGACCGTCGAAGGTAGCGGCTGCGCTGGGGGCCAGGGCGTGGCCCATGTCCACGATGGCCTCCACGGTCTCGCGGGCGATCTCCGAGGAGCGCTGGACATCGGCCGACCGGCTCAGCAGCTTCAGGCCCGAGATGAACAGGGTGACCAGGGCGATGATGGCGATGGCCACGATGGCCAGAGCCAGGATCAGCTCCACCAGGGTGACGCCCCGCTTCAGCGAGCGACCCATGTCCTGAGCGACGTGCCTCCGGCCATGACCAGGGGGTTCGTGCCGCTGAAGAAGTCCTCCACGTAAGTGACGCTGGTGCCGTTGCCCAGCGTCAGTTGGCCCTTGCACACCACCGCCCCCACCACGCTGATCTGGTTGGTGGCCGAGATGCTGCCGTTGGAGTAAACCAGGCCCTGGAAGTAGGAATTCCCCAGCTTGTCATAGCTCACTGCGGCGATATGACTCCGGATCAGGGCGTGGGCCTTGTCCATGTCGTAGCCCGGCGGTAGCTGGCCGGCACCCCAGAGGTCGGTGACCTCTTCCATGGCGTAGGGCAGCAGCAGGCCGGTATCCACGAAGGCCTGGACGTTGGCCTGTTTCTCGGGGATGGTGCGAGCGTTCAGGTTGTTGGCAAACTCCCGATAGCCGGTCAGCTTCTCCACCAGGAAGGCCTTCGCTTCCGAGTCCGGTTGCGACTCGAGCAGCGTGACCAGAGTGCCGATCCGGTTGAACTCCATGTTTGCGTCGTACTTCCAGGGTGCGGCCGCCACCGGGTCCATCGCCATGGCGCTGGTGTTTCCGAGATGATGCTTGAGGTTGTCCAGGATCTGCCCGTTGCCGAACAGGGTCGCATAGGCCTTGGTGGCGAGAAAGGGGCCGGTATTGAGATCGGTCGGGTTATCCAGATGGTAGACGATGCGATCGAGGATCCCGTTGATGTCGTTCAGGATGGGAGCGGCACCCGGGATGCTCTTGAGATAAGCGGTGCCGTTGAACCCTTCCAGGCTGACATCTCCATGGCTCATCAGGGCCATTTTTTTCTGTCCGTTGATGGCCGTGTCGCCTCGCAGGCGGGTGCTGCCGGACACGTAGATGGATCCCTCGCCGCGGACGGCTCCGTAGACGTCGAAGTCTCCCTCGACGTAAAGCTCGGCTCCATCCTGCAGGACCAGGTCACCGTTGTAGCTCAGGCCGGAGAGGTAGTACTTGCCGGGCGGCAGGGTGGTGGTGCCCGGGGTCAGGGTGGGGACGGTGGCGCTTCGTTGGGCGATGACGGTGGCCGGGATGTCCAGGTTGGGCAGGGCACGATGGTCGGCGCCGAGCTCGAAGCCGGCCGTGCTGTACAAGGACGGGTCGCTCCCGAAGTCGATGGCCGAGCCGGACGGATCCACTGAGCTGACTTTGCCCGACACCCGGGCCCGATCGGTGGGCAGCAGGGGATTCCACTCGATGGTGGCTCCCGGGCCGCTGGCCCGGTTGGAATGGATGCCGGCCTCGACCGGATTGAGGCTTTCCAGGCTCTCGATCCCGGAGACCTCGAGCGAGCCTTCCAGCCGGATCAGGTCGTTGGAGGCCAGCGGGCCAGGGGTCGAGACCGAGAGGCCGCGGGAGACGATCGCCTCGACGATGCGCTCGCTGCCTCCCGCCCGCCCCACCACGACGATCAGGGCTGAGTGAGCGGGTATGGAGACAAGTCCCCGGGGGCCGTCCACAGCCACGGTTCCGTCCAGGTTGTTGACCGAGTCGGTGGCCTGGAAGTTGGCCCCGGTGGTGTTGAAGGTGACGCTGAACACGCCCCGTCCCCCCAGCGTGGGCTCGCTCTGGAAGCCGTCGATCCATCCCGAGCTCTGGGAGAGCTGATCCAGAGCCGCCGCCAGCCCGGACTCGGCCACGTAAAGCGCGGCCAGCCGGTTGGCGTGGTCCACGGCGCGGAAGCTCTGGTGGCGAGCCAGGGTGACCATGCCCAGCACCATGACCAGTAGCACCGTGGCCAGAAGAAGGGTGGAAATGAGAGCAATGCCCCGCCGCATGGCTTGAGTGTATCATGCGAAAGGGCGGAGGACCTGTTACCCGGCTGAGCTACCCGTGTTCTGGCGCATCTTGAGCGAAGCCCCCCCGATGCGGATCACGTTCTCCTCCACCGCGATGGCCGCTCCCCTTTGGGTGTGATCCACCCCGCTGAGCGCCTGCTCGATGTCGTCGCTTAGCAGCAGGTTTTGCACGAACCGATCCACCGCGGGAGCGAGGTCGTCCCCGGCCAGCCTCTTCAGGCGCAGGAAGACCTCACCGGCCTCCGGGGCGCGTCGCAGCCGGGCCAGGCTGTCCACCAGCTTCATCAGCTCCTCCTGGTGCGGGCCGAGCCAGGGAAAGACCCGTGCGGCCACGGCCGGCCCGGCCTCGCTCTCCTGCAGCTCTTTGTAGCGGCCAAAGGCCTGCTGGGGACTTTCACCGGGGAGCTTGCCGGTGAGCACGGCGGGCAGGTCCACGCGGGGCTCTTCCACCAGGCGGCTCAGCTTTTCCAGCTCTTCCTGGGAGACCTGGCGCAGGGCCGCCAGGGCCCGCAGGGCGGTCAGGTCGTGGTGGCCGTCCTGCAGGCCCTGCTCGAAGGCCTGCCGCACCGCCTCGCTACCGGCCGGTTGCGAGAGTAGCTCGAAGTCGCGGGCCAGCAGGTTGCAGTCCACCTCCTTGCCGGTCAGGGCCTGGGCCGTGGCCAGTCGCACCAGCATGTCCAGGTCGGGCTGATCCAGCCGCCCGGCCGCGTCCAGGAGCTGGCGCGCTTTTTCCCCGCCGGTCACCCGGGCCAGGGCGGCATACTGGGGGATGGGGCCGCGGCCCTGCAGATAGTTGGTCGACTCCTCCACGTCCGCCATGGTGGTGGCGTGGATCAGCCCGGCCATCGTCTCCAGTCTCTCCAGCAGCTCGGGGCCGCGGTGTCCGTTCTTGATCTCGCGCCCGTAGAGCTCGTCCACGTCGCAGCGAAAGGCGTGATTGGGATCGGCGCGGTGGATGCGGTCGAGCAGCGCGGCGGCGTCCACCGGGTCCACCCCGCCAGAGCGGTGCACCACCGCCCGCGTGATCCGTCCGCTGTTGTAGTTGACGTTCTCTGCGAAGACCTGCTCGAGCACGCGCCGGCCGGTGCGCATCCGCTCGGCGGCCAGGTTGGCTTCGGGGACAGTCGGCTCATCCAACTCGGTGATCACCAGCCCCCGGTGCTTCAGCTCGGCGCCCCAGTGGCGATCGCTGGCGTCGGCGTAGATCCCCTCCAGGGGCTCCTCGAAGGCATCGCGATTGGCTTCCAACGCCAGCGCAAAATCAGGGTGCTCGAGCGCGCTGGGGTCGTGGCTGACCCGGAAGTAGTCCTCCGCCGCCAACCTGGCCTGGCTCAGATTGGGCCTTTCGCCCGAGGGCCGCACGGTCTCGACCCGCGAGTCGGTGTAAGCCTGCACCAGCCCACCCGGGAACTGGTATCCGGCCTGGCTGAGGTTCTTCAGCACGCACACGCGGTGGGGGGCGGAGGTGACCTCAGGGCCAGCTCCCAGCAGGAGCGCATCCACCGCCGCCAGGGTATCCAGCCGCACGACCCGGGTCGGATCCTCTTGGCCCGGGGGCTGCACCCAGAGACGATCCCCTTTCACCAGTGCGCTCAGCGCCTGCTCGCTGGTCAGCTCGCGCTTCTCCTTGCCCAGGGTCAGCACCAGGCCCAGCAGGTTGTTATCGCCCAGCAGCTTGCCGCCCTGCTCCTGGAAGGTCCGCAGGACCTCCTCAATGCCCAGCGTCTGCACAACGCTCAGGCGAGCCCCGATGGGACCCTGCACCAGCTCGGCGGTCAAGAGCCCGGCCGAGGCCAGCGAGGACCACAGCCAGGAGCGGGTCGGGAGGGGGGGCCTGGAGAGCTCCACCGTGTCGGCGGGAGGCGCGGGGGCCGCCGCCGTGGCCCGGGTTGCGCGATGGGTGGGAACGAAGGGAGAAATGGCATCGATTCGCATACCGGCATGGTGAGGCCAGGCCGTCGAGCGTTCCGTTGCTCGAGCGTCCCATGAGGGGGGCGAAGATTGCCGGGATGTGACCTCAGGCCCGCAAGCTGGCCAGAGGATGACGGGCTGGGTCCAGGGCTCCCTGGTCCCACGGCTCGAAGGCGTTCTCCACATTGCCCAGCCCGGTGGCCGCCAGGTCCGGGTAGTGGCGCATGAGCAGGCCTTTCATGGTGCACTGGTCGATCCGCCCGAGCCCCTCGGGCGTGTAGGTCTCGGCGTTGTAGCTGGTGGTGAAAAAGCGGTCGGCCTGCAGGCGGCGGCTGGCGTTGAGGATGAAGACCTGGAACATGGTCTCGCCGAAGCCGAAGCCTTCCGGGCGGTGGCTTTCGGCCAGGGTGCCCACCAGCAGGTCGATCTTCTCGATGTCGTTGTTGTAGAGCCGCTTGAGCTCGCTGACCACCTTCACGTCGTCGGTCAGGTCCTCGAATCTGGTGATGGGGTTCAGTTGCAGCTGGCGGCGGAACTCGTTGTAGCGCGGCACCCCCCGCTCGCGGTCGCGCAGGATGTCGATGGCCGCCAGGTCGTAGGCGGCAAAGCCCGGGATGCTGAGGTCCTGCAGGGTCTTGGGGTAGTTGTTCAGCACCAGCTGGCCGGGCTGCATGGTGCCGAACGAGCTGAACAGGTCGGCCATCGAGAGGGAGTCGGTGATGCGGTGGGAGGCTTTGGCCCGGGTCTGGCCCAGGGGCACCTCGACCCCGTCCTGGTCGCCGATCTTGCGAAGCTGCAGGCTGTCGGGCAGGAGCGAGTGCAGGCGGTAGACGGCGGTAAACTCCTCGGTCAGGCTGAAGGGGATGCCGAACTTGTCGGTGTGGTGGCCCACGATGCCGCCCAGGATGTGGTCGGTGGGCTCCCAGGGGGCATCGGTCTTGCGGTCTTTTCGGTCCACCAGCTGGTGGCTGACGGCGCCTGACCAGTTTGCGTTCATGGCGTCGTTGAGCAGCCGGTTGGGAAGGATGGCGGGGGTCCACTCCACGGTGTGGATCTTGGCCATCTGGGCGGCGTTGATCAGTCGGGCCACCTGGAAGAGGCGCTCGTCGCTCCAGTCGGGGTGCTGCTGTTTGAGCATGTCGCAGATGTCGTTGTGCTCGCGCACGAACAGGGTGTGCAGCATGCTCAGGCCCAGCCACCAGTTGCGCCGGAAGCCGGTCTCCTCCACGCCGTCCGAGCCGAGCGGCAGGTTGCCGCGGGCGTCCAGGCGCATCTTGCCGTCTTGCCCCGAGCGCAGCTTCTTCTGGGTCTCGAGGTCGCTGCCATAGATCTGCGAGCCGTCCCACCAGTGGGTCACCTCGTTGACGTGGGTGGGAGGGGTGCCGGCCTCCTCGGGCCGCCGGGTGGGATCCTCGGCCGTTTTGGGCACGAACATGTGGGTCATGTGGTTCTTCTGGCGCACCGGGTCGTCGGAGTCCAGGGGGATCTCGTAGAAGCCCGCATCAGCGCCGCGATTCTCACCGTGGCTGACCCAGTCGTGGACCATGAACTGGATCCACGAGGCGGCCATCAGGTTGAGGAAGGGCACGGCCTTGTAGCCCTGATCACGCGTGAGCAGGACGCGGCTGATCTCGCGGGGATTGGGATCGAGCAGGGTGGTCGGATCCACCACGGTGGAAGAGGGCTGGACGTTGCGCCCGAAACGAGTGCCGGCCGCCCCCTCCTTGGGATTTTCGGGGTTGTTCCAGCTGCCGTCGGCGGTGCGGGCCCAGGTGGTCCACTCGGGAGCCTTCATCCCTGGCTGCACGAAGCCCACCAGCTGCCCCTGGGCCTGGTAGCTGTCGTGCAGGTTGTTGTGGTCGAGCTCGTAGCGCATCTGGGCCAGGGTGAGCAGGCCCTTGACGTAGTTCTTGCGAGACCAGGTGGTCCAGACCTCGTCTTCCTCGCGCTGGCCGAAGGCTCGGGCCAGCAGGCCGATCCCCCCGCCGATCAGCGCGCCGGCGGCGTAGCCGGCCACCTTCAGGCTGCCGATGGCCAGGCGGCGGGCCAGGCTGCCGCGCTCGGGGGTGTGGTTGGCCCCCTGCTCGCTGACCTCGCCCGGACGGGGAGCGCCCAGCAGCACCTCCTTGTCGAAGGGATGCTTGCCGGGATCGTAGCTCACGTCGCTGAGCTGGTTGGAGACGGCCTGCTCGAGGCGCTCGCGGTACTCGGGGTTCTCGGGCTCGAGCTGGTGGGCTTTCTCATAGTGAGTGATGGCTGCCTGGTAGTCTTCCTTGCGGAAGTAGGCGGCTCCCAGCATGGCCTGCAGCGCCGGGGAGGACGCAGCGCAGGGGGAGGCTTCGAGCAGGGCGATGGCCTGCTCGACCTGGTTCTGCTCGAGCAATCGGCGGGCGGCTTGTAGGGTGTCTTCCGGGCGATGGGAGCGCGAAATCGTGGGCTGGGCGGCGGTGATGACCATGGGAGTCCTTTCTTGCTTGAGCGGACGAAAGGTAGTATGCCCGGCCTGAAAGATCTCTGAAAAGTCGGCCTTCAGGGTTTTTTCAGGAGGCATCGTTTGGATGGGGGCCATGCAAGTCAACCTGTTCCCCCCGCCCACCTCGTTCCGAGGCCTGGGCCCGGTCGCCAGCGCGCCCGCCGAGCTCGATGCTCTCCAGCAGGTGGAGAACTATGCGCGTCAGTCGCGGCCCGCGCTCCCCGCTCCGGCTGCGCTCAGCCTGCCGGTCAGCCAGCCCACCCTGGTCTGGGGGGATCTCGGCCCGGTGCTGGCCACGGCCGCCACCGACGTGCCCGAGAACTCCCGCAGAGGGCAGGAGGCCGTGCTGTTCGACGATCAGACCCGGCGCGAGATCACCGGGTTGCAGCACCGCCAGGCCGAGGTGGAGGGCACCCCCGGCATGTGCCGCCCAGTGCATCGCCAGCAGCTCTTTGGCAGCGGGGTCGAGGTGCACTGGAATCCCGACCTCAAGAAGCGCTTTCAGTTCTTCAGGGAAGACCGCCAGCAGGGATTGATCCGCTTCTCCGACGCCAGCAACGAGCCGGGCCCGGACGGGGCCAGCATGTTCGGCATGGCGCTCGAGCTCTACGGGACGGACGGGCAGGCCACCGACATCCTGCTGACCGGAGGCAGCCCGCTCACCGAGGTTTCCCAGGCCCGCGACGCGGAATCCCAGCTGGCGTTGTTCAACATGATCAACCATCCCAACAAGCTGGTCGGCCTGGGCCGGATCGCCAGCGAGGTGGGGCCGTTGAGCGGGGTCAAGATGCTGATGGATGTCAAGCGCATGCGCACCGAGCTCGACAGCCTGGCCAGCCTGACGGCCTGGAGCCGGGCCCCCTTTGCCCTGCAGGGCAAGGACGGCAAGGAATACCTGGTCAAGCTGCGGGCAGTCCCCGAGGGGGATGCCACGCCCCTTTCGAGCAGGGGGGCCACCTCTTCCGAGCGGCAGGCCAGCGAGATGGAGCAGCGGGCCAGTCAGAAAGACACGCGCTGGCGCCTGGAGCTTCAGTTCATGCAGACCGGGGACGACCCCTACGACGCCCGCGAGAGCTGGAGCGGGCCCTGGGTGACGGCGGGCGAGATCGTGATCCCCCGCCAGAGCGATTCAGCCGAGGCCAGGCGGCAGGCCGACCTGGCCGAGCAGACTCGTTTTTCGGTCTGGAAGAACAAAGAGCCCCACAGCCAGGCCGCCGACCGCGAGGTGCTGCGGCCCTGGGGCGAGCTCAACCGGGCCCGGCTGGCCGCCTACCGCACCGCCGGCGCCAACCGCAACTGCCCCTATCTGCAGGCTCAGAGCAAGACGCCCTGAGTTGCCTCAGGCGGCCGGGTCCTCCAATCGACGCAGGCGCTCTTCGTGGTCGTCGAGACGCTCGTGGGCCCTGTTGGCCTCCTGCTCGAGCACGCCCACGAACTTGCCGAAGCGTTCGTCGAGCAGGCGCATGCGGCCCTGCACCTGGCGCAGGCCTTGGGACATCTCGCCCCCCAGCTTTTGCAAGTCGAGCACGATGCGGTCGATGCGCTGGTCGAGCCGGTCGGCTGTCTCTCCCAGAATCCTCCAGGTCATCTGGAAGTCATCGGCGATCTGCTCTTTCAGGATCTTGAGCTCGGACATGGTGGGACCCTCCTTCACATGATTTCGACCTTCATCATGGGGGATCCCGCCGGTTCGTTCAGTGACGAATGGTACCGAAGGCCCGGGTTCACGGCCGGGTGAGGGCTCGAATCTCCTGCAGCAGCCCGGTCTCGCCGCTCTGCTCGAACTCCTCGTAGAGGGGCTGGCACAGCTTTCGAAACTTCTCGCGCTCGGCCGGGCTCAGGGTAAACAAAGTGATGCCGCGCTCCTGACAGCGTCGGCGGACCTCCTCTTCCTCGGCCCGCTGCCGCTGGCGGTGGCGTCGTTCGGCCTGCTCCACGGCCTGCGACAGGGCCTGCTGGTCTTCGGGCGAGAGGCTGTCATAGGCCAGCTCGTTGATCAGGATGGCCTTGGCCGAGTACATGTGGCGTGTCTCGGTGATGTAGGGCTGCACTTCGTAGAGCCTCGACGCCCAGTAGCTGGGCAGGGTTCGATCCGAGCCCTCGATGGTCTTGTCCCGGCTCATGGCGTAGACCCGATCGGGCGGGCAGGCCACCCCTTCTGCCCCCAGCTCCCGGGCCAGGTGCAGGCTGGTGCGGCTTTCCATCACCCTGATTCGCTGGCCGCGGAAGTCGTCCACGCCGGGCATGGGAACGCGGCTGGAGATGATGCGAAAACCGATCTCCAGATAGCCCAGCCCTCTGAGCTGGTGGCGTTCCAGGCCCTTGTTCAGACGCTCGGCCACCGGGCCGTCCAGCAGGCGATCGGCCTGCTCGTAGGTCTCCAGCAAGAAGGGCAGCTCCAGCACCTCGAAGCGAGCATTGTAGTTGGACAGGGGCGCGGTGGTGCACAGAGCCATCTCCAGTCGCCCCAGCGAGACCAGGTTGACCAGCTCGAGCTCGCCCAGAGCGCGCCCCTCCAGGCTGAAGCCTGGCATCGGGAGCAGCTCGATCCGCCCCTCGGTGCGCTGCTCGAGATCGGCCGCCAGCTCTTGCAGCGTGCGCTCGAAGGTGGCTCCGGGCAGAAAGCCGAGGCGAAGGGTCCTCTTGCCTTTCTCCCGAGGTCGGGGGGCGTTCAGCCCCAGTTGCTCGATGGGGGCCCGATCCCGCGCGGCCTGAGGCCCGGTCGCTCCCGGGGTGAGGATCAGGTAGAGCCCCAGCAGAAACAAAAGGGCCGAAGCCAGCAGATAGGGCCAGAGGGCCTCCTGGCCCGTCAGGCGGGGAAAATCATCGATCTCGGAGTGGGGAGTCACGACCATGCTTGCCCTGCGGCATTCCGCGTCGGGCAGCGCATTCCCTCAAGTGTCAAGAGCTGGCCAGGTCGAGTTGCTCCACATCCCCGGCTGAGAGCTCCAGCGCGGCAGCCTTCAATAGCTCTTGAAGTTGGGCCAGGCTGGTGGCGCTGGCGATGGGCGCTGTCACGCTGGGACGGGCCATCAGCCAGGCCAGGGACACCTGGGCCAGGGTCGCCTGGTGGCGGGCCGCCACATCGTCCAGGGCCCCCAGCACCCTCTGGCCTCGCTCGTCCAGGTAGCCTTTCACCAGGGCACCCCGCACGCTCTTGGCCAGGTCTGCTTGCGAGCGATACTTGCCGGTCAGAAAGCCACTGGCCAGAGAATAGTAGCCCGTCACGCCCACCTGCTCGCGCAGGCAGATCCCCTCCAACTCGTCCTCGTAGCCCTTGCGCTCCATCAGGCTGTACTGAGGTTGAAGACACTCGTAGCGTGGGCTGTGGGTCAGCGCTTGCTTCAGGCGCTCGGGGCTGAAGTTGGAGCAACCGATGAATCGAGCTTTGCCCTGGGAGATCAGCTCGGCGTAGGCTTCCAGCGTCTCTTCCATGGGGGTATCGGGGTCGTCGTGGTGGGAGAGGTAAAGGTCGACGTAATCGGTGCGCAGGCGCTTGAGCGAGGCCTCGAGGGCGGTTCGGATGTAGCTGGCCGAGAGACCCTTGCCGTTGGGGGTGGGGCCGCCCACCTTGGTCATGAGCACGACCCGTTCACGGTTCTTGCGGGCTGCGAACCAGTTCCCCAGTACCGTCTCCGACTCACCCCCCTGCAGGCCTGGAGCCCAGCGGGCATAGACGTCGGCCGTGTCGATGAAGTTGAATCCGGCGTCCAGGAAGGCGTCGAGCAGGGCGAAGGAGGTGGGCTCGTCGGCCGTCCAGCCGAACACGTTGCCTCCCAGGCAGAAAGGAGCCACCTCCAGGTCGGATCGACCCATGCGCCTGCGTTGCGTCATCCGGGGGGCTTTGAGGGGGCGGCGGGGAGTTCCTGGCCGTTGCGAATCAGGATGGGCCGGGCCCCCTCGACTACGCGCATTCGGTCAAGCCAGTGACGGGGGGAATCGCTGGGGTTCGCCTGGATGATGGCGACGCAGCCGGCCCGGGCCTTCAGGATGGCTCTCAGGTCCCCCGATCCGTCCACCAGGTGAAGGGTGGTCTCGGTAGGCTGGACCAGCAGGTTGATGGCCCGCTCTCTCCCAGCCTGGCGCCACTCCTCCACCCAGTGCTCACGCGATAGCACCGCTTCTGCCTGCTGCATCGCCTCGAGCACCTGCCGGCAGGTGCCCTGAGGTCGGCCATTCTCCAGGTAGGTTGTCCATTCGACCTGAGCAAGCTTTCCTTGCCGAGGGATCAGGAGGAGATGAAGAAGGTCGGGGGCCAGGCTGAATCCGCCGGTCGGGAAGGAGACCTGGCGCGCCAGCTCTGCGTAGCCCGGCGACTGTCTGAGCTGAAAGAGCCGTAATCTCTCGTCCACCGGACGAAAGGCCCAGGGGTCGCTCCAGAACTCCTGGCTCCAGTAGCGCCGTCCGTCCAGGGGCTGGTCGAGAGGATAGCGTTCCTCGCGCGGGCTGAGAGGCTCGAAGGACAGGTCCCGGGCCAGTTTCGCAACCGCCAGGGAGAGTTGAGGCGAGTAGGAGCGCCAGGCGCGGCCATCCGCCTGAATCTGCCAGGGCAGACAGTAAGGGGCCGAGCCCCTGCTGGTCAGGCGAATGTCGGGAACCCCGTTCAGGCGAAGCTGGTAGGGAATGCCGTCATGCTCCCGACGCAGGGATGACAGGGCCAGGTCGCTGACCTCTTGAAAGCTTGGCTCGACCTCGGAGGGCAACCGGCTCAGGCCCATCCCGGCCGCGATCTCGGAGCGGTGGCTCTCCAGGGCCTGAGGGGTGATCCCCAACTCGGAAAGCACGCTGGCCTGGCTCTCGGGGCTATCCAGGA
>CAZWUN010000082.1:0-16391 GCA_964637145.1 uncultured Burkholderiales bacterium
GGCCACCCGGCGCAGCGCTTCAGGAGTGCTGGCTGTGGGATTCTTGAGCAGAGCCCGGGTCGGTCCGTAGGGGTAGCCTGGCGCCCAGCTGGCCAGGCGGCTCGCTCCCGTCTGCGTTTCGGGGAACTCCTGGAGCAGCTCCAGGGCGATGCTGCCCAGGTTGTTCCTGGTCTGGGTGGCGTAGTAATCTTCGGCGGGGCCAACCTCTTCGGCCGCGTCGCGCAACAGGGCGGCCGCCTGCACTCCATCCTGCACGTGGGGATGTCTCACGGCCGCCCTGAACATGGCCATCTTGCCCGGCTCGGTCGTGCACTTTGCGACCGCGCTCTCGGCCAGCTCGGCCGAGCGCGCCGTGGCCGGGTCGGCCTTCATCTCCTGGAGCACTTTCGCGCGCAGCTTCTGGTCTCCGCTCTCGGCTCCCAGGGCCAGCGCGCGCAGCTCCTCTGGCGTTGCGGCGGTGGGGTTCTTCAACAGCTCGCGGGCCGGTCCGAAGGGTGCGTCGGGTTCCCAGGCGGCCAGTCGGGCGGCTCCCGCGCTGGTGTCCGGGTACTGGCCCAGGATCGACACGATCGACTTGCCCAGGCAGACTCGATCCTGCGAGCGATAGTAGTCCTGACTGCCCTCGGTCGCCGCGGCGACCTGCTCGAGGAAGCGGCTGACCTCCACCCCCGTGCTCACGGGAGGCAGCTTGAGGGCAGCCTGGAAGAGGGCCTGGCCCACATCACCGCTTCTGAGACCCTCCTGCGCCTGGAGGGCGACAGAGGCCACGGCGGCCGTTTCGGGGCGGCCCTGCAAGAGCTCCAGGAAGCCTTTCTGGGATTGTAGGCCCAACGTGAGCTGCTGGCCGAGCTGGACCACCTCGTTGGTGGGCAGCTTCTCCACCTCGCGCAGGATGGCCGGCATGACCCGCGCATCTCCCCACTGCGTGATCAGGCCCTGAATCTCGGCCGCCCCGGGCTTGAGCTCGAAAAGCTGGCGGGCGAGGGTGGCGCTCTGCGACTCTTCGCGCAGCCGGGCGAAGCGGACCAGGCTGGCTTCCAGGTCGGGGGTCTGGACGGGCAGCCAGAGCTCGTTGTTGCGGCCCACATGGCGGGGCTGCGTATCGCCGTAGGAGGCGCGCCGCCGGTTCTGGTCATCGAAGAACTGGTAGCCCTTGAGCTCGAGCTGGCCCAGCGCATCGTGCTGGTAGAAGGCCGCCAGCCCGGGCAATCCGGCCAGCTCCAGGGCCAGCTTCTGGTCGTTCACCTGCAACTGCACGCTCAGCTTGTGGGCCGGATCGGTCAGGGCGTTGTAGGCGCCGTAGCCGCCCACGTTGAGCCCCTCCGGGTTCACGAAGGTGGGGCCGAGCTTCTCCAGGGTTTGGAGCTGCTCGGCCACGGCCGCGTGGGGGAGCAGCTGCACCGGACGCAGCCCGCTGAACACGGCCACCTCGGTCAGGTCCTGCGCGCTGAGCAGAGGCAGCGTGACGCCCTGGCGCACCACCTGAAGCGGGCGCCTGGCCTCGCGCAGCTTCTCGGCCGCTTCGGCGGCATCCAGCTTGCGGGTGCCGAACCACCAGCGCCGCTTGGCACGGATTTCGACCCCCGTGTCCAGCACATCCTGGGCGACGCGCTCGAGCGAGTCGTCGGCAGCAGGCGAAGAGACCGCCGGGCGGGGTCGGGCGGTCACACCGGTGGGACGGATATTCACGCCTGATACGTTAGCAGGCCAGACTGAAAGTTCTTTGATTGGGCTCAGCCCGCACGCCCCCATTCGTTCTACCCCCCCCTGGACTAGACGGCGGCCAGCAGCACGTAGTGCGAGAGCTCGCGACAGGCCGCGACCGTGCGGGGCCCCGAGGCATGGCGCGAGCAGCCGGCCAGCTCGGGTACCTCCCGGGCCCCCGGACCCTCGCTCTTCAGGCCGCGGGGCTCGGCGGCCAGGCGGTGCAGGCTGGTGCCGTAGCCGTCCACCACCAGCAGCCACCAGCCCTCGCCGTCGCCCACGTAGAACCGGTTCTGGCCCGCGTAGCGAAGCTCGGGCGGGGCCAGGAAGGGCCCTCCGAAGCCGCGGAAGCCGCCCACCCGGAACACCACCCGGGGCCGCGGGCCGGGGGCCGGATCCTCCACCGTCAGCCAGGGGTCGCCTCGCAAGGCCTCCAGCAGCTGCGGGCTCACCCCGGTCAGCTCGCTGGGCAGCCGCTGGCACAGCTCCAGCGCCCCCTCGCGGTAGTGGGGCAGCCCGGCTCGCCAGGCCAGCACCTGGCCCACCTCGAGCAGATGCTCGTCCACCGCCACCTCCAGCATGCGCTCGAGCCACCAGTTGGCGCGCGCCCCAGGCTGCTCGTCCAGGTGGTAGAGGGCGTTGGTCAGACTGGCGGCCAGCTTGCGCGGGGCCCGGGCCAGCAGGGGAGCCACCCGGGGCAGCAGGCGCTCCCAGCCAGCGGCCACCACCGGATGGCAGACAAAGAGGTCGCAGGCCACCAGCTCCAGGGAGAGGTCGTAGAGGGCGTCGGTGGCGCCCACGCGGCCCTCCTCGGGCAGGGCGGCCACGATCGGATCGAGCCTCCGGCGCAGGTGCTCGAGGAAGACCGGACCCTTCAGGCCGGGACGGCGGTGGCGCGCCTGGGCGAAGGCCGCGTTGTAGCGCTCGCGGCGCTCTCGCAGCACTCGCTCGAAAGCGGGGCTCAGGCCTTCTTCCACTGCAGCCAGGCCCGGTAGTTGGTGTAACGCTGATGGAGATACTTGAGGTAGAGCACGTCGTCATAGAGGTGCCCGAACAGCTTGCGCTGCTTGCTCCAGGAGGCCAGCAGGCGCTCGATCTCGACCAGGCGCGCCTTGACTTCGGGCTCGCTCAGGCCCTCCAGGCCGCGGGCGAAGTCCTGGGAGAGCTTGCGCAGCGGGTCGTCCTTGTCCAGGCCCAGCCGGTCGTACTCCTGGCAGGAGAGGTCGAACAGTTGGCGGATCCAGCTCACCCGGTCGACCCGCAGCACGCCGTTGCCGGCCGCCTCGAAGAAGGGGGCGTCCAGGTCGGGCGTCAGCTTGTCGTGCAGCACGAAGGGGAGGATCTGGCGCATGTCCTCCAGCCCAACCACCGGCACTCCCCGCACGTAGGCCAGCGCCTTGGCGAAGATCAGCACGCTCATCATGGCCCGCACCGACAGCCCGTTGCGGGTCTGCACGCCCAGGTCCTTGACCCGGTCGCGCCCGCTGTCGAGGGCCGCCAGCGAGGTGGGATCGAGCCCGGAGAGCTTGAGGTTGTCCTTGGTCTTGTATTCGAGCTGCGCTCCGGCGGCCTCGAAGAACTCGAACTGGCTGGCGAAGAACTCGAAGCGGCGCAGCACCTCGGTGGGTACCGGCAGGCGGGCGATCTCCCGGTACATCCGCTCGCTCTGGGCCGGGGTGAAGACGAGCTCGGCCGGGACGACTTCCTCGGGCCGGATGCCCTCCTCCACCCGGGTCAACAGCTCGGAGAAGAAACGGGTGTTGAAGTGCAGCGCTCGCACCACCACGTCGATGCGGTCGCGCAGGGCCTCGATCACCTGGTAGGTCCCGCCCCCCTGGTCGTCGTTGGCGGTCAGGTACCAGGCGGCCTCGGGGCATTCGTAGATGTGGTCGAGGATCTCGGCGTAGTTGTCGGCCAGCACCGTGAGCAGGGCCGACTGGGTGCGGGTGGGGATGCGGTTGTACTCGTCGATGATCTTGACCCGCATGCCCAGCCAGCGCCGCCAGGAGATGCGGATCTGATCCAGGCTCTGGGCCTGGATCAGGTCCGCCGGCAGGGGATTGCCCAGCAGGTCGGAGATGGTCATCTGGGGCTGGCCGTGCTGGATGGCCCGGCGCACCTCTTGCAGGGAGTAGCCCGCCAGCACGCCCATGAGCACGGCGCTGGCCGTCTTGCCCCGCCCGGGTCCGCCTATCAGCAGGCAGCGTCGGCGCACAGCGAAGTTCAGCAGGGGCAGCAGCACGAAGCTGGAGTAGCTCTGGGCCGTGGGCAGGACCAGACGCGAGCGCGTGTCCCCGAAGGTGTAGCTCTGGGCGGGGCCGTCGTTGTATTCCAGGTCGTAGTGGGGGCTGATGACCGCGTTGTTGACGATCCAGAAATAGGCCTGGCGCAGCTTCTCGTCCAGGGCCTCGTCTTCTTCGCTCACCTCGCCGCCGGGATCGACCGGCCCGCGGTACAGGTCGGCCACGTCGAAGGTGAGCGGAGGAGGCGGCTTGACCATGGGGTTGGTGGGGCTCTCGGGGGGGCGGCGAAACAGGTTCTTCAGCACAAGCGGATGCTTCGGAGCCGCCCGCTCGACCCCTGGGAAGGGTGACCCGGGCTCGGGTCGAACCTCGGCGAATGAAAACAATTCTTGCCATCACCCTCATGGCGGGCTCGCTTCTGGCCGGCTGCGCCGCCAATCCCGCCGCCGATCGGCCGGCCGCGGTGGTCAACACCCCTGCCAGCGGCAGCCCGACGGCCACGCCCTCGACCGACCCCAACGCCAAATCTCGCACTTTCGAGATCAGCGCCTGGAACTCCAAGATCGGTTTCGTGGGCTCCAAGGTGACGGGCTCACACGAAGGGACCTTCAAGACGTTCCGAGGCATGATCGAGCTGGTCGAAGAGGAGCCGACCCGCTCGCGGGTCGAGGTGACCATCGACATGGGCACGGTCGAGGCGGATGACCCTGATCTGACCGACCACCTCAAGAGCGCCGACTTCTTCGATGCGCCCAAATATCCCGAGGCCAGCTTCAAGTCCACCCAGATCGCCAAGTCCGACAAGGGCTACACCGTGACCGGCGACCTGACCTTGCACGGCGAGACGAAATCCATCAGCTTCCCCGCCGAGATCGAGGTCAGTCCCGAAGGAGTCAAGGCCCAAGCCGAGTTCAGCATCAAACGCTTCGACTTCAAGATCATGTATCCAGGCAAGGCTGACAACCTCATTCGCGACGAGGTGCTGATCAAGCTCGATCTGAAGGGAACCCCACCCGAGTAGCCTCGCGTCGCGTCTGGTACGGCCCGCTGGGCGAGCTGGCCTGGCACGCCTCGCTGGCCGTCTACGAGCTGGCTACCCTGGGTCGCCAGGGCTGGTGGTGGCGGCTGCATCGCGCCCTGCCCCGCCACTACCGGGGCATTCGCCCTGGTCGGCTCGAGCGCACCCATCCCGAGCGGGACTCGCTGGCCTACGGCGAGACTCCGGCTATCTCGGTCCGGCGCCTCCTGCAGGTCAGCGGCCTGGCCCCGGGAGCGCGCTTCGTCGACCTGGGCTCGGGGCGAGGGCTGGCGGCCCTGAGCGCGGCCAGCCTGGGTTATCCGTCCGAAGGCCTGGAGTTCTTCGCCGAGTATGTGGAGCGCTCCAACCGGGTGGCGTCCGAGCTGAAGGTGCCGGCCCGGTTCACCCGGGGTGACCTGCTGCTCGACCCCTGGCCGGAAGGCGAGCTTTACTACCTGGCCTCCACCGCCTTCGGGCAAGAGACCCGGCAGCGTCTGCTGGAGCGCTTCAGTGGTCTACCCGCGGGAGCCCTGGTGGCCACGCTGGACTGGAGCCTGCCGCTGGAGGGCCGGGCCGCGTTCTACCTGCCGGTCACCTGGGGGCTGGCCCTCTGCCAGCTCTACGCGACCGAAAGTTAACGCTCCCAAAACAACCCCTCCGAGTGAATTGCATACACTGGTTCTTGTGGAAACCAGGGCTCCTTTCCGCTTCACCGTAGATACCGGCGCTCGCGCCGACTGGACCAACCTGCGCCTCAAAGGCAGCTTCAACCCCGCCACGGGCGAATACGACCCGCAATGGAACGGCGGCCAGACCATCCCCATGCGCGACGACGGCCTGGAGGGCGACGAGGTGGCCGGGGACGGGGTTTACACGGCCACGGTCTCGCTCAAGACCGAGCCTCGCAGCTACGAGTGGGGCGTGGTGGCCGACACGAAGGCCGGCCGCAATCGCTGGCTGCCCCTGCAGGACGGCAATCTGCGCTTTGACTCCGAGCAGCGCAACCCGAGCTATACGCCCATCGCCAACCACAAGCTGGGAGTGCACCGGCGCGGCCAGGACGGCGTCTCGTTTGCCACCTGGGCCCCGGCCACGGAACAGCTGGCGGTGGAGATTTTCGACCGCAACGGTGGCCTCAAGGCGCGCCACGCCATGGAGAAGCAGGCCGACGGAACCTTCAAGCTGGAGCTTGGCCAGGGGTGGAGCGAGCTGGAGGGGCTGGGCTATCGCTACGCGACCGGTGACATCGCCTACTCCGACCCCCGGGCCCGCTTCCTGCAGGGCCAGCAGCGCGGGGTGGAGCGCATCTTCGTGGATCCGGTGCTGGGCATCGAGACCGGCTGGTACGACGACAGCGGCAAGGGCGGGCCCAACTACGCCGACAACCCCACCTGGGGCCGCTTCACGGTGGATGACCGCCCCGACGCCGAGAAGGTGCAGCTGGTCATCAAGGACGAGAGCGGTCGCCAGCTGAACAAGAGCGAGCTGCTGCAGCGGCTGGGGCCGCCCCGCCTGCTGAGCTATGAGCAGGCCCCCGAAAAGGACAGGCGGGACGTGGACATCCTCAATCGCTGGGGAGTGGACTCGGACGCCAAGGTGACCGACTACCAGTGGCTCGAGCGCACGGCCGAGAACGGGGCCATCGAGCTCGAGCAGGTGGGCAACGCCTGGGTGACCACGGTCAACAACTTCCCCGCTCTGGCCGGCCTGCGCTACGAGTTTCGGGTCTATGAGAACGGTCGCCTGGTGGGCGATTCCAACGGGGACGGGCAGTTGAGCAAGGCCGAGCGGGTGCGCACCCCCTTCAACGACCCGCTCAGCGACCGCATCTCCAACCGTCCTGGCAGCGAGCGGCTCAGCCTGATCCGCGAGTCGAAGTTTCAATTCCAGCACCAGGACGCCCCGCGCAAGACCAGCGACCCCTCGCGCTTCGTGATTTACGAGCTGCACGTGGGCAGCTTCATGGGCTCGAAGGACAACGCCAACCCCTCCAACTTCAAGGACCTGATGCAGAACCTCGACTACCTCGAGGAGCTCGGGGTCAACACGCTCGAGCTGATGCCCTTCAACGAGTTCGGGGGCAAGCGCGACTGGGGCTACACGCCCGACTATTACTTCGCCGGGGCCGAGGCCTACGGGTTCGAGCTGGATGCCGGCGAGGCGCTGCGCAAAGGCCTGGTCAGCCCGCGCGAGGCCGAAGGCCGAGAGACGGTCTGGGTGCACGGTCTGGAGGCCATCAAGGTCTTCGTGGACGAGGCCCACCGGCGCGGCTTCAACGTGCTGGGCGACGTGGTCTACAACCATACCTCGGGCAAGGCTGACGCCGACAATCCGATGTGGGAGCTGGATGGAGACGACCGTTCGTTCTTCAAGTGGAACGGGCAATACATCAGCAACACCGACTGGGGAGCCAAGCCCAACTTCGGGGCCGAGGGGGTCAAGCAGTTCTTCGTGGACAACGCCGTGCAGCAGCTGGAAGAGCTGGGCCTCGACGGCATTCGCTTCGACTTCACCCAGGTGCTGCACGACACCGGCACCACTCAGGAAAAGTGGGAAGGCATGCAGACCCTGCGCATGATCAACCGGGCCATCGACCACGTGCGGCCGGGCGCCTACACGGTGGCCGAGGACTTCTCGCGCTCGTGGCTGGTGGCAGCCGACTACGACCGCAGCTCGTGGGTGGGCGAGAACGAGCACCGCATGGAGAAGAAGGGCATGGGCTTCGACGCGGTCTGGAACGACCGCTTCCACGACGACATGATCGACGCCCTGGCGGGACGGGCCTCGATGGATCGCCTGATGGAGGCCCTCACCCGGCACATTGACGTGGAGAACTGGAGCAAGGCCGTGGTCTACACCCACAGCCACGACGAGGTGGGCAACTCGGGCCAGTGGGCGGCCCGGGTGGCGGCCGGCAGCCAGAACACCGAGGACACCCTCAAGCCCCTGCCGCGTGCGCTGGCCCGCACCGCGGCCACGCTCACCCTGCTGGCGGCGGGTGTGCCCATGCTGTTTCAGGGCGAGGAGTTCCTGGACAACGCCGACTACAAGCACGGCGTGACGGCCACCTGGGGCAACGACATGAGCTGGCTCCGTCACCAGGTCGACCCCGCTCGGGCCGACAGCCTCTCCGGCGAGGAGCGGGTGGCCGCTCTCAAGCGCGGGCATTTCAACTTCTATCGCGACCTGATCAAGCTACGCGGCTCGAGTCCCGCCTTCACGGCGACCAGCGAGATTCGCGCTGGCAGCGTCAACAACGCCGAGCGGACTCTCAGCTACGTGCGCAAAGGCGGGGGCGAGGAGTTCTGCGTGCTGGCCAACTTCTCCGATCAGCCGCGCCAGGTTCCCCTGCCGGAGGGCAACTGGAAGCTGGTGCTGAGCTCCGACGATCGCCAGTATGGCGGCAGCGGTCTGCAGGGCGGGGTGGCACCGGGCTCGGCGCTGGTTTACAAGCGCGTTTAGCTTGGCTGGACAGGCCCGGCCGTCGTCAGGACGTAGTGGGGGGTGAAGCTTGATTTGATCTCCGAATGACTGCTGGGCCAGCACAATCCCTGGGTGGGCGCGCTCGAGGTCCTGCTGGATGGAGAGGCTATTCGTGGCAGCTGCGAACGTGCCGGGTTAATGGGCCGCGCAGATCGTGGGCGCCATCCTGGCCGCGGTCATCGCGGGCCTGCTGCGGCCCGACGCCGATCCCAAGCCGATGGAGTTGGACATGATGCGGGCCCTGGTGGCGGAGTTCCTCTACACCTTCGCCCTTGTCTATGTCGTCCTCAACGTGGCCACGGCCAGGGCAAACGACGGAAACTCGTTTTACGGTCTGGCAATCGGCTTCACCTTGCTGACCGGCGCGTTCGCGGTCGGGAACATCTCCGGCGGAGCGTTTCACCCGGCCGTGGCGGTGGGCATCGCGGTCATGCACCTGACCTCCTGGGCCAACCTCTGGATCTATCTGGTCGCCGACCTGGCAGGCGCATGTTGTTTAAAGCGCTGAACCGGGAGATACCTGTGGAGGCGCCCCAGCCTGACGGGCGCTTCAAAGGAAACTGCCTCTCAATGCAGAGGCTGCGCGTGGTGCACGGGTCGTCGTTGTCCTATCGAGCTTGCAAGCAGATTCTCAGCCGTGAAATCAAGCGACCGGGTGTGGCTTCTGCCTCAAGAGCGCAATCACCGCGTTTGTGTCGAGCGGATAACTCAAGAGAAGAGATTTTGGGGGTGCGGCATCGGTGGCTGGTTTCGGCCCTCCTCCAGAAAGGACTCGTCGGCATTCTCATCGAGCTCACGCCCTCACCCGGCTGAGCGCAACCGGAACCGTTTGCTGCTCCTGCAAAGTTCCTTAGCGCTGCAGGAGCCGGCGCCAGGATCGGCGCGCCGCGAGGGCCCCCTGCTCTCGACCCAGAGCCATGTGCCGTTCCAACTCCTGGACAGGCAGCTCCGGGAAAGTCGGGCTGTTCTCAACGAGCGCATACTCACCATCGGTCAGCGCGTGGACCAGCAGCCGGGCTTCGACCGTGTAGCGCCAGACTTCCGGGACTCCCATCCGAGCGAAGAGCGGCAGCCGATTCATGGCCGAGCGGCTGACTTCGATCTCCAGCACGAGGTCGGGGCGCCGAGCTGCGTCCTCATCGCCCAGGAGCCCAAGCCAGAAGCAATCGTCGGGCTCGAGGCCCTGATCCAGAGCGGCGTCCTGGAAGGTCATCGACCCCCCCTGCTCGTACTCGATCCCCCGCTCGAGCAGGTAGTCCGCCAGGAGATTCCCCAGGAGGGACTTGCGCTTCTCGTGCTTGGGCGAGGGGGTCATCAGCTCCAGCTTTCCGCGGGCGTAGGTGATGCGGAGCCGGGTATCCCAGAGGGCCTTGCGTACGCTCGTATAGCCCACCCAGTCGGTGTGGGTGCTGACAAACTCGGGCTGCGCTTCCACCAAGCTCACAGGGAGAGTTTCTCGGCTTCAAGCTCGCCGCCCTTTCCAGCCTCGTCCGTCAGCCGAAGCTGCTTCCCCACTGTCCCAGGCCTGATAGACCAGGCTGTGGTAGACGCATCGCTCAGAGCGAATCCGTGGCGGGCGCAGGCTGCCCGCCAGGCCACCAGGTTGTGGCGCTCGGAGTCGATCGGGTGCCGTCCAGGTCGAAGAGAACTGCGCGAGCATGTTCCAGCATCCCCACTACGTGATGGTCATGGTGACCGACATGCAGCGCTCGGTGGCCTTCTATCGCGACGTCCTGGGGCTCACGCTCCGGTTCGAGTCGCCGGGGTGGAGCGAGTTCTCGACCGGCCCCACCACGCTGGTGCTGCATGGCTGGGGCGATCCAGAGCCGGTTCCCCACCTCACCGAGTTGCCGGCCCGTCCCACCGCCGGCACCTGCTCGTTCGGCTTAATGTCAGCGACCTGCGCTGCCTTTGCTGAGCTGGTCGCCCGAAGGCCGGTCGAACAACATCGCGGCCCCTCAGGCTTGAGCGGCCAGTCCTCCTGCTTCCGGCGTTTGCTGGAGCGCGTCTTTCAAAGGCCGGGCCAAGGTCTCGGGCAGTCGAGCTACTCCAGGACATTCTCCGCCGGTCGGCCGTCCAGGAGCACCCGGCCGGGTTCGACCCGGATCTCATGTTGACGCGTGCGCGGCCGGCTCAGCCGGACCCTGCGGGTCGAGCACGCTGAATCAGGCCAGGGCAGGAGCTCGGGTGTGAGTTAAGCTCGGCCGTGCGCCGGGCCGATACCTGCCATGGGCGGGAGAACGTGGTACCCGTCATCGATCGGGCTTGAAGGTGGCCCACCAGGCTCCGATGATATTGTGGTTAAAGTCCTGGACCTGCCCGCTGATTTTAACGTAACCATCTGGAAGTTGCTCGGCCTGATTGGAGGCGACCCAAAGGGTGCCGACACGACCGTTGCTACGTAACTCCCAGCATTCGTAGCCATTGTCCCTTTGCACGAAATAGCCGACCCAGCGCCCATTGTTGAACCACCAGTATGCTCTGGTCTTTCCGTCATAATAAGCCTCGTGCTTGCCATAGCCTGGTCGGACGAAAGTGATGCTGGGCTCTCCCAGTTCTGCCGGCGTATTGTCTTTGAAGGTCGGCCAGTTGACCCCGAAAGGTTCGGCCTGACCGGCGACCGCGATGGCGAGCACCATAAAGGCGGCCAGCACCAGGTTTGAACATCGAGTCATTGGGAGCTCCTCTCCGTGGGAGGCTGTGCATCTCCATCGCACGTGGTCGACGACCACATGGTCATCATCCAGCCCCTCACTGGAACCAGCTTACCCCTTCAGGTGGATTGCCAGTATGATGCTCGTCATGTCCTCTCGTCTACGACAGAGGGCGAAAGTCATCCACCCGTGGGCGTTCTGGCCCGGGCCAGTGCGGCCACCTGATCCCCGAGCTCGGCATTGAAGGACGGAAAAGTACGTCGCCGCCGTCGGCGAGGGTAACCTGCACTGGCTCAAGCCCGGCAAGTGGGACTTCTCAGGCGGTGCGGCGCGCCCGGGCGCGGGTCGTCGTCTTCGGGAGCTGTCCTGGAGCTCGGTCGGGGTCGCAATACCCGGTCGAGCTGGTTTAGCGACGAGGAATAGAGCCGAGCGGCAAAAACATGGCGAGCGGTTGGGGGCGCTGAGACGAGGCGCCATCCACCAGAGGACGTGGTGTGGTGGTTGCGAATTCTTCCCTGCCCGACCCACCTGGGCCAGCAAGCCGCGCCGTAAGCAGGAAGTCTGGTCCTCTCCTGCTTGCGGCGCCCTGCCGAAGTTTAAGGCTCCTTTCAACCCGGTTTGCTACCCTGTCGTGGCATGCGAATCGACGGCCCTTCCTTTGCCCTGCCCTCCCGCGCCCCCGGCGGTGGACCCCCGGTGGACCCTTCCGAGCTCGAGCAAACGGCTCAGCGGCTCGAGGAAGAGGGCTATCGTTTCCAGGTCCTCAAGGGCACCTGGTGGCCGTTTTCCGAGATCAAGTGGCGCCAGGTCGACCGGGAAGAAGGCTTGCAGCGCCTGAGCGAGGACAGCGAGGTGCGCCTGGTCAAAGGCGAGGATGCCCCCCAGCGGGTCCTCAGCAAGTCGGACCTGCTGGAGCTGGCCGCGTTCGACTCGGGACAGCTCGACGCCCTGCCCCAGCCCAAGCTGGCCAGAGCCGTGGCAGCCCTGTCCAGGCAGGGCATCCTGAGCGGGCTTTCGGGCAACCTCACCGCCTATCAGGCCTATAACCTGTTGCTGCAAGACCCCAATCACGAGCCTCAAGAGGTGCGCTTCAGCAGCCAGGGAGACACTCTCACGATGAACGGCCCGGGCGACGCCCAGACGGCCGCCTGGCTGGTGGCCGGGGTGGGGGAGCAGGCCGACGTGGCCCCGCGCGCGGTTCAGCTCAAGCAGCTCAAGGATCTGGGCTTCCTGGTGGATCCTTTCAAGATTTTCGCTCAGAGGCGCTCGGGAGGCACCCTGTCCCTGACCATGGGCAACCAGGTGCTGGGCAGCATGCCGCTCGATCAGCTCGACCCCCGCAGGGCCGAGCAGCTCTGCCAGGAGTGGAAGCAGGCCCAGCAGACTCTGGGCCAGGAGGCCCGCGTTTGCTGGGAGGCCCTGCAGGACCGGGCCGGGGCAGCGGTGCCCTTCTCCGAGCGGCTGTCCGCCATGGCCACCCTGAAAGAGCGCCTGGGAGAGCCCCGCGGGCGAGAGCTCTACAAGGCGGTCGTGGGCACGCTGAAGGAGGGGGAGAAGCTGGAGAGCCGGGTCGGCCAGGCCCTGGAGGCGGTGGCGCTGGCGCCCGGGCATCCCGCCCTGGCGGTGCAGGTCTATCGCGGCTACCAGAGCCGGGGAGCCTTCTATCCCGAATTGCTCGAGCGCACCGGCGACCTCAAGACCACCGACCGCCTGGTGGCCGCCGTCCCGGTGGAGCAGGAGCAGCAGCTGTTCGGGCTACTGGAGGATCTCAAGCCGCTCGACCGGCCGGTGGCCCACGAGCTGGCCGTAGGCCTGGCCGAGCAGAAAGTTCTGGCCCAGCAAGGCTCGCTGGTGGCTCAGCTGGCTGCTCCAGGCGACACGGCGCGCGAGCTCTTCCAGGCCCGCGACGAAGTCCTCAAGGGGGACGTCGACCAGCGCAAACAGCTGTTGCTGGCCAATCGCGCCGAGATGAGCCTGCCCTCGGCCACGCGACTGCTCGCCGCCTGCCCTGACCCGGCCGGGCTCGAGGTCTACCGCTCGCTGCGCGCGGCTGGCATGGAGGAGGAGCAGGCGGTGGCCCTGACCGAGTCCATGGCAAGCTCGCGGCGCGAAGGGGAGAAGCTGGGCGACCTGGTCGCGCCGGCTCTCGAGCTGTGCGAGGTGGCCCCCAAGAGCTACTACAACCTCTATCCCGAGATGCGCAAGAATCCCGGCCGCGAAGAAGCCTTCTTGAAGCACTACCAGCGCTCCGGGAACGCCAAAGAGGCGGTGGCGGTGGCCAGCAACCTGCCTCCCGAGCAGAACGAGCTGTTTTTCTCCACCTACGACCGGCTCCAGGCGGCTGGCCTGAAGCACGGTCCCGCGCTGCTCAAAGAGGCGGTGATGCACAATCGCCTGCGGCGCGACGCCGACCGGTTCGAGCGCGTTCCCTCGCTGGCCATCTACCAGGCCCTGGTCGCCAACGCACCCGGCGGCAGCGAGGATGCTTTCTTGAGCCTGGCCGCCGAGCCCGGACTGAAAGACCCGGTCGCAAGCTGGAAGAAGGTGCATAATGGCCTGCCCGAGGATGCGGGCGACCGGGTCAACATGTGGAAGGCGATGCGGGTCAAGCTGGGTCCCAACGCAGCCCTGGCCGACCGGCTCATCGTGGCCGTCCCCCCCTCGCTACGGCCCGAGCCCGTGCTGGAGACCTTCTCCGTGCTCATGGACAAGACGCCCAGAGAGCCTGCCAAAGCCGTGGAGGCTTTCGAGAAGGTCTATCAGAGCCGCTCCTCCGAGCTGCTGGCTCATCTGGTGCGAGGCGGCGCCAATCTGGAGGAGGCCACCGAGATGGCCCGCCGGGTGGGGCGCAACGACTTACCCGGTGCCCAGTTGCCCCAGGCCCAACGCTGCGAGCTGGTGGGACGTCTGGGCGCTCTGCGGGGAGGGAACCTGCAGGAGGGCTTCCAGGACTACCTGTTTCTGGCCACCCGGCTGGAGGATTACGAGCACATTCCCATGGCGGTGGAGTTTTTTGCCACCCTCATCGAGACCGGGCTCAAGCCGACCGAAGCTCGCATGGCCTACGTCGAGCTCGAGCGACGGCCCGAGCTGAGGTCGCATCAGCCCACCGTCCTGAAGGCCATGCGCTTTGCAGATGGCCTGGCCGGGGCGCGCGAGATTCTCGACCAGGTCGTGCGGCTCGAGCCCGAGGAGGCCGCCTCCCGCCTGGAGGAGGTGCTGGCCTGTCAGGATGCGGTGCAGGGCCTCGATCCCAGGCTGCGCACGAAAATGGCTGCGGGGCATCTGGCCGCTCCCCTGGGCCCGGAAGGTCTGGAGCTGCTGGGTTCTCTCCTGGGCACGCGGCTGCACTGGGCCCCCCAACCGGGCTGGGCAGTGGGTGGCGATCCTCCTGGCTTGCGGCTCGACCTGCCCAGGGGGGCGAGCAGGGTGGGAGCCATCGAGTCCAGCCCTCTGTGGCTTCCCTCCGATCAAGAGAGCACGCTCTGCTTCGATTTTGCGGCCGGCCAGGCCTCGCAGTTGGTGGCTCTGGTGGAGGGGGCAGAGAAGCCGGTCGTGCTGGCTTCCCTGGGGAACACGGGCAAGAGCCTGGTGGTCAATCTGTCTTCCTTGCGGGGCAAGAAGATTCGCCTGCGCCTGGAGTGCACCCGGACGGATCAGCCGCAGAAGCTGGAGCTTACCAACCTGCGCCTGGACAGCACGCCCACGGTGGGCCGCACCGACCTCGCCGCCAGCGATTTCAACTCTTCCGAAGGACAGCTCTCCAAACCGGTCCAGCTCTCCTCCACGGCCAATACGGAGCTTTGCGCCAGCCTGGGGGGGCAGTCGGTGACCATCGAGGCCTACAATGGCAAGAGCTGGGTTCGCCTGCCGCTCAGCCGGCCCGAGGGCGGGCTGGTGAAATCCGATTTGTCGGCCTATCGAGGCAAAAGACTCCACCTGAGGATGCGCGACAACAGTGGCTATGCGGCCCGACCGCACTTCGTCCAACTGCGGGAAGATCCGGGACCGACCGCGGTGCGCCAGCTGGTGGGCAGCACCGGAACCGTGGCCGAGGAGATCCTGGCTCTGACCTTCGACCCTTCACGCCGACCCGAGCAGCGTTTGAGCGCTCTCAAGGGGCTCCAGCTGCTGGGTGATGACCTGGAGGCGGCCTGGAAGGCCTGGCCGATGCTCGAGGCCCACGTCGGTTCGGGCGACTTCGAGGATCGGGTGGGAGCGGTCAAAGCCCTGCTCCCGGAGGTCGAGCTGCTGGCCGAGGTCGAGCAGGGACGCCAGCCGGGTGAGAGCCTGACGGCCCTGGCCCGCCTGCGCAAGGGACGCTCCGGCGAGGACTTCGCTCGCTTGCGCGAGCGCCTTCGCTGGGAGAGCCAGGACGCCACTGCGGCCTCTTCGGTGGATTTCCTGGGCAGCGTGCAAAGCCGGGCCGGGGTGGAGTCAGCCGATCTGGCCTGGCAGGCCGTGGCCCCGCCGATTCACGACGAGAGCCTGAACGAGCGCCGACAGGCCTATCTCGACCTGCTCGAAGGGTGTGCCGGCGACGGAAAGCTGGCCCACCAGGTCTATCGCCAGCTCCTGACCTGGCTCGAGCCGGCCGAGGGCATCCAGCGTGCGGCTCGGGCCGCGGTGGAGCTGCGGGCGCTGGTTCCCAAAGCCGAGGATTGGGTCAAGCTGTTGAGCGACCTGCAGGCCAGCCAACTGGACGGGCGCCTGCAGGGTGTGATGCTCAAGCGCATGTCCACCTTCCTCATCGGTAAAGTGACGCTGGAAGGCGCGAGCCTCGAAGAGGCCCTCAAGATCATGCCCGAGGAGCTGAAGGGCAAGACCGGCATCGAGGAGCGCGAATTGCACCTGGTGGTAGGCGGCGTGCGCCTGGGCAAGCGCGACGAGTAAATGAAAAAGAGGGCGGCCCGCCGGGCTCGCCCTCTCTGCAGCTCCGACGGGGCCGTCAGGCCCCGATGAACTGAATCAGCACGTTGCGGGTGCGGGGTCGGTCGAGCTCGAGCATGAAGACGCGCTGCCAGCGGCCCAGCGTCAGGCGCCCGTCCTGGATGGGCATGGTGACCGAGCATCCCAGCGTCAGGTGCTGCAAGTGGGAGTGGGCGTTGTCGCACTCGTCCTCGCACATGTTGACGGTGCGGATGGTGAAGTCGTTATGCTGGTACAACGTAGCGGGGTCGGCCATCTTCCAGAGGAAATTCTTCATGTCCTCAATCAGCAGCGGCTCGTTCTCATTGATGATGATGGCCGCCGTGGTGTGCTGGGAGTAGACCAGCGCCTGACCGTTCT
>CAZWUN010000083.1:0-13863 GCA_964637145.1 uncultured Burkholderiales bacterium
GAGGCCCCCGAGCCCTCCCAGGTGATCCTGGAGATCGCCCTGACCCAGCAACCCTGCCAGACGGTGGCCCTGTTCCTGGCCGACCGGGGCCAGCTCGTGCCGGTCGCCGCCCGCACCCCCTTCCGCCAGCGCCTCTCGCTGGATCTGCCCGAGCCCATCGTCCAGGAAGCCTACCAGCGCGGCCAGCCCCTGCACCGCGTGCAGCTCGAGGGCGAGCGTCTCTTCCCGGGCGAAGCCCCCGCCATCGCTCTGCCCCTGAGCGAGGTGGGGGTGCTCTACATGGGTCGCCCGCAAGATGACGACTTCTCCCCCGAGGTGCTCGAGCGCCTCTCCCGCCTGGCCCCGCTGGCCGCCCGCGCCCTGCTCTCGGCCGGCGAGCATCAGAGCCTCTTGCGAGCCCGCCAGCGCTTCGAGCTGCTTTCCCGCCTGCTGGAAGGGGTGCGCCTGCTGGCTGGCAGCCTGGACGACCAGGCTCTGGAGGCCGGACTGGAAAGCGCTGCCAGCGCGCTGATCGACCATCGGGGCGGGCTCTTCTGGCGCGACGGCTCGGTGAGCCGCCGCTGGGGAGAGCCGTTCGAGCCACCCTCGCTGGACGCCCCCCGGGTGGAGGAGAACCTGCTGGTGGCCCCCTGCGGCGTGGGCCTGCTGGTGCTCTCGGGCCAGGGGTTCAACCGCGACCAGCTGACCGCGCTCTGCTTGCTGGGCTCGCTGGCCGCCCTGTCGTTCGAGAACGCGGCCCGCCATCGCGAGTTGCAGGAGGCCCAGGCCCAGCTCTTGCTGGCCGGCAAGATGTCGGCCGTGGGCCAACTGGCCGCGGGCGTGGCCCACGAAATCAACAACCCCCTCATGGCCCTGAGCACCGACGCCGAGATGCTGGCCATCGAGACCGACCCGGGCGAGCGCACCGCCATCCTGGAGGGCATCCGGGTATCGGTGGGGCGCTGTCGCCAGATCACCAGCGAGCTGCTCAGCTTCGCTCGCGAGGGGGTCGGGCAACCCACCAGCGTGCCGCTGGCACCCCTGGTGGATAGCTTGCGTCGCCGACTGGGAGGGTCGATCGAGTATCGCGGCGAGGGCTTCTCGGTGCTGGCCCGCCCCGAGGAGGTGCAGCAGATCCTGGTAACCCTGATCCAGAACGCTCAACTGGCCGGCGCTCGCCAGGTGGAGGTGAGCGCTCAGCGCGAGGGGTCGCAGGTTTTCGTCGAGGTGCGCGACGACGGCTGCGGGATGTCGCCCGAGGTGCAAAAGCGGATTTTCGAGCCCTTCTTCACCACCCGCGAGGTGGGCCAGGGCACGGGGATGGGGCTATTTCTGGCCTACACCATGGCCCGCAGTCTGCAGGGTCGGCTCGAGCTGGCCGAGTCTACTCCGGGGAGGGGGTCGCGGTTCCGGCTGATCTTGCCGGCGGATTGATGCGCCCGGCCGGGCATGCCATGAAGACGCGTTGGACCTGAAATCTCCGGGTGAACTTCTCGGCCCGGGATGCTGGAACGCCTTGGACCCGGTATGCCGCACCGGAGGAGACGGCGAACATCCATGCGACTTTTGAACCGCCGGAACGCACAGATGGCTTGATGTTGAGTCTTCAATGACATGGCCCGAAAATGGCGCGGGTGCTGCCGGGCGGTGTTCTCAATTGGTCCATCGAGTCGCTCGAGGAATCCCGGGCATCGGTTCAACTCGAGAGCCCGCCCTCCCCGCTGGCCATTCGCGCATCGGTCGCCGCGATCACTCCCGCTTGAGGCTGGCCTATCATCTCGTCAGTGGCCTCACTCCTGGCGGAGTTTTCGCAAAGCGAGCAACTCGAGCAGGTGAAGCTGGTCCTTTGGTCGGTTGGCGGCGCATTTCATTGCGATCAGGTCGTCTAGAGCGGCTATTTTTGCGCGGCTGTCCCCCACTTGCACTTCGTCTCCGGCCTGGTATGCCCGCTCGAAGTCGAGGCAGCCGGGAGCCTGGCTCAGCAGGTCGACCACGCCGGCATCAGTCGCAAGGGTAAAGTTGGCTCCAAGAATCAGGGTCCGGGCATCCCAGCGGAAAGGCAGATCCTCAGCCACTCCACGAAGCCTGGGATGCGTCGCCAGCGCGCTCGCGAGAGCTTCGAGGTTTTCTGGATCGCGTGCGAACAAAATGTCCAGATCGTCGGTGACATTCGCACACCCGTGCAAGCGCATCGCGATTCCACCGATGATGAGAAAGCGCACCTTCGCCTGCTCGAGTCTCTCGATCAGGCCTGAAAAATCAGGCTCGCTCAATCCGATGAAGCGCCTTGAGCTCTGCCTGAAGTTTGAGCAAACGCTCCGTGGGAGTGAGTTTGAGATTCTCTCGCAGAAGACTCAGGTCGACCCCATTCTCGTCTTGTTCGCCGAAGCCCTGGGTTGCGGCTTGGAACGCTTGCCACTGCTCAGCCGTGAAACCATCCGGAATCTTGTCCACGCTAATCATTTCGCTTCGAAGGGGATAGCCCCCCTCTGCGCCCCTGCGATGGACAGCACCTTTGGGGGATTAGCTCAAGCTTACAATAGGTAACGACCGCTCTCTGGTGGGCTACACTTCCCTGAGCCACCTTGGGCCCGCCTTCAGCTTACGGGCAAAATTTTGGCGTACGGCCCTGGCAGGTGCGTATACCGACCTCTCCTCCCCGTACCGCGAAATTTTCCGGTAAACCTGTCGGCTCGGGGGCGCCGCCGACTGTACAGGGAAGGACTGAGGTGGCTCCGAACGAACCGGTCCGTCCTGACCCTGGTCAGCCAGGCGCGCCAACTCGAGAGGAGAAGAACCCAATGCCAGCCGGGAAAGAGCTTTACACCACCAAAACCGTCCTCAAGCGAACCCTTCGGATCGCTTACCCGCCCGGTGAGGGGCAGATCGTTCTGCGCACCGAGCTCGATTGGGACAAGGACATCGAGCCCAAATCCGTCAGCTCCAACGGGGAAATCAGCACCTTCGAAGTCTCGGCCAAACACCCGTTTCTCTACTTCAAGCCGTGCCTTCGCAAGGCTGGCAAGTTGCACTGGGCCAAAGGAGAGAACCAGCTGCTGCTCATGACCGAGGACGACCGCCGCGTCTCGCATCCCTACTTCTTCGGCTCGGAGTATGGACGCTTCTCCAAGTTGCTGACCTTCGAGTCGAAGATTCTCAAGCGTGAGCACCGTCTGCGCGTGTACCTGCCGCCCGGCTACGAAGAGAATGTCCTGGCCGACTATCCGGTCGCCTATCTGCAGGATGGCCAGAACCTGTTCTTCCCCGACGAGGCCTTCATGGGCCAGGACTGGGGATTCGACGAGACCCATTCCACGCTGCGCTCGATGGGAGCGGTGGATGACGTCATCCTGGTGGGCATCTACTCCGGGGACCGCATGGAGGAATACACAAAGCCTGGATACGAGCGCTACGCTCGCTCGCTGGTCGAGGAGCTGGTTCCCCAGGCTCAGAGCAAGCTGCGCGCCCGCGACAGCCGGCGAGCTCGCTCGGTGTGGGGCTCTTCGCTGGGCGGGGTGGTTTCGTTCTACTCGGTCTGGCAGTATCCCGAGGTCTTCGGGGCAGCGGTGTGCATGTCCAGCACCTTCTCGTTCAAGGATGACCTGCTCGATCGCGTGCTGTCCGAGGAACCACCTGACGTCGCCTTCTACCTAGACAGCGGGTGGCCGGGAGACAACTACGAGACCACGGTGGGAATGGCCATGGCGCTCATCAGCCGCGGTTGGAGAGTCGGTCACAACCTGATTCACTTCGCCTACCCGCTCGCTTCCCACAGCGAATCCGACTGGGGCACGCGGTTGCACGTTCCCCTGCAGGCCCTGCACGGTTCGGTGGCGCGCTACAGTCGGCTCAAAGATCCCGTTCTGGGCGAGCAGGCTCGACAGGGGAAAGCCCTGGCTGGCAAACGCTGAGCCAGAAGGCCCAGGCTGGGCGCCTGCCGCAGTACGTCGTCGGCATCGGCGCCTCGGCGGGAGGCCTGGAAGCCCTCAGCGATCTGCTCTCCGAGCTTCCTCCCACGGGCGTGGCCGCTTACGTGATCGCCCAACACCTGGGCGAGAGCGAGCACGGCCAGTTGCTCGGTCGCCTGCTGCACAGAGAGTCTCAGCTCCCTGTCGTGGTGGCTTCGCCCGGGGAGGCCCTGGAGGCCGACAAAGTCTACCTCCTGCCGGCCGGGGGCGACTGCGTGGTGCGGGGGGGAAGGCTGAAGAGCGAGCCTTCTCTGCCCGACAGCCTGTCTCGCCCGTCGGTGAGCCGCCTGTTCGAGTCCCTGGCCCAGGCCTACGGGCCTCGGGCGATCGGGCTGGTCCTCTCCGGCACCGGCTCGGACGGGGTGGCCGGGTGCCGGGCCATCCGCGCCGCCGGTGGCTTGACGCTGGCCCAGGATCCTGCGAGCGCGCGGTTCCCGGCCATGCCTCAGGCTGCGCTGGAGGCCGGAGTGGTGGAGGGGGCCCTGGAACCCAGGGCGATGGCCCGTCGGCTGGCTTCACTCGGTCCCTGCACACCCTACGTCCCGGTTCTGGCACCCCAGGCCGAAGCGCCCCCCGACGAGCTCGGTCGCGTGCTGAAGCTCATCCGCTCCAAGACTGGACTGGACTTCACCAGCTATAAGGAAGAGACGCTCTTGCGCCGCCTCAAGACGCGTCTGGCCAATCTGAATCTACCCTCCCTGCCGGCGTATGTGCTTCGACTGGAGCGCGACCCGAACGAAGCCGAGCTGATCGCCAATCAATTTCTGATCTCCCGTTCATCCTTCTTTCGCGATCGCGAGTGTTTTGAGGCTCTGGAGAGACTCCTTGGCCAGCGGTTGTCAGCGGGCAGGCCCTTTCAAGTCTGGGTGCCGGGCTGCGCCACAGGCGAGGAGTGTTACACTCTCTCCATTGTGGCATTTCGCCTGCTGGGAGAAAGGTCTCAGGTTCAGATACTGGGAACAGACCTCAATGCGCGCGCGCTGGACCAGGCCCGCCTGGCGACCTATCCGGAAAGCTCCCTGGAAGAGGTGGAGCCAGACGTGAAAGAGACCTGCTTTCTCCGAAGCGGCCCCAGCTACCAGGTTTTGCCGAGGCTGCGGGCCTGTTGCGAGTTTCGCCTGCACGACGTGGTGAGCTCGGAGCCGCCCGGTCAGTTTGATCTGATCAGCTGCCGCAACCTCCTCATCTACCTCAAGAGCGAGCTTCAACAGGAGCTGCTGATGCGGTTCCACGCCGCCTTGAGGCCGGACGGCCTGCTCTTTCTCGGCCTTTCCGAGACCATCACGGTGACCGCCGGCAACCTGTTCCGAGCCGTGGATGCCGCTCACAAGCTCTACCAACGGAGGTCCGGGTGACCCGACGACTCGATTCCTTGAGCCTGGATACCAAGCTGGCGGTCGGCTTTGGCATCTTACTCGTCTTGATCCTGGTGATCGGCTTGCGAGCTCTGCACACTCAGCGAGTCATCCATCGGGAAGCCGAGAAGATCTATCGCGAGGAGCTGGTGGGAATCGCTCATCTCAAAGAAGCCAACGTCCATCTGATCGACATCGGCAGAAACGTGCGCCATGCCGTTCTGGCCCGCGATCCGGGCTCTCGCGAAGCAGCCCTGGCACGCCTCGAGCGGGCCCAGGCGATGGTCAGCCAGGAATTCAATCAAGGCTCGGCAGACCTCGATCCCAACAGCCCCATCGGGGCTCTGGTGGGCGAGTTCCAGGCAGCCTACAGCGCTTACCAGTCCGCCGTGCAAGAGGTCTTGATTCGGCTCGGAAAGCCCGGGGAAGACCAGACAACCGCCATCGACGAGATCTCTGAGCCTGGCTTCATCACCCGCGTGGACCGGGCCGATGAGCTCCTGGCCCGCATCGCCTCGATGCGCGAAGAATCCGCCGAGAAGGCGGCTGAGAGGGTGGGTCTCCTGGCCGAGTCGGGCCGGAAGACCGATCTGATGATCCTGGCCCTGGCTCTGCTCACCGCAGTGCTCGCCGGTTTCCTGACCGCCGTCTCGGTGCGCCGGCCGCTCGAGGATCTGCGCCAGAGCGTGATCAGCCTTTCCGAGGGCAAGCTCGACGTGACGGTGCCGGGGACCGCCTACAACAACGAGATCGGAAGCCTGGCCCGCTCGGTGCAGGTGCTGCAAGAGAGCGCCCTGGCCCTGGAGAGCGAAGGATGGGCCAAGTCGCATCTGAGCGAGCTTTCGACCCGAATCCAGACAGCGGAGACCTTCCAGCAGCTGGCCCAGGAGTTGCTTTCGGGCCTGGCTCCCCTGCTCGAGGCCGGCCACGGGGTCTTCTATCACTACGACCCCAACGAAAAGAGACTGGTCTTGCTGGCCAGCTACGGCTACCGCGAGCGCAAGAATCTCAGCCAGTCCTTTGCGGTGGGCGAGGGTCTGGTGGGTCAATGCGTGCTGGAACGCCAGCCGATCACCCTGACCAACCCGCCCCCTGACTACGTCCAGATCAATTCCGGGCTGGGCCAGGCCACACCGCGCGCCATCACCGCCCTGCCCATCTTCCAGGGGGAGACGCCGCTGGGCGTGCTCGAATTGGCTGCCTTCAAGCCACCCTCGCCTCGCGAGCAACTCCTGCTCGATGGCATTCTTCCCATTCTGGCCCTCAATTTGACCAACCTGGCCCGCAGCCTGGACACGTCCCGCTTGCTGGCTGAAACCCAGGCCCAGGCCAGGCGGATGGAGGCTCAGGCCGCCCAGCTCGAGGAGCAGGCCGTCGAGCTCGATGCCCAGCAGGCCGAGCTCAAGCAGACCGAGGAGTGGTACCGTCGCATCATCGAATCTGCCCCCGAGAGCATGCTGGTGCTGGACGAAAAGTCCCAGATCGTGCTCTCCAATCCCCGCAGCGAGGCGACCTTTGGCTACCAGCCGGGGGAGCTGATCGGTCTGTCTCTGTCCCAGCTGATGGAAGACCCCGCCGAGTTGCGACTCGAGGCGCTCGAGCGGCGCGCGGGGATCCGCAAGGACGGCAGTCGATTTCCCCTGGAGGTCAGCCTCAGCAGCCTGCCCAGCCTGGGAGGCAAGGGCACCTGCACCTGCGTCAGCCTGCGCGACATCACCGAGCGAGAGAGAGTCGCCGAGGAGCTGCGTCAGGCCACCCAGGCAGCGGAAGATGCGACCCGCATGAAGTCGGACTTCCTGGCCAACATGAGCCACGAGATCCGAACTCCGATGAACGCCATCATCGGCATGGCCCACCTGGCCCTGAAGACCGAGCTCAATGCCCGCCAGCGCGACTACCTGACCAAGATCCAGCAATCTGGCCAGCACCTGCTGGGAATCATCAACGACATCCTCGACTTCTCGAAGATTGAGGCCGGCCGACTGACCATCGAGGAGGCCGACTTCCATCTCGAGGAGATGCTCACGGGTGTTTCGACCCTGGTCAACGAGAAGGCCACGGCCAAGGGGCTGGAGCTGATCTTCCGGGTCGCTCCCGACGTGCCCAGCGCCCTCACGGGAGACTCGCTGCGGCTGGGTCAGATCCTCATCAACTATGCCAACAACGCGGTTAAATTCACGGAGAAGGGCGAGATTGTCATCGACGTGCGGCCCGTGGAGCAAACCGCCCAGGACGTGCTCCTGAAGATCTCGGTGCAGGACACGGGAGTCGGCCTCACCGCCGAGCAGATGGGCCGCCTGTTCCAGTCTTTCCAACAGGCGGATACCTCCACCAGCCGCAAGTATGGCGGCACCGGCCTGGGCCTGGCCATCTCCAAGCAGCTCGCCCACCTGATGGGGGGCGAGGTCGGGGTGGAGAGCGAGGTGGGCCGAGGCAGCACCTTCTGGTTCACGGCCCGACTGCGAAAGTCGTCCGCTGTGGCCCGCAAGCGGGTGCTGGCGCCCGAGCTTCGGGGACGGCGCGTGCTGGTGGTGGATGACAACGAGGCGGCGCGACGCCTGCTCGACGACCTGCTCAGCTCGATGGAGCTCAAAGTCGACCAGGTCGCCAGCGGCGCCGAGGCAGTGGACGAGGTGGGCCGGGCTGCCCGGTCCGGGAAACCCTACGAGATCGTCTTTCTGGACTGGCGCATGCCCGGCATGGATGGCATCGAGACCGCTCACGCCATCCGTGCCCTCGGCCTGGAGCCGCCGCCGCACCTGATCATGGTCACCGCCTACGCCCGCGAGGAGGTCATGCAGCAGGCCGAGCAGGCTGGCCTGGAAGAGTTCCTGCTCAAGCCGGTGACCGCTTCCACCCTGTTCGATAGCGTGGGACGCGTGCTCGGAAGCGCCGACGAGAGCCAGCCGGCGCCTTCCGCCAGCCCGGCTCCCAGCACTCAGCTGAGTCGGCTTCGGGGCGCCCGGGTGTTGCTCGTCGAGGACAACGAGCTGAACCAGGAAGTGGCCCTGGGTCTTCTGGCCGAGGGAGAGCTGGTGGTGGATGTGGCCGAGAATGGCCAGCGGGCAGTCGAGATGGTCCGAGAGCGTCCCTACGAGCTGGTCTTGATGGACATGCAGATGCCGGTCATGGATGGGGTCACGGCCACCCGGGAGATCCGCAAGGAGGAGCGTTTCCGGAATCTGCCCATCGTGGCCATGACGGCCAACGCCATGCAACAGGATCGCGACCGGTGCGTCGAGGCCGGCATGAACGACCACCTGGCCAAGCCGGTGGAGCCTGACGAGCTCTACCGTCTACTCTTCAAGTATCTTGGCGCCCGGGAGGCGGCGCCGGACGTCTCGGCTCGGGCCGAGGCCGCCCTGACCGAGCCGGACCTTCCCGCCATCGAGGGTCTGAATGGAGAGCTCGGCCTTCGCCGGATGATGGGCAAGAAGAAGCTCTATCTGGACACTCTGCGTCGATTCCTGACTCAGGAGAAGGCGGTGGCCGAGATTCGCCAGGCCCTGGAGAAGGGCGACTTCGTCACGGCCCAGCGAGTCGCCCACACGGCCCGCGGGGTTAGCGGCAGCATTGGAGCCGAGGCCCTGTTCGAGCTCGCCGCCGAGCTCGAGAGCGCCATCCGAGACCGAGCCGAGGGCTCGGTGATCGAGTCTCGCCTCGCTCCCTTCGGCCAGGCCCTCCAGGCCCTGTGTGACGCTCTGCGCCAGGCCCTCCCCCCGGCTCCCCCGCCGGTCCCCGCGGAGGGCGCAGACCCGGAGAAAGCGGCCGCCCTTCTCAAGGAGCTGGCCGAGAAGCTGGCCAGCGGCGACGGGGTGGCGGCCGACCTGGTCCGCGACAACGCGGGGCTGCTTCAATCTGCTCTGGGGAGCGAGCTCTACAACCAGCTCGATAGCCTGACTCAGGGATTCGATTTCGACCAGGCTCTGGAGCTTCTCCAGGCTCGTATCTGAAGGGAGCCGGCAGGAAACTCCGAAAGGCTCCGCCCTCTGATGAGCTGGCTGCAACGCTACCGCTACAAGCGCTTCCTGGCGACCTCGGTGTGGGTCAGCCCCACCATCGGGCTGATCCTGGCTCTGGCCGGCATCCGGGTGCTCTCCGAGGTCGGACACTACTTCGGGTGGCACTCGCAGATGGCCCCCGATGCGGCTCGCGCGGTGCTGGGAACGCTGGCTTCCTCCATGTTGACCTTCATCGTGTTCGTGCTGACGGCCCTGCTGGTGGCCGTGCAACTGGCCAGCGCCCAGCTCTCCCCCCGCATCATCGCCCTGGCTCTGCAGGGGAGGCCGGTTCGCATCAGCCTGGGCATCTTCGTGTTCAATTTTGTCTTCTGCCTGGCCGTGTTGGCGCGCATCGGCTCTCAAACTCCTCTGATCGAGCTTCAAGTGTGCCTGTGGAGCAGCTTGCTCTGCATCGTCGGCTTTCTCTATCTGGCCGATCGGTTCGCCAAAGCCTTGCGGCCCATCTCGATCCTCACGACCGTTTCCACGCGAGGAGGGGAGGTCATCCGGGAGGTCTACCCGCACCTTCTGGGAGAGGGGCCCGAGCCCACCGCCCGGGCTTTGCCCGACCCGGACACCGCCTTTGTCGTCGAGCACATCGGTCGCTCCAGCGTCTTGCTGGCTTTCGACTTGAATGGCCTGGTAAGAATGGCCCGTGAGGCGGACGTGGTGATCGAACTGGTGCCGCAAGTAGGCGATTTCGTCGTTCACGGGGACGCCCTGTTCCGCGTCTATGGCTCGAGTCGGCTGGCGAGCGAGGCTCTGCGCAACAGTCTGGCCCTTGGCGGAGAGCGCACCATGGAGCAGGATCCGGCCTTCGCCTACCGCATCGCGGTCGACCTCGCCTCGCGAGCGCTCTCCCCCGCCATCAACGACCCCACCACCGGGGTGCTGGCGCTGGATCAGATCCACCTCCTGCTCCGGCTCACCGGACTTCGCCAGCTGGACACCGGGGTCGTGCGCGACCAGGAGGGCAAGCTGCGGCTGGTGTTTCGCACCCCCGACTGGGAGGACTTCGTCTGGTTGGGGCTGGCCGAGATCCGGCAGTTCGGGCACGGCAGCCTGCAGATCGCGCGACGGATGCGAGCGCTGCTCGAGCACCTGCTGCAGGTCATGCCCCCCGAGCGCCAGCCGGCTCTGCGCGAGCAGCTCGAGCTGCTCACGCGGGCGGTGGGCCGCAGCTTTCCCGATACGGAGGACCTGGAGCACGCGAGCATCGGCGACCTTCAGGGCCTGGGCGGATCGGCCCGCCCGGCCCTGCCGGTGCATGCCTAGCATTTCCCTGCCAGTCGCTCTGGTATCAATTGCCTGGCCGCAAATGCAGGCTTTTCCAGACCGGGCAAGAATCGCCGCTTCCCTGATCCAGATCATAGGCGGACTTCGCCTCAGGCGATAAGTTTAGAACCATTCCCAGATGCCAGGAGGTAGGATGTTCTTCAGACGTTGGGCTGCTCTGGTGCTGGCCCTATCCCTGCTGTTGAGCGGTTCCCTGAGAGCTCAGGTGACCGGCGAACAGTACAGCGATGCCGAGCTCGATCAACTGGTCGAGCCGGTCGCTCTCTACCCGGATGCCCTTCTGACCCACGTCCTGACGGGAGCGACCGAGCCCACTCAGCTTCGGACCGCTCTCGAGCTCAGCAAGGCGGGACAGGAGCCCGGCTCGGATCTCGCCCCCTCTGTCCAGGCCTTGATGGAGTTCCCGGACGTGCTGGCCATGATGGTCGACAACACCCAGTGGACCGACGCTCTCGGCTATGCCGTCTCCAACCAGCAAGACGACGTGCTGCGCGCCGTCCAGCAGGTTCGGTCGAAAGTGCAGGCCGCCGGGAACCTGCAGTCCTCGGACAAGATGCAGGTCAGCCAGGAGGGGGACGTGATCGTTATCGAGTCCCCTTCCCAGGATGAGGTGTACGTCCCGAGCTACGATACCGCGGCGATGTATGCCACGGGAGCTCTTTTCACCTATGGCACCGCGGTCGCGGTTCGAAACGCTTACTGGAGCGGCGCTTGCGACTGGCGCGGAGGGATCTACTACGGAGCTCCCGGCGCCTATCGAGGCTACCGCTACGGGGCCTATCCCCCCGGAACGGCGGCCTGGGCTCCTCGCCCGGCCCCCTACGCGGGACGGGCAACCACCTATCCCGGGCGAGTCAACAACGTCAACATCAACAACTACAACGCCAACCGGGTGCGGCCGGCGGGAGCCGCCAATGCCTATCGGCCGGCCACCGCACAGCCCCGACCGGCGGGCGCCGCCAATGCCTATCGGCCAGCCACCGCACAGCCCCGGCCGGCCGGCGCCGCCAATGCCTATCGGCCCGCCACCGCTCAACCCCGGCCGGCGGGCGCCGCAAACGCCAACCGTCCTGCCACTCGGCCCCCGGCCCCCCAGTCCGGGCTCACCGGTGGTTACTCCAGCGGCTTGAATTACACCCGGGGCGTCGACGCCCGTCAGGCCAGCTCCCGGGGGCAACGGAGCATGAGCTCGAGCCCCAGCATGCGTTCGAGCGGCGGAGGCATGCGCGGCGGTGGGGGAATGCGAGGGGGGCGGAGATGAGAACGATGCGTGCTTTTCTGATCAGTCTACTGTTGGGCTGCGCCCTTTCCGGCCTGGCCCCGGCTCAGGAGCAAAAGACCTTTGGCACGCCCAAGCAGGCTGCCGAAGCGATGATTGGCGCCTGCCTGGCGAATGATCGGGCCAGGCTGCTCGAGATCCTGGGTCCTGAAGCTCAGGATCTCTTCAATGACGCCGACCCCCAGGCCCAGCGCGAGCAGCTCAAGACCATCGGCCTGGCAGGCACCGACCGCAGCAACTTTGAGGAAGGCAAGGATGGCAAAGTCATCTGGCTGGTGGGGGAAGAGGTCTGGCCCTTCCCGATCCCACTCGTCCACGATGGCTCGTTCTGGCGATTTGACACCCCGGCCGGCAAGGAGGAGATCCTGGCCCGGCGTATCGGCACCGATGAGCTGGAGGCCCTGAAGATGCTCTCGCGTCTGGCCCGCGCTCAAGAAGATTACGCCAGCCAGGACTACGACGGTGACCAGGTGCTCGAGTTCGCCCAGCGCGTCGTTGCCACCGCGGGCACGCGTGACGGTCTCTACTGGGTGAGCGTCGAGCAGCCCAGCCCTCTGCAATCGACCGCCGAGGAGTTCAAAGACTACCTTGTTGGCAAGGAGGTCGGCTCGGGCTGGTACGGCTATCATCTCAAGCTACTCAACGGCCAGACCGAGAATGCGGCCGGCGGTCGCTACGATTATCTCATCAACGGCAATCTCATCGGGGGCTACAGCTTCGTGGCCTGGCCCATCGCCTACGGCAACTCGGGCATCATGACGTTCATCATGAACCACAACGGCAAGATTTATCAGCGAGATCTGGGGGAGAACACCGAGGCCCTCGTTCGCGAGATGACCAAATTCGATCCCGGCAAAGGTTGGACCGAGGTCGACTCGGTCGGCAATCCGGTCGGGCCGGTACTGAAGCGGCCGGGTAAGTAGGAGGCGTGATGCGAAAACTGATCTTCCTGATCACACTGATCACCGCGCTCCTGGGTTCTTTTTGCCTGGCCCAGGAGACCACCGACGAGCTCTACTCGCCGGAAGAGCTGGAGCAGATCGTAGGGCCCATCGCCCTCTATCCCGACCCGGTGCTTTCCAACGTGCTGGTGGCCTCGACCGAGCAGGCCCAGGTGCGCCAGGCCGATGAGCTGGCCAAGCAGGGCAAGACCTCGGCCGACACACCCGAGGATTGGGAACCGGCCGTGCGCTCGCTGGTCGATTACCCTGAGATCCTCGATACCATGGTAACGGCCGCCGATTGGACCTCCGCTCTGGCTTACGCGGTGGCCAACCAGCAGCCCGACGTGATGAAAGCCGTCCAGCAATACCGCGAGAAAGCGTATCAGGCCGGCAATCTTCGCAGCGGCGAGCAGATGGAGGTCACCCGCGAGCAAGAGCAGATCTGCATTCAGCCCACCAACCCCGAAGTGGTGTATGTGCCGAGCTACGATCCCGACGTGGTGGTGGTCGAGTCGAGCTATGACAACGACGATGACTACTGGGCTTCGGGAATCATCGGGTTCGGGGCGGGAATCGCTGCCAGCAGCCTGATGTACTACAACCACTGTAACTGGTGGGGCAACGGAATGTGCTCGGGCTACTGGCCGGGCTACCAGGGTGGCTACGGCTGGTATCGGCCCGGCTGCCCGGTGGCCACGCCTTATCGCGCCAACCAGGCCATCTCGCGGCGGCCCGTGGCCGGGAATGGCAACAATGTGCGCTGGAACAACGGCAACGTCAACATCGGTAACTCCCTGATCGACGTCAACGGGGGCAATCGCATCGGCAACCGTCCCAATGTCTCTCGCCCTGGCGGCATTGGAAGCCCCGGCGGCGTGGGTCGCCCTGGCGGCGTCGGCAGCCCCGGCGGCGTGGGTCGCCCTGGCGGCGTTGGCAGCCCTGGCGGCGTCGGTCGCCCTGGCGGCGTTGGCAGCCCTGGCGGCGTGGGTCGCCCTGGCGGCGTTGGCAGCCCTGGCGGCGTGGGTCGCCCTGGCGGCGTTG
>CAZWUN010000083.1:13963-16373 GCA_964637145.1 uncultured Burkholderiales bacterium
GCAGCCCTGGCGGCGTGGGTCGCCCTGGCGGCATTGGCAGCCCTGGCGGCGTTGGGAATCGACCCGCCCTACCCAGCAGCCCCAGCTTCAAACCCTCGGGAATGCGGCCTGATTACACCAGCATCGGTCGTCAGCGCCCCACGGCCTCCAGTCGCCCCAGCGTATCCAGTCCTGGAGGATTTCGCGGCAGCAGCAGCGGGTATCGGGACATGGGCGGCCGGGGTGGCGGCCTGCAGATGGACCGGGGCTCCGCGGTCCGCGCCAGCAGCGCCAGGGGAAGCTCAAGCTTCAGCCGCTCGACCGGCCGCAGCAGCGGCTATCGCTCCAGCGGGATGTCTCGCTCCAGCGGTTCTCGTTCCGGCGGTGGCTACCGCGGCGGCGGGGGACGTGGTGGCGGTGGCCGAGGAGGACGTCGGTGAGGAGGATGAGGATGTTCAAGCGTATCCTGACTATTGTGGTGCTGATCCTGTCTTCGATGGGCACGGGTTGGGCCGAGCCGAAGACCTTCGCCTCGCCTGAGGATGCGGTCAAGGCTGTCGTCAAAGCGTTCGACAGCGACAACGAGCAACAGATTCTGGCCATCTTTGGCCCCGAGGCGCGCGAGCTTCTGGAGACGGCCGACGCGGCCGAATCCGCCATTCTGCGTGAACGGATCGCCCGGGCGGCAGAAAAGTCGTCTCAGTTCCAGAAGGAGAAGAATGGCACCGTCACCTGGGTCGTCGGGGAGGAAGTCTGGCCCTTCCCGATTCCGCTGATCCACACCAAGAAGGGCTGGCGTTTCGACACGGAAGCTGGCTATGACGAGGTTCTGCGGCGCAGAGTGGGCCGAAACGAGTTGGCCGTCATCAAGCTGCTCCGAGCGCTCGCTCAGGCGCAGATGGCCTATGCGTCCCGAGACTACGACGAGGATGGAGTGTTCGAGTTCGCCCAGAAGCTCCACTGCACTCCGGGAAAGCGCGACGGCCTCTACTGGGATGCAAGCCAGGGAGAGCCAAGCCCGATGGAGTCCTTCGCCGATACGGTCAAGGAGTATCTCAAGCGCAAGACCCATGACAAGACCTGGATGGGCTACCGGCTTCGGTTGCTGACCTCCCAGGGCCCGGCTGCCCCGGGCGGCAAGTTCAACTACATCGTCAACGGCAACATGATCCTGGGCTATGCGGTGCTGGCCTACCCGGTCGACTACCGCAACACCGGAATCATGAGCTTCATGCTCAACCATTACGGGCAAATCCGCCAGGCCGACCTGGGCCCTGACACGGTTGCCGTTGCCGAGAAGATGACCGTCTACAATCCTGGCAAGAATTGGTCTCTGCTGTCAGACTGACCCGTTCGAGCCCGTAACCCAATTCATCAAGACGCGCCCGGTCCTGCAGGACCGGGCGCGTCGCGACAAACGAGGTGGTACACAAGTGAAACGAACTCAAAAAACCAACGCATTGCTCTGGGCGCTGCTGGTTCTCAGCCCGGCCCTGGCCCAGACCAACGCGATCGATACCCGGAAGGTCTATGACGAAAGCTACAAGACCTTCCGGGACGGGGACTATGCCGAGGCCATCAAGGGCTTCGACAAGTGCATCAAGGCCAACCCCGCCTTCGTAAAAGCCTTTGTCTTCCGGGGTGCGAGCTACTTCTTGCTCGATCAGCACCAGAAGGCGATCGGCGACCTGGACAAGGCTCTTCAGCTCGATCCCGAGAACCCTGAGGCTCTCTATTACCGTGGCTGCGCCTACCTTTTCAAAGGCGACTCCAAGGAGGCGATCAAGGACTACGACCGGTTCTTGAAGGTTCAAACCGAGAGTGGGGCCGGCTACTTCTACCGGGGCCTGGCTCACTACCGGCTGGGCCAGCTCGAGCCCTGCGTGTCGGACACCAGCAAGGCCATCTCCTTTGGTCTGGCCAAGCGCTCGGTGGTCTACGCCCTTCGCGGCATGGCCTATGTCCGCATGGAGCGCAACCAGGCTGCCCTGGACGACTTCGAAGCGGCCGCCAAGCTCGAGCCCGACAACACCATGTTGATTCTGCTCGACTACGTGGCCAAGGCCCGCCTGGGCACCCAGGACAAGGTCTACCTGCAGAACTACGCGCAGCGCGCGACCGAGAAGGACAGCTGGCCCTATCCCGTGGTCCAGATGTTCCTGGGCCAGATGGGTCCGGACGAGTGCCTGAAAGCGGCCGTCAACCTCAGCGACGAGCGTTATCGGGAGATGTACCAGCACCAGGCTGACTTCTTCGTCGGGCAGTACTTCATCATGAACGGCCAGACGGACAAAGGAAAAGGCTACGTCACGAAGGCTCTGGGAGAGAATCGCAACCTCTTCTTGATGGATGCCTATGTCAAGAATCGCCTGGACATCCTGAAGTAAGAGAAGGGGCGGCGTGCGATCAGCGCGGCCCCGGACGATCCGGC
>CAZWUN010000084.1:0-13549 GCA_964637145.1 uncultured Burkholderiales bacterium
ACTTGCTCATCAGGGTCTGGGCGGCGCTGAAGAAGAGCGAGATCACCACCCCGGAAGCGGCCACCGCCCCGCACAGCAGCACCAGAACCATGGACAGGAGATTCCCGGTCAACATGTTGCGCCGGGCCGGCAGGTCCCAGGTGCGCAGCAAGCTGACCTCCAGCGCCCGGAACAACTGGCGCCCCGACCAGAGCAGGAGCAGCAGCGAGGTCAGTCCGATCTTCCCGCGGTCGGAGGCCACCACCCGGACGTTGGACTCGATCGAGGTCAACATGTCCACGGGCAGATACATCGAAGCGAGCGAATGGGTGTAGAACAGAGCCCGCTCGATGGGCACGACGTACGTGAGCAGCGCCAGCGACAGCATGAAGAGCGGGAAGACCGAGAAGAACGCGAAGAAGGCGATGCCAGCCGCCATCAGCGGCCCGTCATGGCGCAGGTACTCCCGCAATACCGTGGTCAGCGTCCGTCCCGCCAAACCGAGCATGGAGGTCATGGTTCGGCCTGGCCGGCCGGTTCACTTGCCAGATACTTCAGCGCAGCGATTGCACTCCCACCGGCCTGCCCCTGAGGAGAGGCAAGATGGGCAGGACCTTGCGCTCAGCCGCTTCCTTGGCCACTCCCTCATAGGCAAACCGGTAAAGCTCTTGCACCGAGCCCCCGGTCTGCCCGGCCAGGCCTTCCACCAGCTTGCGGGTGACCACCCCGCCGCTGCCCGAGCCGACTCGCTCGGAGGGAGAGGGATCGCCGGTGGAGAGAATCAGCCTGCCCACGCCTCCAGAGCGGGTCAGGAAGTCGTCGTTGGCCAGCCAGCGGCTGTCGGCCTCGGACTTGTCGGCCCTGGCCGTATCCAGCAATACCACCACGTTGTGGGTGGGCAGGTCATTGAGAAAACGCTGCAGGTCCTCGGCCGAGACCCCGTTCTGACTGTCGGGCTGAGTATCCGAGGCCATGAGCTGCTTGTTGCCCAGGGCGTTCAGCCCGCTCATGCCCGCAAAATAGAAGACCACCAGGTCTTGCTGGCCAGAATCGAACGTAAGCGCCCCCATGGCTTTGGCGATGGCGTCCCGTGTGGCCGCGGGGCCCTCCAGGATACTCACCTGCTGGCTCGGAAAGCCCGCCTTCTCCACCAGGGTCCGGGCCATGAGCTGGGCATCGCTGACCGCGTGGGTCACCCTGGCGTCCGGGTAGCTCTCCACGCCCACCACCAGGGCTCGCTTCTGCTGGCTCTTGAGGGGCGTCGGATCTCCCCGCCTGAAGACCACCACCTCGCGCTCAGCGGGGCGATTCTGGCTGTCGACCACCTGCAACAGGGCCCGGTTGAAACCGGGGATCAGGTCAAGCATGAGATCGAGCTTGAGGGAGCGAGCCTGCAGCCGGGGGGGACTTGACCACACCTGCGTGCCGTTGACCATCAGGATCGCCTTGGAAAGCCGCGAGGGGGCAGTCAGAAGCCCCTTGAGCGGGATCTTGTCCGGATCCACCGGAGTGAAGTCGAGCGGCTCACTGACCTGAATGTCGGGAGCGGGCTCGTCCTTGTCCAGGGTGACAAGGACCTCGCGCTCCTCTGTGGCGGCGCCGGCCAGAAATCCCCCCACCGCCTCGGTACGAGACAGATGGGCCACCACGCGAACGCGACCCTTGCCAGCCGGCTCGATCGAGCTCAGGCTGTCGAGTCGGGTCAGCAGAACGTGCTCCCACTTGTTACGCACCGAGCTGTGCAGTTCGGCGTAGCCGGGCGTCGCGGCCAGCACCCGAAGCCTGCCCGCCTGCTCGCGCAGAACGTAGATGCGTCCGTCGTAGCCGGCCCCGATGGTCTCGTTGACCCCGTCGCGGTCGATGTCATAGATGCTGGTACGGCTCAGGAAAGGGGTGGCGGACGCGATCTCGCCCAGGGGTGGGCTCTTGAGGGTCACTTTGACCCCTCGCCCTTCCTCGACCGCGGTTACCGGCTCTGAGCGCAGGGCCCAGGCCAGCCAGGCCGGGCTGCCGTGCTGGGCCGACACGGTCACCTCCTGAAGCTCGTTGCCTTCCTGGCGCGGCTGACTGAAGGAGCGAGCCTTCAAGGTCAGCTGGCGATAGGCCGAGAGCAGGGCCACCTGGCCGGCCATCTGACGGGCCTGGGCCTCGCTCACCCCGACCGGGAAGGCTCCGTAGCCTTCCACAGTCACACTCTGTTGGGCCTGATCGGCAGCATTGGTGGGAGCGGGCTCAGGAGTAGGCGTCGCCGAAGGCGATTGAGCCACTCCCAGACCTGCCAGGACAAAAAGCATGAGAATCAGCCAGGTTTTCCGCATGAGTGCCGGCGCCTTCGCCCTGCCTGCCAGGCAATCCCGCCTCGAGGTCGAACTGGCCAGGGTGAGCGTCGTCGAGAAGCTCGTGAACTGGCTGGGTCGCACCGTCGAATTCGCCATGACCGGCCGCAGCGAGTATCAGTTCACCACCTCCGAGTTTCAGACCGCCCGGACCATCGACGGCTCGGTGCAGGCTCGCATGGCCATGGACGAGCTGGTGGAAGACCTGGGCACCTGGTTCCAGATCAAGTTGACCTGGCCGGTCTTCCTGGAGCTGAAGCATCCTCCCGGTATCGGCTGGAAGGCCTCCCTTTATCACGCCGAGGGAAACATGGGGCGCTACACGCCGCAAGAGCTGGGCGAGCGCCGCGGGCACGAGGTGCTGGTGGCACCCGGCCTGCCCCGTCCGCGCTTTCGCTCCATTCTGGCTCACGAGCTGGTGCACGCCTACCAGCACGAAAAGAAGATCCTCACCAAGAACATCGCCCTGCGCGAAGGAATGGCACGCTGGGTCGAATACCACGTGCTCTCTCGGGCCGGGGCCCATCAAGAAGCCAAACGCCTGTTGAGAATCAAGCACTACATGTTTGGCAAGGCCATCAAGTCGGTGCTCGAGCATGAGAAGAACCACGGGCTGGAAAAGACCCTGGCCTGGCTGCACCAGCAGGACTGACTTTTTTTCAAGCCAGGTAGGATTGTCCCCCCAACCGGTTGAATTCTCAAGGATTCCCTACTGGGAGGACTGCTTTTTGCGACCATTGAGCCTGCTGTGCCTGTGGGCACTCCTGATGGCGCTACCGGCCGCGGCTGACCCGCCGCCGTCGGCCATCTCCTTCAAGCAGAAGATCTCCAACATGGTGCAGAGCACGGGCCTGCGCGGCAAGTGCGGCATTTACATCAAGGTGGTCAAAACCGGACGGGTTCTCTACAACGAGAACGGGAACACCCCGATGATCCCGGCGTCCAACCTGAAGGTGCTGACGACCGCCGCCGCTCTGGATGCCTTCGGGCCCGAGCATCGCTTCGAGACCGAGCTGCGAGGACCCGAGCCGAATTCGGGAGGCATCATCGCCGGTCACCTCTATCTGGTGGGCTCGGGCGATCCATCTTTCTGTGAGCCCTACAATACCCCGGCCACCGAGCCGTTCCGCTTCTTCGTGCGCCAGCTGCGCAAAGCCGGCGTCAAGGGCGTCGTGGGCGACGTGGTGGCTGACGATTCGGCCTTCGACCGCGAGTTCCGGGGTCGGGGTTGGTTCGAGCGCTACCTGCTCGATGATTATGCTGCCGGCGTGGCGGCTCTGTCGGTCAATGCCAACCTGGTCGAGCTGATCATTACCCCCGGCAAAATCATCACCAACCCCTCCTCGGCCTCCATCCGGTTCGACAACAAGCTCAAGCCTGGCAGCTACAGCGAAGTCTACGTGACCCGCGAAGACGGCTCGGACGTAGTCACGGTCTCGGGAGTGATCGCGCCCGGCGCGGTGGTGCATCGCACCATCACGGTGGACAACCCGGCCCTCTTCTCGGCGGGCGTCTTCGCGCGCCTGCTGGAAAAAGGGGGTATCAACCATACCGGGTCGTTTCGCCTCATCGACCGCCTGGCCGAATCTCCCCAGGTGAGCAAGCTGAAGGTCTACGCGCGCTTCAAGTCACCCCGCCTGATCGAGCTGGCTTCTCAGGTCAATCGCGAGAGCGACAACCTGTTTGCCCAGCACCTGTTCAAGTCTCTCGGCTGGCGGCACGGCGGCCACGGCAGCGCCGCCAGCGGCGAAGCCGCGGTGGCCGCCTTCATGCGCAAGAATGGCATTGATACCAACGGTCTGAAGATGGTGGACGGCTGCGGGCTGTCCACTCTGGACCGGGTGTCCCCCCGGCAGATGGTGGAAGTGCTGGGCGCCATGTGGCAGCACGAATACGCCCAGCAATTCATCGACTCGCTCCCCTCCGGTGGGCAGGGCACCCTGGCCTACCGCCTCTCCGGCCTGGCGGTGCGGGCCAAGACGGGCACCCTGAAAGGGCACTCGGGCCTGAGCGGCTATGTGGTCAGCGCCTACGGGCAGACCATCGCCTTCTCGGTGCTGGTCAACGACATCGAGGGCACCTGGAGCGCCGTCGACCTGGAAGACCGCGTGGTGCAAGCCATCGCCGGGTGGAGGGATCCGCTTTGAGAACCATCCTTCTGGTGTTGCTCTTGTGCCTGTCGGCCCGGGCCGAGACCCAGGTTCGGTTGCTGGAGAACAACTCCGATGCTCCCGCCCGGGTCAGCCTTGGACAGACCGAGGTGACCACCGTCGATCGCTACGGCTCCAGTAACGTGAAGCTGGAGCTGCCCCAGGGTGACCCCAACCAGGAGGGCGCGCCCTACCTCGAGCTCAAGACCCGAGCCGGAGTCACCCGTCTGTACGACCACGGGGGCAAGATCTTTGCGCGCATCGACGAGCGCCCCCCCGTAGCCATCTCCTCTCGCTCCGACGAGTATTTGACGTTGATCGTGGACGAGAAGGGCAGAGTGATCGTGCGCCGCTGGGAGTACTGGTACCGCTAGGTTTCTTTCAGTACGCCCCGCTACCCTGAGAGCGATGCTCGCGCTCGACACCAGCGGATTCTTGTTGGCCGGCCAACCGGTCCAGGCCTCCAGCCCGCGCGTTTTCCCCCTCGAGGGCCAGAAGGACGTCTTCCAGGCCCTGGCCACGGCTCCGGTCAAGCTGGAGGCCGGGCCCCTCTGCCCCACCCTGGGCAGCCAGCTCTTTCCGGCCCTGGACGCCCTGCGCCAGACGGTCAAGGCGCTGGGCGACCAGCCCACCCCCTGGGAGGTGGACAACTCCAACCTGCGCCGCCTGGTGCGTGCCACCATGTCGGTGGTGGAGGCCCACCGCGACTCATTCTCCAGCAAGGACTACCGGCGGGGCATGCGCGAACTGAGCCGACTGGCCTCGGCCGTGGGCCGCTACAAGGACGCCGGCATCCTGGAGGATACCGTGCGCTCGCAGTTCCCGGGGGGCGCGTTGCCCGCCAGGCTCGAAAAGGCCATCGAAAAGGAGAAGGCGCGCCGAGCCGAGCAGTTCGAGGGTGCCTGGAGCCACTTCCGCCAGGATGGTCTCAAACGTGTGCGCCGCTCGCTGAGCAAGCCTTTCGGCCAGGAAGCAACGCCCTCCATGCTGATGCGCGAGGACGAGCGCCGCAACCGCCAGCACGTTTCCAAGCTGCTCGACAAGCTCGATCAGGTCGGCCTGCAGCACGAGGACCCGGATGCCTTCCACGAAGGCCGCAAGGCCCTGCGCCGGGTGGTCCACGCCCTCCTGGCGGGGCGCGAAACGGTCAAGGTGGCTCAAGCCGACCTGGATCGCATGGCGGGCGTGGTGGACGGACTGGGGGTGGCCCAGGACAGCCACATCGCCTACACCTGGCTGGAGCGCAAAGGGTTCGACCGCGAGGCAGCGGTGGCCCGAGCGACCTACCGCGAGTTGCACCAGGCCGAGCTGAGCGGGGTGGCCGACCTGCTGGACTCAGGGGCCCTGGAGCGAGTGCGGGAAGCCACCCTCGAGCCGGTCCAGGGCGAGCGCTTCGCCCCCCGCCGCCAGGCCGAGCTGCCCGAGTTCACCCGCCAGCTGCTCCTGTAAGCCGCGCCACCACGGCGGCCGCCTCCTGGTGGCCCTGCTCGGCGGCCTTGCGAAACCAGTGGAGCGCCTGGGCCAGATCCCGCTCCACTCCGTGACCGCGAAAAAACATCTGACCCAGGCTGAACTGGGCGTGGTCGAGCCCCTGTTCGGCGGCCCGGTGATACCAACCGGCCGCCTCGGCCGGGTCCTGGGATTCTAAAATAGCGGCCAGGTTGAACTGGGCACGCACGTGGCCGGCTGTGGCCGAGCGGTGAAACCAGCGCAGGGCCTCGCGCTCGTCCGGCTCGATCCCCAGCCCCTGATAGTAGAGCACGCCCAGGTTGTACTGCCCACCCGGGTGGCCCTGCTCGGCCGCTTTGCGAAACCACCCGGCCGCTTCGGCCGGGTCGTGGTCGCAATGCAAGATGCCCAGCATGGCCTGAGCGTCGGCATCCCCCTTCTGGGCCAGAGGGCGAAGCCAGCGGTCGGCCTCCACGGGGTCGTTGTCGAGGTAGAGCAGGCCGAGCTCCGAGCAGGCCTCCTCCAACCCCTGGGCGGCCGCGGACTGGAGCCAGTGGATCGCCTCCTCCCGAGGACCGCTCTCGGCCAGCACACTCCCCAGCCGCAACTGGGCCCGCCCGAAGCCCTGCTCGGCCGAGCGGCGCAGCCAGAGCAGCGACTGCTCGCCGTCTTGAGGAACTCCTTCGCCCTCTGCGTACATGGTGGCCAGGATGAACTGAGCTGCGGCATGGCCCTGCTCGGCCGCCCGGGCATACCAGAGGGCCGCCTCCTCGTAGTTACCGGCCTGGGCAAGCAGCACGGCCAGGTTTCGCTGGGCGTCGGGGTGCCCGCTCTCTGCCGACAGGCGCAGCCAGTGGGCCGACTCCTCGTCGTCGGCCGGGACTCCCAGGCCCTGGGCCAGCAGGTAGCCCAGGTGATTCTGGGCCCCCGGATGGCCCTGCTCGGCGGCCCGCCGGAACCAGAGGCCCGCCTCGGTGAAGTCGCCCTGCTCGGCGATCAGGGCCGCCAACAGGTGCTGAGCGTCGGCGTAACCCTGCTCGGCGGCTCGCCGGCACCAGATAGCCCCAAGCTCGGGGTCCCGGTCGAGCAGCAGGGCCCCCAGCCGATACTGGGCGATGGGATGGCCCTGCTCGGCGGCCTGGCGAAATCGGCGCTCAGCCTCGGCTTCGTCGGCAGGAGCCCCCTGACCGGCCGAAAGCATGCCGGCCAGAGTGTACTGGGCGTCAGCGTGACCCTGGTCGGCGGCCAGACGAAACCAGCTCACGGCCTGCTCCAGGTCCAGGCTCTCGAGCAGCTCGGCAGCCTGGTACTTCGAGTCGCCCTGCTGGTGGCGGCGCAGCGCCTGCTGCAAGAACTCGGGGCCGACCGCCAGCAGCACGCCCAGGCTGTACTGAGCCGCCGCCAGACCCTGCAGGGCGGCCCTTCGGTACCACTGGGCCGCCTCCGAGGACTTGCCATGATCCACCAGCAGCTTCGTGGCCAGGTCGAACTGGGCGTCCGGGTGATCCTGGCGGGCCGCCAGGGTCAGCCACCAGACCGCCTGCTCGGCATCGAGCAGGCCCATGGCGTACTGGGCTCCGGAATGGCCCTGCTCGGCTGCCTGCCGATAGAGCGGGGTGGCTGCCGCCTGGTCATGGTCTTCCAGAAAGAGCTTGTTGGCCTGCTCGAAGAGCTGCTGGGGGTCCATCCCGGGCGGTTCTGGAAACCCCGGCGGCGGGCCTGCCACAAGTCGACGCCGACCCGCGTCGTCCAGGGGATGGGCAGGGCTCCTGCGAAGCTAGCGGCATGCGTGCCTTGATCGTTCTTCTTCTGGCGACCTTGCTGCTGGCGGGCTGCTCGAGCTCCCGGCCCGGGGTCTTTACCCACCCGAAGTACGGGTATTCCTTTCCGGTTGGCAACGACTGGCTGGTGCGAGCCGAGAGCGGCCCGCCCGAGCAGGCTGACGAGGTGGTCTTCATGCGGGCCATCGATGCCCCCGGCAAGGTCGCTGCCTACAACCCCAATGAGATCCTCGGGGGGGCCGAGGGAGTGATCGACGGAAACCTCCTCATGGTCACGGTCAAGGCCGAGCCCAATCCCAAGAAGCTCGAGCCGATGGAGTTTCTGGCTCAGGGCAAGTCGTCTGAGAAGGCCAAACTCGAGAAGACCGAGTTCAACGGCCTGAGCGCCGTGCGCCGCACCGACGTGGGGGGCACGCTCCTGTTTGTGACGGTGGGCGAGACGTTTTATGCGGTGGGGGCCATCGAGCTGCCCGGTAAGAGCACCGACAGCGGCCAGTACCTCAAGAGCGACCCGGAGGCAGCCAGGCTTCTCCAGGAAGGCCTGAACGGCCTGAAGTTCCCGGCGCCCGGGAGCTGAAATCTGGGCCAGCCCTGGCGCGGGGTGAGGAGGCTGACCTTGCCCCGCGCCAGGGTTGTCCGCTGACGGTCCCAGCGTTTCTGGTGGTGAGAGAGAGGGACGAGTTGTTGCGCCGCTGACCGTGCTCTCAGCTTACCCGGGCGAGCTTGACCGGGCCTTGATGGGGCCTTGAAGATTCCTTGACCGGGAGCCCGGCGTCGCCTGCGCAACGCCGGGCCCATTTCGTCAACGCGAGAGACCCCACGGGCTGAAGAACCCGGTGAAGGGAGAGCTCGCGTGGGCGGTGAGAGCTCCCGTGGTCGAGTCGACCAGGAAGGCCTCCACACCGTTGTCGGTCGTCACATAGACCACCACCGTGCCGTCCGCCAGCGTGGCCGTGCTGATCGTGTTGGGATTGTTGCCGGTGCCCACGTCCGAGAGTTGAGTCAGGTTTCCGTTGGCCTCCACCCGGAACACGGACAGGCCGTTGGGAGCCCGATGGGCCACCAGCATCAGCTGACCCAGGGTCGGGTGAGTCACCGGGAACATCCGGAAGACGTTGCCCACGCCCACGTAGGTGAAGGCGTTGCTCTCGTTGATCAGGGTGCCCCCGGCGATGTCGTAGCGAGTGATCGTGGCATTCACGGCATTGCTCCCCATGTAGAGGCGTGAGCCAAGCACGCGCAGCGACTGCACCGTGCCCGGAACGCCCGGCGTGAGGATCTGGGTACCGTTGGTCAGAGTGGGCGGGTTGACGCTGCGGTCGTAGGTCAGCACCCACAGGTCGTTGTTGGCGCCGAACCCCTGGTCGCCTATAAAAACCAGGTCGGTCGTGCCGTTGCGGAAGGCGTCGATGCCAAACAGGCTACCAGCCCCCACCGGACTCTGGGAGACCTGCTGCACCACGGCGCCGGTGCCATCGGTGAGCATCCCGGTCACCTGGTTGGGCCCGCCGAGCAGCAAGAACAGGGCGTTCAGCCCGTTGGAGCCGAGTTGGATGGGGCCGTTGAGGTGGTTGGTCCCGGGGCTGGCCGAACCCTGGTTGGTCAGGGTGCCGGCGGCATCCACCGAGAAGCGGGTGACCTTGCCGGTGGCCGGCACGTTGCCCGCCACTGCGGCATACAGAGTGCTGCCCAGGTGGACGAGATCGGTCGGAGTCACGTTGGTGGCCTGGATGGCGCCGTTGAGGACCAGACTACCGTCGAAACGAATGACCGTCGACTGCAGTCCGGGAGTGGCTCCGCCGTTGTTGGCCACGAACAGGAAGCCCAGGTCGGCTCCGCCCCCGGCCTGCACGTTGAGCGCGGCCGAGGTGGCGCTGGTGAGCACGGGGCTGGAGACGACCAGCGTGTACCCGTTGCCCACGTTGTCCAGGGAAAGATCGTCGAAAGTGACCTGGCCGCCCACCGCGTTGCGGGTAAGCGTTCCGCTCAGAGTTCCGCCGGCCGGGTTGGTGCCCAGGCTGATGGAAACCGGGTTGTTGGCGCTGTTCTGCAGGTCGCCCTGCAGGTTCTGAATCTGGGCGGTGACCGTGAAGTTTCCGCCCGGCGTCACCTGGGTGGGAGCCGCTGTGATGGCCAGCATGGTCGCCCCGACGACCCGCACCCGGATTTGGGCCAGCATCTGGCCCATCGAAGCCTGGATCAGGGCCTCGCCGAAGCGGACGCCCGTGACCTGACCGGTTGCATCCACGGTGGCCACGCTCTCATCGAGCGATTGCCACACCACCCGATTGGAGATGTCGGCCTGGGTGCCGTTGGCAAACGAGCCGGTAGCAGTGAGGCGGCCGGTGCCGCCCGTGTTGACGGTGAGACCATTGGGCGTCAGAGCGATGCCGAGCAGTTGGGCGTCTCCCACCTCGACCGGCAGGAAGTTGCCAAAGTCCTCAAAATCGGCCCGAATCCATGTGAAGCCCCGGGCCACCCCGGTGAGGATGGCGTTGGCGATGCTGGCAACCGACACGTCGCCGGACAGGAAGCGAGCCTGGCTGGTCACGTTGGGAATGGAGCCGTCGCTGAGATGGGCCAGCACATTGAGCCCGACCGACTGGTTGATGGCCAGTGGGGTGGGCAGGTTCTCCAGGAGCCGGAAGAGGATCACCACAGGCAGGCGCACCTGCATCGGGAGGCTTCCGCTCACGCCGTCGTAGAGGGCCTGCACCTGAATCGAGCCCACGCCCACTCCGGTGCCCACATTGTCGGCCAGCTCCAGCACCTGAGCATTGGTGGTGCTCCACACGGCCGCTCGGGTGACATCACGGGAGGTTCCATCGGTATAGTTGGCGCGAGCGACGAACGATCTCTGCTCGTTGATGTCCATCACCGAGCCAGAATCATCGGAAAACTGGCTCACTTCCACCGACTGCACCCGGGCGGGCTGAACCAGGAGTCGCAGGCGGGCGCTGCGGCCCAGGCGGTGCTGGCAGAGCACGTCGACAGGCACCGCCGAGAGAGAGCGCACCTTCAAAACCACGCGCCGGCCAGTGGGCTCGTTCAAGGTCACGGCCTGGGACTCGAGGTTGGTGTCGGCGTCGACCACGGACCACTGGCAGGCCACCGGGCGGGAGGTGCCGTCGGCAAAAGCTCCCAGCGCGGTCAGATCGATCTCCTCGCCCACGTAAACGGTGGTCAGACCGGCGGGATCGGTGCCGATGCTGAGCGCGTCCGGCGCGACATCCTCGAAGGGGATGAAGAGCGGGGCGTTGGGAATCAGGGGATGCTCGAGCGGAGGCCCCAGGTCGAAGTAGCCCTCCGGGGCCGAACCGGCGTTGACCGGCAGGCCGTAAGAAATGCTGTAGAAGTCGTGGCGCAGCCCCTGGTGGAAGTCGGCCACCTGCTTGGGTGTGAGCGAGAATCCAGCCACGTTGCCAGTGACCGGCTCGGTCTTCATCTGCACGCGCAACGGCTCCAGCGAGTAGCTGTGGGTATAGACGTTGCCGACGCCATTCCAGTTGGGCGATTGATTCTGGATATAGCTGACGCCCATGCGGATCAGGGTCGCGTCGAAGTCGACCACGCTCTGGATGGGCGGAGGAGAGGTCAGGCGCATGGTGGACTCGAGGGACCTGGTCCGGTTAGCGACATCGAGCATGACCAGGGAGCCGTGGGTAGGGGTGCCATTGAACATGATCTCCCCGTTGCCGGTGCTGTTGAGCGTGAAGGAGGTATCCGGGTCGATGTTGCCATAGATCATGCAGCTCAGACCGAAACTGAGGCTTTGATTGACCACCCCCAGCGCGGGCAGGTCGACGAATGCGCCGGAGTTGGTGAGCGGAATGACGGCCCCGTTGGGCGAGTCGTCATGAAAGGTGACGGTGAAGCCCTCGGCATCGGTCTGCACCAGGCAGTAAGGACGGAAATCCTGCCTGAGCTTCCCATCTGCGACGCTCAATCCGCCCAGGAAGCCGGCCCGAAAATAGAGGCGACCGTTCACCGTGGCGTAGGGCTTGCGCTCCTCGCCGGGGATGCCGTAGTCGGGATACAGGCTGGCGTTCTTGAACTCGAGCAAGGTGGCCAGGGTCGTTCCCGGCTCTCGGGCCGAGACACCGCGGGCCTGCGGGGGGGCAGCGGTGGAGATGGTCAGTCCGGGGATGCCCGGATCGAACTGAGCCACCATCTCCTCGGGCGTGATCTCGACGTTCTGCTGGATGTTGGCCGATTCGAAGATGTCGGTCATCCCGGGGGTCGTGGTGGTCACCCGGACCCGGCCGTCAGCCAGTCGGGTCACCGAGACCACCGTTCGCACGAAGGTCAGGTTACCGGAGGTGACGACGATGACCATTCCGGGCTGAAGGTCCGGGACGTTCCCTTCCAGCACGACCTCGGTGGCGCCAACGGAGACCACGACTACGTTGCCGTCCAGCACCAGCACGTTGGACTTGAGGGTGAACTCGTTGACCGGGGGGGGCGCCCCCGGGCCACCGTTGGCAAAGGTCGAGTCGCCGCTGCAGGCCGAAAGAAAAGCTCCGGTGAGAAAGAGCGCACACAGGAGAAGAAGCCGTCGAAAGGTCACATTCAGTCCCTCCACCAGGTCTCCCCCCCTGTTGGGTCCGAGCGGGCTGTTCGATTGGTAACCATTGGATCCTCCGCGCTGATATCAACAGCGGATGACAGGCCATACAGAACGAAAGAAGCCCCCGAAGGAGGCTTCTTTTCTTGGTGGGCTAGCAGGGACTCGAACCCCGGGCCCGCTGATTAAGAGTCAGCTGCTCTACCGACTGAGCTACTAGCCCGAACAAGACCTCATTGTAGCGGCCGGCCCCGCTCGAGTCAATAGGGAGTGGCCGGCCGGGGGCGAACCATCCCGGAATGGACCGGATCAAGGAAGCGCTGGGGCTGGGGCCGGGGACGTTCGCGCTGCACCTGGACGCGAACGCGGTACCGGCGGGGGGGTTCCTGCGCGGAACCTACACCTGCAAGCTGAAGAAGCCGACCGACATCCAGGGCGTGCTGGCCCGGGCCACCGCGATGCGGGATGGGCAGGTGATCTACGAGCAGACCCAGCGCTGCGATCCGGTCGCGCAGGCAGTGGAAGAGCGCTGGGTCCTGATCTTTCGCATTCCACGCGAGATCGCGCTGCCAGGGGAGCTGTTGCCCAGCGAGCTGACGGGGCTGAGCTGGAGCGTCACGGTGAAGATCGAGCTGGGTCTCGCCAAAGACCCGGAATCGTCGGCCCACTTCGAGGTGGTGGGGCCTTTCGCCGATGGAGTGCCCACCGAGCAGGGACCGGTCAGCGGCACCTCGCTGGAGCGAGTGGTCAACGTGCTGGCGGCCGACACGGTCTCGGCAGCGGCCCGGGTCAGCGATCGCATGATCGGGGTCCACACCACTCCCCGGGCCCCCGACTACGAGGGAGGACTGGCCGAGTCGCACCGCGCCGCCGAGCGGGCTGCCCAGCGGGCGGCCGACCAGGTGCGCCAGAAGTTCCAGAGCGAGTCACAGGTGAAGGAAGAGTCTCGAGGGGGGGGAGACGAGCCCGTTCTCGAGCGGGGGCCCTACGACACGCAGCCTCTCGACCAGGAGCCAACCCGGCATCGAGTCGATGAGCCCGTTTCCGGGCGGGGGCCCTACGAAACCCAGCCTCTCGACCAGGAGCCAACCCGGCGGCGGGTCGAGAAGCCTCCTCTGAGGCTGGATGAGCCGATCCCCAGACGGGGAAGAGCTGAGGGCCAGGAGCGGCGCCGAGTCGAGAAGCCACCCGTCCGGGTCGAGCCGGTGGTGCGCGAGCCGGCCGAGCCGACCCGCCGCCGAGTCGAGAAGCCACCCGTCCGGGTCGAGCCGGTGGTGCGCGAGCCGGCCG
>CAZWUN010000084.1:13649-16270 GCA_964637145.1 uncultured Burkholderiales bacterium
AGCCGACCCGCCGCCGAGTCGAGAAGCCGCCTGTCCGGGTCGAGCCGGTGGTGCGCGAGCCGGCCGAGGAGCCGGTTGAGCCCGTTCCCGAGAGGCCTGCCGGCGAGTCGGAGCAGCCCGAGACCGTCCGGCGGCGGGTGGAGAAGCCCCCCGTGCAGGTTCGACCGACTCCCAGCAGGCTTCCCCAGCCCGACTATCAGTCCGACGAGTCGCTACGCTGGAAGAAGCCGGGTCGAAAAAAGTAACACAATTCAAATCCTCCTCCAGAAGGTTGAACACCCTTCAATGGAGAATGATCCTCGCGCTATGAGCAGCCACGCGGAATCGAACGCCGTTCCCGCCTCGTCCGAGCGGCAGTATACCATTACCCAGTTCGCCGAGGCGGCGGGGACCTCGACGCGCCGAGTTCGCAGGATGATCCAGCAGGGGCGCCTGCGCACCTGGGTTACCCCCAGCGGGGAGACCCGCATTCCCGAGGGCGAGCTGAAGCGGCTCGAGCGACGGCGCGAGCGCCAGCCGGTGCGGCTGGCCCTGGCCCCCATCGAGGCCACCGAGATCGCCAAGACCCGCCTGGTGCCGCTCAAACGGCACGAAGCGGCCATGGTTCGCCTGGGGCTGCTCGAGAGCGAGCTCACCAACCTGCGCGATCAACATCAGGACCTGGCCGAGCGTGAAGCCAACCTGCGCTGTCGCGTGGACACGGCTGAAGAGGAGGCCGTGGAAGCGACCGTGCGCGCCGTGGAGGCTGAAGCCGCCATCGAAGAGCTGCGCGCCCAGGTGGTGGAGTCGACCCTGAAGGCCATGGAGGCCCAGGCCGAGCTCAAGCGCTACCGCAACCAGTCCTGGTGGCAGCGAATCTTCGGCTGATCAACGTTCGGCCTTCTTCAAACGGTCCTTGTACTTGCTGCGCACCTTGGCCACCTTGGGCCCCACCACGAAGCTGCAGTAAGGCTGACCGGGGTTGTTGGCGTAGTAGTTCTGGTGGTAGTCCTCGGCCGGGTAGAACTTGCTCAGGGCCGTGATCTCGGTCACGATCGGAGCCTTGTAATCGGCCTGCGCCTTGACCCTGGCCGCCTCAGCCCGCTTCTTCTGGTCCTCGTTGTGGTAGTACACCACCGAGCGGTACTGAGTGCCCACGTCGTTGCCCTGCCGGTTGAGCGTGGTGGGGTCGTGCAGGTGGAAGAAGACGTCCATCAGATCGTCAAAGCTGAACTTGCTCGGGTCGTAGTGGATCTGCACCACCTCGGCGTGGCCGGTATCCCCGTTGCACACCTGCTTGTAGGTTGGATTGTCCACTTTGCCGCCCGAGTAGCCGGAGACCACCTGCTCGACTCCCTCGAGCTCGAGAAACACCGCCTCCAGACACCAGAAACAACCACCGCCGATGGTGGCGACTTCAAGACCTTCTTTGCTGGGCACGACTTTTCGAGTCTCCTTTGCCTGGGTTGGGATGGGTGAGCGCGGCCAGAGATTGAGCAGCGCGAAGACGGCCAGAATGCCGATCACGAACCAGAGCCAGCGATTCATCCTCTACTCCTTCGTGAGGTCGGACTTCTTGTCCGCCCTCCTCGTGCTCAACAGCCTGCCGATCGGTTTGGTTCCCGACGGCAGGGGCCAGCCCGAGGGAGCCGAATCGCAGGCCGCATGACCGAACAGACCGCTGAAACCCCGTCCGCACCCGCTCCTCCCCCCGAGCCGGCGCACGCCACTTACGAGGACTTCAAGAAAGTCCGCCTGATCACCGCCCGCGTGGTGGCCGCCGAGGCCGTGGAGGGAGCCGACAAGCTGCTGCGCCTGACTCTCGATGACGGCAAGCGGCAAGACCGCACCATCGTGTCCGGCATCCGCAAGTCGTTTGCTCCCGAGGACATGGTGGGTCGCACCATCTGCATCGTGGACAACCTCAAACCGCGCAAGATCTTCAACATCATGAGCGAGGGCATGATCCTGGCCGCCAATCATCCCGATGGCTCCATCGTGCTGATGGCTCCCAGCGCCGAGCTGCCCCCCGGAGCCGAGATCAGCTGACCGAGTCGGTCTGGGATTATCCGCGCCCTCCGGCGCTGGTTTCCTGTGCTCAAGAGTGCGAGGTGTTCTTCGCCGGCGTGCGCCTGGCCCACTCCAGGCGTACGCTGAGGGTCCTGGAGACGAGCCACCCGCCCACCTACTACTTCCCGCCCGAGGACGTCGACCTCTCCCTGCTCCAGGCCGCGCCCGGCAACAGTTGGTGCGAGTTCAAAGGGCAAGCCACCTACTACGACCTGGTGCTGGGCGAGCGGCGCTCTGCCAGGGCCGCCTGGAGCTATCCCGACCCGACGCCGGACTTCGCAGCCCTGAAGGGATACCTGGCCTTCTACCCCGGCCGGGTAGAGGCGTGCCGCGTGGACGGCGAGCTGGTCGCGGCCCAGCCGGGCGACTTCTACGGGGGCTGGATCACGGCCGGGGTGAGCGGACCGTTCAAGGGCGGTCCTGGAACCAGTGGCTGGTAGCGAACCCCGAGCGTCCAGAAACTGGTCCTCATTTGAAACAGTTTGTCAACATCGCTAACCTCCCGTTCAATCCCTCGTGCTTGGACCGACCGTCGGCGGGCCCTATCCTGAGAGCAAGAAGCACTCAGGAGG
>CAZWUN010000085.1:0-16253 GCA_964637145.1 uncultured Burkholderiales bacterium
ACACCTGCATCATCTCGCATCGCTCGGGCGAGACCGAGGACAGCTTCATCGCCGATCTGGCAGTGGGCACCAACGCCGGCCAGATCAAGACCGGCTCGCTCTCACGCTCGGACCGGGTGGCCAAGTACAACCAGCTGTTGCGCATCGAGGACCAGCTCGGCTCGCAGGCAGGCTATGCGGGTCGGGCCGCCTTCTCGAGCGTCCACGAGCTCACTCCGGTCACGGTCTGAAGCCAGGCTGATCGGATGGCTCAGCTCCGGCTCGGGGCCAGGCTCGGACTGCTGCTGGCGCTGCTGACGGCAGGTTGCTCGTCGCCCCCCCGAGGGGGCTATCTCGAGTTTGCCTGCGAGCCCATCGCCCCCGAGCGGGTCAGCGAGCTGGCTGGCCGCTACCAGGGGCTGGTGGTGGGCGTTGACGCCAACAGCGAGGCCGAGGGCACCCTGGCCGCCGCTCGTCGGGCCGGGGCTCGTCTGCACGTCTACCTGGAGGGGCCGGGGGGACCTACCGGCCAGAGCTGGGCTCCCGATGAGCTCGAGCGCATCCAGGCAGCGGCTCGCGCGCAGGGCATCGATACCGCCGGCAAGGACTGGATGAGGCAGTGGGAAGAGCGGGGTTGGAAGAGCCATACCCTGGAGCAGCTCAAACGATACCGCTCGCTGGGCTTCGAGTCGGCCGAGATCGACAACCTCTACCGCAACCCTCAGAGCCTGGTGGACTTCTATCGCGAGTATGCCGGTTGGTGGCGCCAGGGGCTGGTGCCCCGGGCCATGCTCAAGAACGTGAGCCCGGAGGAGATGCGGGAGCTTTCAGCGGCGATCGGCTCGGGCGAGATCCCGCGCGCCATGTTCGCCGACTTCGCTATCTTCGAGTCCAGCGCCGGCGACCCCGGCGAGCCCACGCGACTGGCCGCCGAGCTGGGGATCAAGACCCTGCTCAGTCAGGACACCTACGACTACCGCGCCAGCGGGGTCTTTCCGTGAGGTCGGAGGCGGCGCGGGATCGGTCCAGAGCAGCCGCTCCCCGGAATACTTGATCCAGGAGCAGCACTCGCGCAGCGTGTAGAAGGTCCAGAGGGCGGGATGCTTCCAGGAGGGCCCCTCGAAGCTGGGAGCCGGGTAGGCGACCAGCCCGAGCTGGCGCGCCATGGCCACGGCCCGGGGGGTGTGGAACGGGTCGGTGGTCACCAGGCAGCTCTGCCAGCCCTGCTCGCGCATCACCTCGCGGGCGAAGAGCATGTTCTCGAGCGTGGTGTGAGAGCGGGTCTCCACGAAACAGGCCTCGGGCGGAACTCCCTGCTCGATGGCCCAGCGGCGGGCGCTCTCGGATTCGATGGCCCCCGAATCGCCCTGACCCCCGGTCAGGATCAGCGCCCGCGCCCAGCCCTCGCGATAAAGGCGCACGGCGTGCTTCATGCGCCCTTCCAGCGAGTGCCCCAGCTTCCCGTCGGCGTCCACGCGGGCCCCGGGAACGATGATGCAGTCCACCTTGTGGAGGTCGGTCTTCATGCCGGCCAGAGTGATCCAGCCGGCCAGCGACAGAAAGGCCGCCAGGCAAGCCAGGGCCGCCTTGCCGAGCCAGCGAGGAGTGGGCTCTCCCAGGCTGCGTTTCCAGGCCAGGTAACCGGCCACCGCCATGAGCAGGAAGATCACGTACTGGAACATCAGCAGATAAAGACTCTTCTTGGCGTAAAGCAAGATGGTCATGACGTTGACCATGATCCAGAGCTGCCAGTTCTCGAGGTACTTGCGAGCCAGCATCCACTGGGCCACCACGCTCATCAAGGCCTGGGTGGAGTCGAGATACGGCAGGGCGGCCCGGGTGGAGCGGTCGAGCACGGCTCCCACCCCGGCACCCCCGACGGCGATCAGGCAGAGCAGGCCGACCAGCAGCTTGCGGGGAGTGCGCGAGACGGCCAGCTCGGCCCCCCCCCGCCCTCCGTGCTTCCACTGATACCAACCGTAGATCTGGATGACGAAAAAGAACACCTGCAGGGCCGCGTCGGCCAGCAGCTCGGCTCGCAGCACCACCACGAAGGTGAGGGCCACCTGGATCAGCCCGATGGGCCAGCACCAGAGGTTCTGCCGCACGGTCAGCCAGACCGAGACCAGGCCCAGAAAGAACGCCAGGCCTTCCAGATTGAAGAAGCTGGCTGCTATCCAGGAGGCCAGGAAACTCAGCATCGGTCGCTGGTGTAGCGCACCATCTTGCGCCCCTCCAGTGGCTCACGGCGTACCTCCAGGCGGCCGAGCAGGGGCTCCAGGGCGCCTCGCAGGTCGCCCTCCTCCACCTCGCCCTGATAACGCAGCAGCAGAGAGCCGTCGGCGTGCTGGTGCAGGTGATACTGGGGAACAGGGAGCGGCTTCATGACTTCGGTCACGTCGATGTTGTTGACCAACCGGCCACCGGGGGCCAGAAAGGCGACCGGCTGGCGCCCCTCCAGCCCCACCAGCACGGGCGTGCGCCCGCGCATCTCGAGAGAGGCGTAGTCGCCGGTGCGGTAGCGAAGCAGGGGAATGAACGGATTGCGCCCCCCGGTCAGCACCACCTCGCCGCGCTCCACGGGGCGGTCCTCCTCATCGAGGATCTCGAGGTAGAGGTCGTTGGTCAGCACCTGGTGGCCCGTGCCCAGATCCACCGCCAGGCAGCGGGCCTCGCAGAGCGAGTAGACGTCGAGCACCGGACATCCGAAATGACCCTCCAGCTCGGCGCGCAGGCCGGGCATGAGGTTCATGGAAGTGGAGACCAGGGCTCTGGGGCGGGTCCGCAAGGGCAGCTTGCTCAGCTCCAGAAACGCCAGCGGATCGCCCGAGTAGACCTCCACCTGGCACTCGTCCAGAAAGCGCACCCGGTCGTCGGGGTGGTGCCACTGGGCCGGGTGCAGGTTGAGCTTGAGAAAGCCGGCCTGGCCCAGGTAGGTGGAGACGCAGGGGTAGGTCAGGGTGTTCTCCTGGTGGCCCACCAGGGCCAGGGCCACCCGGGTCTTGCCGGTGAAGGCAACCTGGGCCAGGGCCAGGGCTCGCTCGAGAGCGACGAGATACTTGTTGGACGACTCCGGATCGGCCAGCACCCACATTTTGCTTGCGGTGGTGCCGCTGGTGTAGTACATGATGAGCTCGTCCAGGGGCTGATCGTCGCTCACGAACTCCCACGGCTGGCGGGCCAGCTCGCGCCGATCGAAGGTGGGCAGCCCCTCGAAGTCGCCCGTCCAGCCGCCGTAGCGGCGGTAAAAGGGCACCCTGGTCAGGCAGCGCTGAGCGAACTCGTCCAGCCACTCCGGTCGGCCCACCCAGCCGGGCGGTCGGGCGGCCTGATCGGCGGCGTAGCTCCGCACCCGGCGCAGGCCCTCCTGGCTCAGCATGTCGCCACAGGCGTAGTTGTAGCGTGGCGCGGCCGGATGCTCGCTGAGCCAGAGCAGGGTCTCGCGCCCACGCTGATCGAGCAGGGGGAAGCGCTCCTCCAGCGACAGGGTCATTCCCGCCCCCAGGCGGCGGCCGCCTCCTCGGCCGCCTTGCGGGCCATCTCCTCGCGGATCTCGCGGGCCCGCCGCTCGGCCGCCTGGGCCTCCTTCACCACCCGGGCTCGCTCCACCGAGCTGAGGGTCTCCAGCCGGTCCTGGGCCTGCTCGACCGACTCGCCGGCCGGACGAAGGTTCAAAGCCTTGAGTCCGAGGCGCACGAACTCCTCGCGCCGATCCGGGTCTTGCACCAGCTGGTCGGCCTGCACGTAGGGAGAAAGCTCCTCCATCCTGGTGGAGAGCCATTCCCGGGCCCGCTCGGCCGCCTGGGGAACGCGCCGCAGTTCGCCCGCAAAGAGCAGCCAGGCCCCCACCAGGACGAGGCGCAACCGGTTGCGATGAGCGTTGACCGCTTTGGCGCTGGGATAGGCGAAGCCGCCCGGGTCGGTGAGCGGCGAGCCCCCCATGGCCTCGAGCAGGTCGGAGACCACCGCGGCCACCTCGATCTTGCCCTGGCCTCCCGGCCGACGCGGCTCGGCCAGGAAGTCAGGCGGGCATTCGCTCAGGCGGCGAGTGAGCGCCTCGAGGATCGGTCCTTCATGCTCCACGCAACTTGGGTTCTGCCCCTGTGGTCGGTCCCCTGTGAGCCAGGGCTCCCTATGGGCTGGCGCAGTCTCGGATGTGCACCTGGTTGCGCTCGATGGCATCCAGGATGCGGTGGGCGCTGGCTGCCCGGTGATACCTGCACGCGCCCACCACCAGCGCGAGCGCTGACAGAGCCATCATCCCCGCGCCCGCCCAGGTAGCCAGGGGTAAGCCTGGCACGAGCAAGGAGGCGGCGGTGATCACAGCGCCGGCGACCACCCCCAGGCAGGCGATCGGATACACGCTCGAGCGGCCCAGGTAGACATCGAAGCTGTAACCCGGCGGGATGCCGCGCCCCTGCTCGCTGGCCAGTCGATACATCTCATACAGGTCCTTGCCTGGCGCCTGGCCGAGGGTCACCAGGTCCTGCTCGGCCCGCCGGGCCCCCTCGTAGTCGCCGGAGCCGATCAGCGAGGCGCGGCGCTGCTTGAGCGCGGGCTCGATGACGGCTCGGGTGGGTGAGGCGATCTCCATCCCCTCCAGCTTAGCCGTTCTGGGATCAGGGTGATGAACACTTTGCGCCGCGAGGTTAACCGGCTGTTACGAAAGCTGCACGCCGGCTCTCAGTCGCGGGTGAGATCGATCGACAGCCCGGCCGGGGAATCAATGCCGGTGAGAACTCGCACCGGGGTGGGCGAGATGGTGCCGGTCATCTGGCTGGCTCCCGAGAAGATCATCACCTGTCCGGTAGCCAGGCTGAAGCCGTCGGACAGGTAGAGCTCATCGCGCTCCCAGTCCACCACAACTCCGATGATGTTATTCCCCTGGAAATTCAGATTGATGAGGAAGGCGGCCCGGGTCGGGTTATCGGTGGTATCGGCGTTGTTATAAACCGAGACCTGGGACTCGAAGGTGGTCGGGTCCTGGTTCCGGACGTAAAGACGCCTTGTGTGCGACTCGTAGAAGAGGTCCGCCGGCTCAACCAGGCCGTCGGATATACTGCGGTCGGCGGCATTGGCGTTGCCATCGATCACACCGGTCAGGGTAGAGGCATTATCAAACACGTCCACTCTGCCAGGGGAGCCCAGGCCGTCCGGGCCGACCACCAGAAACAGACGATCCGCGGCCGGATCGTAGCAGCAAGACCGGACTTCGCGCCCATCCAAGAACAACGGGGGTGTCCCCACATACTGAATCGTCGAGCCCACCGATCGTCCAGCCGTGCTCGCATTCACAAAAATCTCGCATTGAGACAGGCTCTGCTCACCCACGTAGAGCCTGTCATTGGCATTGTCATAGGCCACGCCGCGCGGAAAACCGTTGGCAACGACCGTATCGCTGGCCGGCCCGTTGTTGGTGGTGGCGTTCGGGAAAATCAGTACCCCGTTGGCATCGCCGTCCGTCAGCCAGAGCGTGTTAGTCATCACGTCGATGAAGGAGCAGACGGGACGAAGGAGCCCTCCTATCTGGGTCGCGGGCGGAGCCGCTCCGTCCAGCAACGGGCCGGCCGCGCGCCCCATCACAAAACTCGACATCCGAGGGATGGCCCCGGGATTGCCCACGAGGTCGGGCGACTCGGACACATACAGGCGACCCTGGAAGAGGCTCACCACGATGTTGCCGGAGATGGCCGCGGCTGCACCCGAGCTGGTGGCGACCAGCGTGGCGGTGCCGGCCGTGTCGGCCAGGGCCACGTTGAAGCTGGCCAGGCCGTTCACGGCATTCATGGTCAGAGTCCCGGTCAACCGGAGGTTGGCCGGGCCGGAGTTCAGTCCCAGCGTGACGGCCTGGCTGGTGTCGAGCCGGTCGCCGAACTGATCCAGGACCTCCACCTGCACGCTGAACGCCTGGTTATCCCTGGCCGTGGCGGGCACGGTGACGAAGTTCAGGGTGTCGGCCACCAGAGCGTCCACCGCCAGGGGCGAAGTCGCCTGGGTCAGGCCATCGGAGGTGGCGGTCAGCTGGAAATTGCCGGCCTGGGCCGGCGACACCCCGGTAAAGGTTGCCACGCCATTCACCGCGTTCACCGTGGTGGTGCCATTGAGGGTCAGTCCGCCCAGCGTGACGCTGTTGGTGCCGGTGGCCAGCAGGTTGCCGAACTGGTCCAGCACCTGGACCTCGATGGTGCCGAGGTCCTGCCCCACGGCGCCGGTCGTCGGCGGGGACGGAAAGCTCAGAGAGGTGGCCACGGGGGCCTCGTTCAGGATGTCGAAGGGGAGGCTCTGCTCGGAAGGGAGGCCGTCGGTGGCCGCCTGGAGGCGATGCTCGCCCTGGCCCACGATCAGCACGCTGAAGTCGGCCACGCCGTCCACGGCCTGCGCCTGCGTGGTGCCCGAGAGAACGCCCGTCCCCTCACTCAGGGTCAGGTTGATGGTGCCGGTAAAGGGGGCGATGTTGCCCTGGGGGTCGAGCGCAACAACCTGCACGTCCTGAGCCGTGCCCGAGGCGGCGTCCTGAGGATGCACCAGAAAGGCAAGCTGGGCGGGACTGTTTCCGAAGAGAGGGATGGTGGAGTCAGGTGGGGCTCCGGTCAGCAAGACCTCGATCTCGAGCACAGTGGGGCCGGGCAGGGTCAGAGTGACCACACGGTCAGAGAATCCGAGCAGGTTGCCCTGGTCATCGAAGAACAGAGTTCGAATCAGGTACCTCGCCACCGGGAGCTCGAGGGTCAGCTCGTCCACGCGGGCCGAACTCAGGCTGGCGACCAGGTTGCCGATCTCATCGAAGGCCTGCACCTGGAGGCTGGCGACGCCCGCGGGCAGGCGCGCCGGGGGAAAGTCGAAGCGCAGCTGCAGAGCCCCGATCGGGGGAGCCGTGGCACCGCCGCCAGATCGCTGATCTCCCTGGCCGCAGCCCGCAGACACGAGCAGGACAGTCAGGAGCAGGAGACAGATTCGAAGCCGCATGGAGATCCCCCAAATCGCAGGTTAGCCCCGAGTGTTCGCGATCCGTCCCGGGCCGCCTCCCGGTCGCTGGCCGAAATGAGCGCTCGCCCGGGATCGGGCCGGGTGGGCTGCAGGGACCGTCCAACGCTGGTGGAAGATCACGCAAGGTGCGGGTACGATTGTGGTTGATCACGGGCCTCGCGCTCCTGGGCGCTGGAGGTGCCTGCTACCTGGCTGAGGAGCGCTCTGCCCCCATCCTGATGCTTTGTGGCCTCCTGGCGCTCGGCGGCGCGCACAGCATATCCCACCGCCAGAAAGCAGACCGCACCAGGCGCCACACCCCTGGGCAATCCCCCGGGGGCTGCTCCTGCTGCGGCCAGAATGCGCCGCTGGCGAAATGCCATTACCATTACCTGGTCAGCTTTGTCGTAGCGAACGTCGACTGGGGCGGAGAAAAGTCACTGTGCCGTCGTTGCATCCACGGGCAGTTCTGGACATCCCAGTTGACCACGCTCTTGTTGGGCTGGTGGAGCCTGAACGGATTGTTTCTCGCCCCCGCCTTTCTCCTGAGTAATATCGAGCAGTATCAGCGCGGGTTGCGAGGCCCCTGACCTGTTGACCGAGTTCGTCTGAGGCGAGGCGAGTTGAGCCCTTCAGGAGTAACCGCGGCAGCAGTCGCGTGGCGGTCAACGCGCGGGCCCCCTCCAACTGGCTCCTCGCAGCCAGAGCAGAACCTGCGCCAGCTCCTTTATCCTGGCCCCCGGGCAACCAGAAAAAGGTTCAGTTCGCCTTGCGAGCCCGACGCGCCGCCCGCAGGCCCCGTTTCTTGCGCCGCACCACCACGCCGCCCACCTTTACATTCTCCCGCGTCTCCTGCACCGACCCCGGCGCCGTCTCCGTCTTGGGCCGGCTCAAGCTGGCCCGCGCCTCCTCGGGGCTGTCGCGCAGCACCAGCGTCTGCAGGAAGCGCTGCACCAACTCCTCCTCGCTGCCGCTCAGGGTGCCGTACTCCAGCCCCTGCCGGATCATCACGTAGGTCTCGCGGGCCTGCTCGGCCTTCCCCATGGCCCCCAGAGCATCCAGCAGGGTCAGCAGGGGACCGGCCGCCCGGGTGAGATTCTCCCCCGAGCGCCGGTTCTCCAGCACCGCCCGGTAGTCGTCGGCCAGGCCTTCGTAGCCCTCCTGGCGCTTGCCGGCGCGGTGCAACTTGCCCAACTCCTCGACCCGGACCTCGAAGGGCGAGCCGTCCACCTGAGTGCGCGCGAGCTCGAGGCAATTCTTGGCCAGCTCCGTTTCGGCGCCCCCAAGCACCAGCTGCATGAACGCCTGCTCCGAGCGCTGGCGGGCTGGCTCGAAGCGAATCGTTTCCGGCAACTTCTTACGCAGGAACTCGACCGCTTCCCGGGCCGAATCCGAGCCGATGGCCCGCGAGAGCTCCAGCGCCCGCTGGTGCTCGCGCTTGAACTCGGGGCCGGGCAGGTTGAGGTCCACCAGGTCTTCGTACAGGCGGCGCGCGTCGTACAGGTCTTGCTTCTTGTCGGCCTTAATCAGGTCCAGGCACAGATTGGCGCGCTCCTCCAGGCTGAGGCCCTGCACCGGTCGGGCCGCCTCCCTGACCACGTCCTCCACGTCGCCCTCGGCGAGCGCGCCCGCCTGCACGGCCGGCCCGAGCACCCTCTGGTCGAGCAGTTGCCACTCGCGGTGGGTGGTCCGCAGCGACTCCAGGTCGGCGGGAGTGAAGGAGTTGATCTCGGCCACCTCGGTCTTGTGCTCCACCAGCTTGACGGTGTTGCCCTTGAGCGCGGCAGTATACCACGAGAAGGGCTGCTCGTCGCGCTCTCCGAGCCCGTAGACAGAGCCCCAACAGGTCAGCGTCACGCCCTCTTCGCGCAGCGCCTTGAGGCCGCGGGCCAGTTCGGGATTCTCGAGCCCCTCGGTGCTGCCCGACCCGTAGAAGAAGTCGACCGCCGGCAGGATCTCGGCCTCGGCCCACATGCTATCCCCGGCCAGTTCGTGCCCGGCGGGCGGCTGGAGCTTGACCTCGTTGCCGCGCGCGTAGTGGGGCAAGCCCCGGGTGACCGTGCGGTAGGCGTCCAGCACCGTGGCCGGCCCGCTCTCGCCGTCCCGCTTCACCTGCAGCTGCCAGCCCTGCCCGGCCAGCCGCCCCAGGGCCGGTCCGGCCGGCTGCACCGGCTCCGCCCCCGTCAGCCCCGAGGCATCTTTCAAGTCAGCCAGGCTGCGAATCTCCCAGCTCTCCCCGGCGAACCCCACCGTCACCGGGGTGGCGAACTCGGGCGAGCTCTGGAGGATCTGCTTGAGGGCCTTCTCCGGATGGAGCTCTCCGCCTCGCTGCTCGATGCCCCGCAGCACCTCCAGGATACCGTCCTTCTGCACCCTGGTGAGCACCTTGCCGAGCGGCCCCGGCACCGAATCCCCGCTCATCACCTGGGCCGTCTCGAGCGACGTCCAGAGCAGCTGCCTGGGGGTGGGAGGGGGAGGAGTGGAGGCCAGCTCCACCGAGTCGCCGGGCGCGGCGCTACTGACCGGACGGGTGGCCGGCGGCCGGTAGGTCGGAAGCGCGCTCTGCAGGGGAGAGATGACCATGGCCCCCATTCAGCCACAACCGATAACCGGGAAGGTTACCCTTTCGTTAACGTGTTGAGCGTTCCGTGCTGCCTATCCTTCAGGGGCGTCTCCAAAGTCTGTAGTTCCGGCCATCCACCATCGGTTACCGGTTCAAGACCCCCCGACGGCCAGCCCTGCCAGCCACTCGCGCACATTGCGGGTCCAAGCGGCATCATCGCCCGGTAACGACAGCCGGGTGGCCACATCCGAGGCATTCAGCGGGAGAAATGAGCTTCGCTCAGACCTCACGTAGGTGCCCCCCTGGAGCAAGAAAATCGCCAACTGGCTGAGGTCGTAGCGCCAGACCTCCCGAACTCCCAGGGCCGCGAAGATCGACAGTTTGTCGAGCGCAGAACGGGTCACTTCCACTTCCACAACCAGGTCAGGCTCGTTGAGGCCCTGGAACGAGTAGGACGAATCCGGCTCGGCTCCTTTTTTCAACTCGACGCGTTTCTGGGTAGCCGAGCCCAGCAAGCGAACCTCAATGCCGAAATAGACGCATGCACTCAGGATGATTTCCTTGATTCGTTCACCGGCGTTCTCGTGCTCGGGCGAGGGGCTCATGATCTCCAAAACTCCACTGTCGTAAGTCAAACGAGGGGCGCTCTGGTCCACATGATCGGCCAGAATCCGCTCATATGTATCCCAACTGCAAGAGGGAAAAACGATGCGCTGCTCGGGTTCAAGTTCCAGCATCTTGATCTATTCGCCGACGGAGGCCGTCTCGCCCTCCGGCTCTGCTCTCGAGGTAGATGACTGGAGCCAAACGCCGAAAGGTTAACCAGGATTTGACACCCGCCCGGGTCCTCGGGGTACACGATGCGGGGCGATGAGCCTCATCCGCATCGATCGACCCGCCTTCGAGCAGCGCTTCCTCGAATGTGCCCGCAAGCATCTGCCACCCGAGCCGGCCAGCGGCCCGACCGAGAGCTACCAGCCCTCCTCGCAGGCAACCACTCCGCCCGACAGCCTTTCGCTCCAGGGCGCCATGACCGCGCTCAACCTGGCCGCCGACCTGAGTGGGCTTCCCCTGGTGGCCCTCACCGCCCAGGAAGCGGCCCGAGAGCTGGTGACCCCGGCCCAGGAGGGCCAGCTGGCCGATACCCGGCTGCGCGGCTACTCCGACCGGCTGGCTTCAGACGAGCGGGTGGAGCGGAGCTGGCAGACGGTCAGCCAGCTTCTGCCCGGCTCGGGCGCCGCGCCCAGGGTGGTCGACCTTTCGCTGGTCTACGCCGAGGCCGACAGCCGCGAGATGTACGTAGGGAAGCAAGCTTTGCAGGGCGATCTGGCCTCGGACGAGGTGCTGCTCTTCACCCTGGCCCACGAGGAGGCACACCGGCGCCATCGCGACTCGGCTGGGACGGCCGGACTGGAAGCCCTGATGGAGGCCGTGCCGGGGCGCGAGTCATTCCAGGCCCTGCGGGCCGGCTGGCACTACAATGAGTTGCAGGCCGACCTGGTGGGGGCCGAGGTGGCCGCCCGGGCGGGATGCGATCCGAAGCCGATTCTGGCCTTCTTGCTGAGCTGTCCGGAGGACATGCAGCACCCTTCCGGCTCCAGACGCGCCGAGGTGGTGCGCGAGCGGATGGCCGAGTTGGGAGCGGCCGTCTCGGACGCTGAGTTCGCCGCCCTGGAAGAACGTCTGACCGCCTTGCGACCGGAGGAGAAAGGTTCAGTCTGAGAAGGGGCGAATTTCCAATGAGCATGAGCCAGCCCGAGGATCGCAAGAAACGCCGTCAATTCCTGGCCGACATGCTGTTTGCCGGCGGGGGCCTGGCAGCTGCGGCCTTGCTGGCCAAGAACTACGCCTCGCAGCCTACCTTGGCCCAGGCCACCCCGACGCCCAGCACGACACCCTCGAGTTGCCCGACCCCCGAGGGCCCCTACCCGGGCGAGATGCTGATCGAGCCCCAGGTGGGCGGCAAGCCCGTGGCCCAACCCCAGGTGCCCCTGGGCGGGGAGCCGCTCGCTCCCACGCCTCCCGGGCCTCACCCCGAGGGCGACGTGGTCGCCCCTCAAGGTCGCTAAAACTTCGTCGCATTGACCGTGCCAGGTAAGGTGCGTTTCGAGACTTGTTTCGACCAAAGTGAAGTGGCACGGGCGATGCAACGAAGTTCAACCTGTTGTGAATTCATTGCACTGTCAATGCGAACGACTGCTCGTTCTCTCTACCGGCGGTATTGGAACTTCGTTCGAGACCAACTCAGGAAGCTCAACCAGAGCAAGGCATCCAGGCCGAAACGCTCTCGAACGAGTGCTCGAGATTTCTACCGGCGGTATCGAGACTTTGTTCGATAAAAGAGGCCAGGCGAAAGAGACGAGAGCCCCTCTCTCGTGGAAGGGACGCACTTTCATCCCCCGAACCGGCAGTCCGGTGGGGATCGAAGCGATGGGCAACCGGCTACATCTCTGGTTCTGGGCCGCTCTGGCGGCAGTCGGGATCCTGTATGCAAGCACGCTGGGGCTGCACGGCATGTTCATGTGGGATGAGGCCGAGTACGCCTGCCTGGCGCGCGCCATCGCGCGGGGGGAACCTTACTCGGATGCCCTGCGCCCACCCGTGCTCCCCCTGAGCGGGAGCGTCGCCCTGCTGCTCAGCGGGCGCGCCAGCGACTCGGTCCTGAAGGTTCCCGTCCTGGTGTTTGCCCTGCTCGGTCTGGGGGTCGTCTACCTCGCCATGGCGTCGAGGTTCGATCGGGCCACCGGTCTGGCAGCCCTGGGCCTGCTGGCCATGGCTCCGGCCTACTGGGAGCACACGACCTTCTTCCTGACCGAGATTCCCCTGATCGTCTTCTTTACCGCCGCCATCTTCCTGTTCCATCAGGGTCTTTACGCAGGTCCGGCCAGCTGCCTTTACGCCAGCTGGGTCTGCGTCGCTCTGGGCCTGCTGACCCGTTATACGGCCCTGCTGCTGGGGCCCATCTTCCTCCTGTTCGCGGCCCTGGCCCTGGTGCGAGGGGATCGCTCGGCTCTGGCCAGCAAGCACTTCTGGCTCAGCCCGCTGGCCGGGCTGGCGGTCATGGCTCCCTGGCTGGCTCGCAACCAGCTCGTGCACCAGGATGCCCTGATCGGCTTCAAGATCGCCTCCGGCCAACTGCAGAGCTACATGCCGGGAGTCTCGTTGCCCTGGAATTTCTATCTCTCAGGCCTGCCCCATCTCCTGGGCTGGCCGAGCATCCTGCTGCTGGGGCTCGGAATCGGCTGGGCCATCCGCTCGCGAGACCGGCTGGCCCTGCATCTTCTGCTGGTGGTGGGATTCCTATTCCTCTGGTTCAGCCTCTACCGCTACAAGGAGCTGAGACTGATCACGGCCGCCCTCCCCTTTCTGGCCTGCCTGGCCGCCCTGGGAGTGACACGCGCGCTGGCCGGATGGGTGAAGGTCCTGGCCAGGATCGAAGCGATTGCCTGCCTGCTTGTGGGCCTCGCGGTCCTGACCGTCCCGAAAGTGCGACCCGCGCTCCAGGGGCAGACGGGCCTGGGCTATCCGTCCTTCTTGGAGGCCATGAAGGAGCTCCACCAGACAGCCCGCCCCGAGGCGGTAGTCATGGGCTCTCCCACTCCCCACCTGAGCTGGTACCTGGACCGAAAGGTCGTGTCCGTTCCGGGCTCGGAGGCTGAGCTGAAGCAAGCGCTGAAGGCGGTCGACTGGGTGGTGCTGGTCAACTGGGAGCGGGGTCAACCAGCCTACGTGGCGGAGCTGTTCGACCGCCCCCCTCGACTGACCCTGGCGGACTTGCAGCAGAAGGGCTTTCGACTCTTCCAGGATGGTCAGTTCATGACCCTGGTCATGCCTTCCCGCGCTCTGAGCGAGCGTTTGGACCCCTAGCACCTCCGAGCTTGAGCAACTGGATGCCTTTGACAATCATGCGAAACAGCATCAGGGTGTGCCGCAGATTCTCGATCTTGGGCTGCCCATAGACCCGGGCCCGATAGTGCACGGGCAGGTCCAGGATGCGCAGTCCCAGTGCCGAGGCCCCGAAGAGCTGCTCGAAATCGCCGAACTGGTCAAACGAGCCCCGCTCGTCCCAGAGCTCGATGGTCGCCAGCGCGTCACGGCGGCGGCACACCTTGGTGCCACACAGTGTATCCTTGACATACTGGCCCAGCAGCCAGGTGAAAACCAGGCTGAAGAACTTGTTGCCACACAGGTTGACAAAGCGCATGGCTCCCTCCTCCATCGGATAGACCAGGCGGGTGCCGTTGAGGAAGTCGGCCTTGCCCGAGGCCAGCGCCCGGTAAAAGCGGGGCAGTTCCTCGGGAGCCACAGTCAGATCAGCGTCCAGGATCATCACCAGGTCTCCCTCGGCCGCCAGGAACCCCTGGCGCACCGCGTCGGCCTTCCCGGCCGGAAGCATCGTTCCCCGCTGTTGAGCTCGCTTCAACGAAGGCTCCTCGGGATCGACCTGGTGAATCAGGCGGATGGCCCGTTCCGGGAACTCGGCCATGACCTTCTCGATCTCGGCCACCGTGCCGTCGCTGGAAGCCCCATCCACGAAGATCAGCTCGGTATGGGGCCCCATCGAGGGCATTCGCTCGACGCAGGCGCGAACGTTGTCTCTCTCGTTACGGGTGGGAACGATCACGCTGCAGGTGAGCGACTCGAGCCGAGGGGTGGGAGCCGGGCTCACCAGCAGCCACTGGATCCAGTGCAAGGGCCAGGTCGGATTGCGGCCTGCGCCCGGGCGCGAAGGGGCCAGCCAGCGGTTGAGCAGCCGAGAGCAGGGGTCGGGGGATGGAAGCAGCAAGCAGGTGCCCTCCTGCTCCACAGCCAGGTCGCCCAGGCAGCAGAGGTTGCGCAGATCCTGAAACCCCAGCCAGTTGCGGGGTGGCCGGCGGGGCTTCAGGCCGAGAAAGTCGGCCAGCTCCAACACCCCCTGCCAGGCGGCATTGTGCGAGGCGATCAGCAAGCGCGTGTTCGGGTGACAGAAGCGCCGGGCATTTTCGAAGACGTCGCAGACGTCCTGGACGTAGACCAGCAGATCGACCATCAAAATGAAGTCGAAGCTTCCCGCCAGCTCGACCGAGGCCGGCTCGGCGCAGTGAAACTCGAGCCCCGGGTGGCGCTCGCGGGCCAGATGCACCCTCTCCGCGTCGCCGTCGACGCCGACTCCCACCGCCGGGCGCAAGCCTGCCAGCAGGTCGCCCGAGCCGCAGGACAGATCCAATACCCTCTGGCCGGGGGCGACCAGGCGGGAGACCAGCTCCTGCATGCTCTGGCGGTAGGTCCGGGCCCAGATCGACCGCTCGCGCTCCATAACAGGTTGGGGTTTCCGCCTGGATGGCCAGACCCTTCCAGGAGCCCGGCCGCAAAACCCAGGAGGACCTGCGCTCGGCGGCCGGGCACAATCTTCAGGCGTCGCGCGCCGCGCCCCTGGAGGGGAGTTTGCATACAACGGCAACAAACCGGCAACGTTCGTAACGAATTGCTAGCATTCACTTCCTGCCAGGGCCCGTCCGGAGCGTCTAGGATGCTTTCAGACACCCATGGCAGGAGGAACTCACGTGGACGCTCTGCAGCAGCTCAACTCTCTCGGTAGCCCGGGCTTCGGATTCTCGCCGAGCCTGTCGGCCTTCTCCCCCGGAGCTGCCGGCGCCCGCTGCCTCGGGGGCTGCTGCGGAATGCAGAATCCGTTCCAGATGATGATGTTGCAGAACCAGATGCTGACCCAGATGCTGGGCATGCTGATGCAGCTGATGAGCCCGCCGGCGAGCTCGCTGGGCAGCTCATCGCCCTCCTCGCTGGGCAGCTCTTCCCCCGCCTCGACGGGCGGCGGCGGCTCCTCCTCGCCTGCTTCCACGGGTTCGAGCTCGGGCGCCGGCAGCGGGGCGGTGGACGCCTCCCAGTTCCAGGGCGGCACCGAGACCGGCCGCCGACTGGCCGCCGAAGCCCAGAAAGAAGCCACCAACGGCGACAGCAGCGGGGGCTGGTGCTTCCGCGACGCGGGCCGAGCCCTGGCCAAGGTAGGCATCAACACCAGTGGCGCCAGCGCCTACATGGCCGCCGACCAGCTGGCCAAGAACCCCAAGGTCAAGGAGATCAAGGTCGCCCAGGCCGACCTCCCGAAGCTGCCCCCGGGCGCCATCGTGGTCTGGGACAAGGGTCCCGGCCATCCCCACGGGCACATCAGCATCGCCCTGGGCAACGGCAAGGAAGCCAGCGACCTGCTGCGCAACCAGATCACCAATTACGGCACCAGCTTCCGCGTGTTCATGCCGATCTGACCTTTGTCCGATCCGCTCTTTGCCTATCTCGAAGAGCTCCAGGGAGCCGAGCCGTGGGGCCACGTGCTGGATGCCGGCACGGGCTGGGGCTCGGCCTCCTGGCTTCTGGGCCTGCCCCTGGCCAGCTTCACCGGCGTGACCGGCGATGCCGCCTGGGCCCGCCAGCTGCGCACCGACTTCGCTCCCCGGCTGCGCCCCTTCGACCGCTTCCTGGTGGGCAACTGGGCCGACCCCGCCCTGCTCGAGGGCGAGCGCTTCGACACGGTGGTGGCCGACTATCTGCTGGGCGCGCTGGACCGCTGGGCCCCGTATCGCCAGTACGACCTGTTTCGCCGGCTCCACCCCCTGGTGGGCAAGCGGCTCTACGTGGTCGGCCTGGAGCCCTATCCCGAGCCACCCTCCAACTCAGATGAGAAGCTGGTGCTGGAGATCGCCCGCCTGCGCGACGCCTGCCACCTGCTGGCGGGCCAGCGCCCCCACCG
>CAZWUN010000086.1:0-16213 GCA_964637145.1 uncultured Burkholderiales bacterium
GGGGCCCTGGGCGACAACGTGGCCGCCCTGGCCCATAGCATCCTGGAGGACCGCTTCTTCTGGCGGGCGCTGAGCGATCCCGACGTGCGCACCAATCTCTTCAGCCATACGCGCTGGGCCTCAAACGGCATCATCAGCGAGCCCAACTGCCACCCGGTCAACGAGCTCACGGTACCTTCGGGAAGCGACCGCGAGCAGCCGCGCGAGGGCTCCCCCCGCATTCTGGCCGCCCTCAACGGGGACGTGGACAACCACATCGAGTTGCAGGCCCGCCTCGCCCGCGAGAGCGGCCGCGTCATCTCGCCCCCCATCACAACCGACACCAAGATCATCCCGGTGCTGGTTGAGTCTTACTTTCGCGAGACGGGAGACATGCGCCAGGCCTTCTGTCGAGCCATGCAAGAGTGCGAGGGCTCCATCGCGGTGGTGATGCACTCCACTCACGAGCCCGACCGCACCTACTTGGCCCTGCGCGGCAGCGGCCAGAGCATGTTTGTGGGCATCGGGCCCCACGGCTACACCTTTGCTTCCGAGCTCTACGGAGTGGTGGAGCAGACTTCGCGCTTCCTGCGCATGGATGGCACCACAGAGCGTGAGGCCGGTCGCCCAGAGACGGCCGGACAGATTCTGGTTCTGGACGCCCGGAAGCTGCATGAGCTCGATGGCATCGAGGCCTGGTCGTTCGACGGTCACAAGCTCGAGCTGACCTCGGAGCAGGTCAAGCTGGCCGAGATCACCACCCGTGACATCAACCGCGGGCCTTTCGAGCACTTTCTGCTCAAGGAGATCTCCGAGTCGCCCGAGTCGGTTCGAAAGACCCTGCGTGGCAAGTTCGTGCTCGAGGAGAATCCCCCGGACGTGACCATGCGGCTGGGCGAGGACGTCTTTCCGGCCGCCCTGGCTGACCGGCTCAAGCAAAGAGAACTCAAGCACGTCCTCTTGATCGGCCAGGGAACCGCCGCGGTGGCCGGCCAGGCGGTGGCTTCGATGATGCAGCGAGTCGTGGGGAGCTCGGTGGACGTGCGGGCGATGAAGGCCACCGAACTTTCGGGCTACTCCATGCTGGCCGACATGACGAGCTGCCTGGTAATCGCCATTTCACAATCAGGCACCACCACGGATACCAACCGCACGGTGGACCTGGTCAAGAGCAAGGGCGCCTCGGTGCTGGCCATCGTCAACCGGCGCAACTCCGATCTGGTCTACAAAGTGGACGGGGTGCTCTACACTTCGGACGGACGCGACATCGAGATGTCGGTGGCCTCGACCAAGGCCTTCTACAGCCAGGTCGTGGCCGGCTATCTGCTGGCCTACCAGATGGGTCTGTTGATGGGCACGCTGGGCCGGGAGGAGGCCTTCCACGAGCTGGAGTCGCTGCTGCAGCTACCCGACCTGATGAAGTCGGTGCTGGCCGACCATTCGGTGGTCAGTCAGCTGGCCGAAGCCTGGGCCCCCACCCGACGAGACTGGGCGGTGGTGGGCAGCGGCTCGACCCGGGCTGCCGCCGACGAGATCCGCATCAAGCTCAGCGAGCTGTGCTACAAGTCCATCGCCACTGATTACATCGAGGACAAGAAGCACATCGATCTTTCCAGCGAGCCGCTGACGCTGATCTGCGCCGCCGGGTTGCCGCTGGTGGCTCTCAAGGACGCGGTCAAAGAGGTGGCTATCTTCAAGTCGCACAAGTCAGTGCCCATCGTCATCTGCTCGGAGGGCTTCGATGCCTTCGAGTCTTACGCGGCCGGTGTGATCTACGTGCCCAAGGCCTCCGAGAACGCTTCCGTGTTGCTCAACACCCTGGTGGGCCATCTCTGGGGTTACTACTGCGCCCTGGCGATCGACCAGGGCGCCGCTCAGTTGCGTCCTGCCCGCGCCCTGGCGGTGAAGTACATGACCACCCGCCCGGACAGCTCGCCCGGGTCGGCCGTCTGGCGCCAGGTGATCACGCTGGGACGCCAGTTCCAGGAGCGTCTCGCGCGCGGGGCCTTCAACAGCTCGCTCTCGGTGGACGTGGGTGCGCGCCTTTCTCTGCTCTTCCGCTACTTCACCGGGGCCCAACCGTTGCGCCAGTTCCGGGCCGAATTCGATGCCCCGGGCACCTCCGAGGGGATGGCCGCCACCCTGATCGCCAACCTGACCACGGCCATCAATGAGCTGGCCCGGCCCATCGACGCCATCAAGCACCAGGCCAAGACAATAACGGTGGGCATTTCACGCTCAGAGGAGACGCTGGTCGGTCCGCTTTTCGACGGCCTGCGTGATCTGAAGGTGTCGCTCGAGTCCATCCCATACCGCGACCTGATGCTGCTGCGGGCGATCAGCCCGGCCATCAGCGAAGTGGTGGGGGTGACCGAGTATCGCGTCAGCGGCCTGGGCCCCATGGGCGAGCCCACCGCGACCTCCAGTCTGCAGGTGCTGACCAAGCTGGGGGCGGCTAAAAGCTTGCGTTCGCGCGCCGACCAACCGCACCACCTGATGGGCACCAAGGAGAAGGTGGTGCGCACCCGGGCCGGCTACATCGGCCGAGGGGGCAAAGACCTCAAGCCGATCGTCATCCTGCCGGTGATTCCGCGCGGGAAGGTGGAGACTCTGGTGCTTTTCCACCTCGAGTTCCAGGAACTGCCCCTGGCTCGCAAGGTCGCCTTGCTGCGGGACATGGTCCAGCGTTACGACGATCTCAAGAGCTTCGTCACCGAAACCGACATGGAGTGGCACGACAGCTACCTTGAGGAATTGTCGGTGTCAGAGCTGGTGACGCTCCCCACCGAAGCACTGAACGCCCGCGTGCTGGAGGTGGCCCGTAACGCCGTGGCCGCAACGGCTTAGGATTGACCGTCCGGGCTCGAGTCGCTATAATGGGTCGAACCTGGGCCCATAGCTCAGCGGTGAGAGCGGCCGGCTCATAACCGGTTGGTCCCTGGTTCGAACCCAGGTGGGCCCACCAGGTTGGCTCCGAGGGTTCCGTCCTGTCGGATGTCGTGGCCCCATGGTCTAGTGGTTAGGACGTCGGCCTTTCAAGCCGAAGATCGCGGGTTCGAGCCCCGCTGGGGTCACCAACTTTTCTCCTCGCTGTCTCGCAACCGAGATAGCCCATGGGCGAGTAGCTCAGCTGGTTAGAGCACCTGCCTTACAAGCAGGGGGTCAGGGGTTCGAGTCCCTTTTCGCCCACCACCGACAACCCCGCAACGGCGGGGTTTTTTGTTGGTCAGGGTGCGCTTTCTCTGGTTGCTGATCGACACAGGGGACGGCCAGGTCTCTCAAGAACAGCCGGAGCGCAATGGAGAAGACCTTTGACGAGCTCATGCGCTCGAGCTACGAGACGGTAGGCATCGAGCGCTCGCCTTTTCTACTGCCGCTCTGGCTGCGCCGAATTGCTGCCCGATTGGGCTCATACCATTCCGCCCTGTTCGCCCTGATCTTCTGGGGGTTGAGCCAGATCTGGGGGCGCTCGGGCCGCAATCATCCCAACCAGTTGGCCCGCGACTGGTGCGAGATGGCCCGCCAACTCACCCTCCGGCAGGCTCGCCAACTGGCTGACGCCATCGCGGCTCTGGACCGTCACCCGACATTTGCCCACGGAGCGCGCGCCCACGGGGCCCGCAACTGCCTGGAGTCGATGTTCCTGCGCAGTGCCTGTCTGGATATCTTCTTTGAGCCCTCCCCCCTTCCCCGAACCGAGACCAGCGACCCCCACCAGCGCCCCTACTACCTGGTGCCGGGCATTCCGGCCCGGCGCTTCTACCCCAAGGAGTGGTTCGAGTGGGCCCGCACACTGGAGGAGAGCTATCCGCTCATCCGTGAAGAGCTCGAGGGGCTGCTCCAAGATCGGCGGGGTTTTGGCAATTACCAGACCGAATACGACACCTCCGTGGCGGGCTGGAACACTTATTCACTCTGGCTTTACGGGCAACGGCATGAGGAGAACGCCGCTCGATGCCCCCGCACTGCTGCCCTGCTCGAGAGGCTGCCGGGCTTCGAGACCGGGGAGTGGATCCTGTTCTCGGCGCTCAATCCGCAAAGCGCCATCCCTCCTCACGTGGGCCCACTCAACGGAATTCTGCGCGGGCACCTGGCTATGGTCATCCCGGACGGGTGCGGCCTGCGGGTGGGAGGCCAGGAGACCACCTGGCAGGAAGGCAAGGTGCTGGTCTTCGATGATTCCTTCGTGCACGAGGTCTGGAATCGCAGCGACCGGTTGCGGGTGGTGCTCTTCCTGAATTTCTGGCACCCCTGTCTGTCGCTGGCCGAACGCGAGGCGCTCAGCGTCCTGCGCCAGGCCTACCACGAACTGCCTACCGGCAAACGCTGGCAGGAGCGGCAAGAACGACCGCTCCCCACCACTCTCGCTTTGAGGAGCTAAATCATGCGCGTCAAGAAACACTTCCCCCACAGCCGCATCCTGGGCCAGACGATGCCCGTCTCCGTCTACGGGCACTTCGGCGTGCCGCTGCTTTTTTTCCCCACCGCCTCCGCTGATTTCGAGGAGCTCGAGCGCCACGGGATGATCGATGCTCTGCGTGGCCACATCAACGCCGGCCACGTCAAGATCTTCAGCATCGACTCCATCAACCGCCAAAGCTGGTTCAACTACGAGATCAGCGTCAAGGATCGCCTGGCTCGCCAGGCTGCTTACGATGCTTACATCGCCAGCGAGCTCATGGAGATCATCTACCAGGACTGCCAGGGCAAGCTGCCCGTGGCCACAGCCGGGGCCAGTCTGGGTGCCTTCCACGCCTCCAACACGCTCTTTCGCCATCCGGATGCTTTCCGCTGGGGCATTTTCATGAGCGGCATTTACGACATGAGCCAGTATTTCGAGAACTACTTCGACGACAACTGTTACTGGCAGAACCCCACCACTTACCTGCCCAACGCCTCCCGCGAGCATCGCGCGGCACTCAAGCAGTGCTCTATCAATGTGATCTGCGGCCAGGGGCCCTGGGAGCGCGTGCACTGGTCCAAGCGCATTCACGATGTGCTCGAACAGGTCGGGATTCCCCACAACTACGATCTGTGGGGCCACGACGTCGCCCACGATTGGGAGTGGTGGTATATCCAGATGAACCACTACATCCAGCGGCTCTTCGTTCGTTAGGACTCGTCAGGGCTGCTTGACGGGGGCCTGGACCTGGAGCGCGGCCATGCCGTTGCGAGCGAAGTAGTCCTGAGAGTCCTTCAACTCGCGGGCGGCCTGGGCCTGATCCCAGCCGGCCTCGGTGGCCATCAGCTGCACCACGCGCGGCAGCACCGTTCTCACCGCGGCCTCATCCAGGAAGGAGAGGCGGGTGCGGCGTGAGAGCACGTCCACCGGTGTCACCGCCATCTCGTGGCGCACCGCGTGGATCACTTCGCCTTCCACGTAAGGATGGTCGGGGTGCAGGCGCTGGTTGAGACCCAGGTCGGCTACCTGGATGGCCCGGTCGCCGTAGTTCTTGGCCAGGTGGAGCGAGACTTCGGCGTCCAGCCCGTAGTGTTGGGCCAGACGGGCGGCCAGGCCTTCAGAGTAACCGTGGGCGCCGATGATGCGGGCTCCTTCGCGCTGGGTGGGCAGGTCGGGCAGGCCGGCGCTCTTGATGGTGGCGTCCACGACGTCCTGGGCCATGCGGGCGAAGCTGGTCCACTTGCCCCCTCCGATGGTGACCAGACCTGACTGGGAAACGTCCACCAGGTGGTTGCGGCACAGCTCGGCCGTGTTGGTTTTGGCCGGGTCCTTCACCAGAGGGCGGATGCCGGTCCAGACCGAGGTCACGTCCTGGGGCTGGATCTGGTGATTGGGGCCCAGATAGCTGTTGGCCAGGTCGCGCAGGTAGTCGACTTCTTGCTGGGTGGTGTTGGGCTCGATGGTGAGTGCGGTCTTTTCTTCCGTTGTTCCCACCACTGTGCCCCCCTCGAAGGGCTTGAAGAAGGCCACCGAGCCGTTGGGGGCCGAGGGAATGAGCAGGCCCTCCGGCACCTTCAGGTTTTGCACGAAGATGTGGGTTCCGGCGCTGGGAACCACCAGCTCGGGCGTCTGGGGATCGTCCATCTGGCGGATCTTGTCGATGAAGGGACCCGTGGCGTTGATGACAGATTTTCCTTTGATCGAGAACATCTCGCCCGTGCGCTTGTCGCGCGCCTCCAGGCCCACCACCTTACCGCTGACGTCCTTGGTCAGCGAGACCACTTCGGTATAGTTGGCCACGGCCGCTCCGTGGGCTGCGGCGGTGAGGGCCAGGCCCACGTTCATGCGCGAGTCGTTGAATTCTCCGTCGGAGTAGGCGATCGCTCCCTTCAATCCCTCGGTCTTGAGCATCGGGAATTGTTTGGCGGCCTCCCTGGCCGAAAGCACTTCGGTGGCAGACAGGCCGGCTTGTCCGGCGATGCGGTCGTAGAGCCACAGTCCGGCGAAGTAATAGGGAACCTCATAGTACTTGTAGCAGGGCGTTACCAGGCGCAGCTCGTCGGTGAGGTGGGGGGCCATCTCCAGGAAGCTGGAACGCTCTTGGAGGCCCTCCTGGACCAGGTCGTACTGCTCTTTGTCGAGCTTCTTGACGGCTTTCTCGAGGTAGCGCACTCCGCCGTGGATCAGCTTGGTGCTGCGGCTGGAAGTGCCGGTGGAGAAGTCCCAGGCCTCCAGCATGGCCACCTTGAGGCCGCGGCGAGCGGCTTCCATCGCGGTGCCGGTGCCGGTGGCGCCACCGCCGATGACGATGACATCGAACTCTTCTTTCTTCAGCCGCTCGATCTGAGCATCGCGTGTGGGGACAGTCCAGCCGAACTCGGGCAGCTGGCGGATCTGGTCCAGGCTCAGGCCGTTGGGATCTTTGGGCTGCAGGGCTCCGGGGAGCGAGGTGCCGGGCTGCAGGGTTAGGGTGCGGGTCGAGTCATTGTTGGGGCTGAAGGTTACGTCTTGACCATTGCGCTGCAGGGTTCCGGTGATCGCTTTCTCGACCTCTCGGGGGCGAGCCACGGCCGCACCCAGGGCCGCGCCCGCCAGCAGGCCCACCAGCAGCCCGGGGCTGGAGGCCAGGCCGGCCAGGGCGCTGGCCACCAGACCGACGCCCGCGCCGATCAGGGCGCCTTTCACCCGGTTGGGGGGAGCCAGCTCGGTGCGACGGTAGATGCCCAACTCGGGCCCGCTGAGCTGCACCTTGTCCACCAGCTCGGCAGTCGAGCCGTAGCGCTGGCCGTTGACTTCCCAGCCCTCCCGGATGGGGCGGGTGGCGGTTGGCTGCATTGCGGTGACCTGGACGTTCATGCCCTCAGCATACTGGGTGTGCCTGAAAAGTTCCTGGAATCAATAGCCTATGACCTGGAAGAGGTAGAAGACGATCAGGCTCAGGGTGGTGCCACATAGCGCTCCCAGAGCCACTTCTCGCCAGTGGTGGATACCCGCCTCCACCCGACTGTGAGCCACCAGGGCCGACATGAGCAGGGCCAGCCCGGCCACCAGAGGTTGGCGGGTGATCAGCACGATGGCGGTGGCCGACCCGAAGGCCAGAGCCGCATGACCGCTGACCAGACCGCCCTTGGTGAAAGTTCCGCGGTGGCCGACGGCTTTGCCGACCAGCACAGCCACCAGGATCAGGGCGATGGCCAGAGCTACCGCATGGGCGGGGTGCTTTTGCACTCGCAGAACGATGCTCTCCGAGCGGTTGAACATCTGCATGAGCGGGGGGAGCATGACCAGGTAGGCCACCACCAGGGCGTTGATCGAGGCGACCAGGACCGCGCCCGCACTGACATCCTTGGCCACCTTGGCGAGCGGATGGTGGGCCGTGGTCATCAAGTTGATCATCGTCTCGATGGCCGTGTTGATGAGCTCGGTGATGATCACCAGGACGATGGCGAAGCCTACACAGAGGAGCTGCAGGGCATTCAGATCCAGCCCGAGACAGAGCAAGAGCGCGGCCACGGCCATGACAAAATGGATCTTGAGGTTGCGCTCGCGACGTACGGCATAGACCAGGCCTTCGGCGGCATGATCGAGGCTACTCATCAGGGAGGGGTTCTTGCGCTGTCCCACCGGAGGGGGCAAAAAGACCTGCCGGCGCGGCAGAGAAGGGACGTCCTCTTCGACCTGCTCGCTCATGTCCAGTCTACCGCTCCTGTCGTCGCTGAGAATTCGCTCATGGAAGCGGACCCAGGGCCAGACGCTCGAGCACCGCTCGTTCGAGCTTGCGCATGGCGGCAAGCTCGGCATCGTCACGGTGGTCATAGCCAAGCAGGTGCAGGACGCCGTGGCTGACCAGCCAGGCCACCTCTCGGCGAAGGGTGCAGCCCTGTTGGGCGGCCTGACGTCGGGCGGTCTCCAAGGAGACGATGACGTCTCCCAGGACCCGGGTGGGTCCGGGCGAGATCTCCTGGGCGAAGGCCAGCACGTCGGTGGGGGCGTCCTTGCCGCGGTAGTCGCGGTTGAGTTGGAGGATGGAGGGATCGTCGGTCAGGGTCAGGCTGATCTCAGCCGGTCCCGGACAGCCGCCTTCCTGGGCCGCATAGCGGGCAACCATGCGCAGGAACGCGACCGGAAATCGGTCGTTGCGAGGGACTCGGAGCTGATTGACCCACACCTGCAGCGCAGCCATCGCTCACGCCTTCTTGCGCAGGCTGGTAACATTCTGTCTGCGGGGTGAAGCCAGCGAGCTAGGCTCGGGATACTCGATCCGGGTGTGGTAGATGCCCTTGAGAGAGCGTATCAGCGATTCGCGGATGGCGGTGATGTCCTTGAACGAGAGGTCGCACTCGTCGAGCTGGCCATCTTCGAGACATTGCCGGGTCATCTTGTGGACCAGTTCGGAGATGGCCTCGGGGGTGGGCGATGGTAGGGTGCGGGCGGCCGCCTCGATCCCGTCGCAGAGCAGCACGATGCCGGTTTCGCGCAGGGACGGCTTGGGGCCATGGTAGCGGAAGTCTTCCTCGAAGACCGGCTCGGTGGCCCGACTGATGGCCTGATGGTAGAAGTAGGATACCAGGCTGGTACCGTGGTGCTCGGCGATGAAGCGTTGAATGACGTCGGGAAGCTTATACTGGCGCGCGAGCTCCAGGCCATCCTTGATATGAGAGATGATGATCAGTGTGGACAGGTTGGGGTTGAGTCGATCATGGGGATTGTCTTGCCCGGTCTGGTTCTCAACGAAGAAACGCGGACGCTTGATCTTGCCGATGTCGTGGTAGTAGGCCCCGACTTTGCAAAGCAGGGCGTCAGCCCCGACTGCCTGGGCGGCCGACTCGGCCAGATTGGCAACCATGATGGAGTGCTGGTAGGTTCCCGGAGCCTCTTTGAGCAGCTTCTGCAGCAGGGGCTCGCTGGGGTTGGAAATCTCCAACAAGCGGAAGTTGGTGGTGATTCCGAAGAGGTTTTCCAGCAGGGGCAGGGCGCCCACGGCTACCAGGGTGGATGTCAGCCCGTTCAGGCTGGCGAAGGCCAGCGCGTTCAAGGTGGTATTCAGGTCATCGGAAGCGATCAGGCTGAAGGTGAGCGCCCCCAGGGCATTGGTGAATACGACCACCAGCGAGGCCGTGATGAGGCTGGCGCGCTGCTGGGCGCGCGAGACGGCCAGTAGACCCGAGACACCGGTCAGGAGGCTGACAATGGCCGCGGCCAGGTTTTCGGTCTCGACTCCGATCAGGGCTGACAGGAAGACGGTGACCATCAGGGCCAGGCGGGCTTCCACCAGCAAGACGAGCAGGATAGAAGCGGTCACAACCGGTGCCAGATAGGGGGAGAGGCCGGTCAGGGAGCGGGTGGTGGCGGCCACCGCGATCACCAGAAATCCGGTCAGGGCCAGCATTCGGTCGGACTCATAGATGGCTTTTTGTTGTCGGCGCAAATACAGGGCCACCAGGGTCATCATGCTGATAACCAGGAGAGCGTAACCTCCGAAACGGGCCACGTTCCAGGACGAGTGCAGGCCCAGTTCTTGCATCTCGCGCAGGTGCTCGGGCGCGACCATTTCACCCTTGCCGACAATCTTGTAGCCCTTCTGGATAATCTTGCGGACCGGCTCGACCCGGTTCATGGCTGCCTGCTGCTCGCGAATGGTGGCTTCCATGTCGAGGCTCATGTTGAAGAGCAAGCAGCCGTTGGCGATCTCAGTGACGGCCACAACCTGCTCGGGGCCCAGTTGGGGCATTTTCTCGGCGTCCGAGGCGATGGTCTGACGAGCCTGCGCCAGTCGGTCCTCGCGCACTCCGTTGTGTTGGACCTTCCAGAGCAACTGGCGGGTGGTGGTCTCGAGTTGTTGCAGAGTTTCGGGGCTCGAGATCAGGAGCACCGTCAGGGTGCTGTTTTTCGGCAGGTAAGGGATTTCTTTCTTGAGCCGGTCGATCTCAGGCTCGGACTCCTCGGTCGGGAGGTTCTGGTAGGCGGCGGCCATCTTCTTGAGGGCTGCAAAGGTATCCTCAACCTTGCGCTCCGACACCTTCTCGGGCATGGGGTCGTAGGCATACTGGGGCTCGACTTTCTCGGCCGCTTCCTGGCGCGCTGATTGCGTGGCGCGCTCGTTCTCAACCTCGACGGTGCGGGGGGCGATGACATCCCGGGGGCTGACCTGACCGACCTTCAATGGGGGCGGAGCGGACCAGAACTCGACCGAAAGGATCAAAAGAAGTCCAGCAAAGATCCAGAAACAGTGAAATGCGCGGCGCAGCCACGGGATGCGTGGCAGGCCAGCCAAGAGCTCCCGAAGGGTCAGGAGCCTTTGGAGCAGACCGCGAATCTAGTCCTCCGGGCCTTTCGCGGCCCGATCTTGGCGCTGCGACATCATCTTATTGGTCTACCAACTGGCCAGGAAAAAGCTCTGAACGTTTTCCGTCCGGGATATTTTCGACCTGCACCCAGACCCCTCCCGCTGCGAGCATAAGAAGGGCACCGGGCCCGCGTCAGGGAGCCATCTTGGAAAAAATTCCAGCACAGGCTTGACAGGTGAACGCCTGTCCACTAGAATCAATTTCAGAAGGTGGACAAATGTCCACTACCTGGAGGCGAAAATGACCCGAGAGATTACGGCGCGACAAGACGAGGTCCTGAACTTCTTGATCGAAACGGTGCGTGAGCGCGGCTACGCGCCGTCGATTCGGGAGATCTCGGCTCACTTCAACCTCAACTCCACTCAGGGTGTGCAGCGGCACCTGGAGGCGCTCGAGAAGAAGGGGTTCATCCGGCGTGACTCCAAGGCCAGGGCCATCCAGATTACCCCCCACCTGCTCGAAGGGCAGCCCGGTCAGGACGAGGTCCAGATGGTTCCTCTCCTGGGGGAGGTGGCGGCCGGTCTGCCCATCACCGCCGTTGAGAATGTGGAGGATCGTTTGCCGATTCGGAGCGACTGGCTGGGTGTCAGCGGAGAGAGCTTTCTGCTGCGCGTGCGTGGCCGCAGTATGGCAGAGGCCATCCAACCGGGAGACCTGGTTCTGGTCGAGAAGCGCCCCACTGCCCAGCAGGGAGAGATCGTGGTCGCACTGATCGATGACGAGGCCACCGTGAAGCGCTTCTGGCGCGAAAAGGAGCGGGTGATCTTGCGCTCGGACAACCCCGATTTTGCCGATATCATCGTGACCGAGAGCCAACCGCTCCAACTGCTCGGTCGGGTCACCGCCCTGATCAGAAAATACCTTTAGAGCCGCGATTCCCTTAGATTTTTCCTCGGAGGATGCAAGCCAATGTTACCTCTTAAGCCTTCTATTGCCCAAATGACCACTATTGTGCCCCAGGGAGACTGGCGCACAGCGACTCCCCAGCGTTCGCGCACTTCCCGTCGGCGTACCCCCCACGCCGCGTTCGTGATGCGAGCACTCGAGATCTTTCCCGGCAGCACGGTGCTGGAGTCCTTCCCGCATCCGTCTGTCCCGACCGCCGAAACCGCCTGAGACAGCCCTGGAACACACACAGAAAGAACGATCTTGGAGGAACAAGACCGCAATGAGTACCCAGACCATCCCCCTGGACCTGCCCTGGAAACCCGTCACCCCTCGCCGCCCTCAGACCTGGATGATGCCGCGTAGTCATGACCGCCGCCGGCGTCGCCACTTCGAGCGGGCTTTCCGCCGCCTGCTCAATCAGATGGGCCGCCTGGCTCGCTGCACCGAGCTCAGAGAGGGGGCCTGCTTCGGGCTCTCCCTGGCACTGATGCTGAGCAGCCTCTGGGTGCTTGGCAAGGTCTGAGCCTGGCGCTGAGTCTCCTTCCAGCGCCATGCCCAGGCCCAGGTTCGCGCCGCAGCGCGGACTGACCGCTCAAGCTCGGCCGTTCTGCCCCCCTGGCGGCTGGCTTGCGGTCCCGACAGAGCGCGTTCCACGCGCCGGAGAACTGACCCCGGGTGGAGGAGAATCCTCCCCACTCCTCCGCCCGGGGTTCGGCCTCCTCGGGGTAATATCGCTAGATCCCCAAGCCATCCGCGCTCTTCTTTCCCGGAACGACCAGCGAACGGAGCCCGTAAAGGGTAACTGGAATCTCCACACCTTCCAGCTGGCGATTCTTGAACTCCTCTGCGTGCATCGAGAGCTTGGAGGCGTGGAAGCTGGCCTCGTCCATCAACACATTGCAGCGTAGAACCTGGCTCAGAGACTGAATTTTGTGAGCCAGCCGAACGGTTTCTCCGATGACGGTGTACTCGGCTCTGCCTGAGCCGGTGGTGCCGATCTCCCCGATGGTGAGAGGTCCGGTGCAGACGGCCGCTCCCACATCGAATTCGGAGCGATTGAAGATTCCCCAGCGCTCCCGGAGGACATCGACAGCCTTCTGCATCTCGTAGGCTGCTCGGATGGCAGCGGCGGATGGATTGGGCTGCTTCTTCGATAGAAATGCAATGATCTGGGCGTCTCCCTGGTAGGTGAGGGCCCGTCCGCCGTGCTTTTCGTAAATGGCCACCGTGACGCTGTGATACTCGTTGAGCAGCTTGAGAATCTGGACCGGCGTTCTGGTCTCGGAGAGGGTGGTGTATCCTCGGATGTCGGTCACAATGATGGTGGCGACTTCGTGACGGGGCTTGGCGCTGCCAGCGGCCATCACGGCGCTTACGACTTCGGGAGGAATGAACCGCTGTAGGACTCTGGCCGTCAGGAGAAGCCGGGCGGTGGTGGCCAGCATCAAGGTTACCAGGTAGGTTGCGATCGCCTCCGCAATGCGCGCCTGCCAACCCAGACTCAAGCAAAGGGCATAAGTTCCCAGTACCCCTCCTAGCAGGGTCACGGCCCAGAATAGAGCGCTCCACTTGGAACGCGAACGAAGGATGGCAGAGGCCAGGATCAGATTGAGGAGATAGCTCGTGATGTCGGTCAGCCAGTTCGGCAAAGGTTGGGCGTAAGGCCCGGTCAGGAGGGTGTTGAGGATCTGGGCGTGGATTTCGAAGCCCTTCATCGGGCCGACAGGCGTGGAGTAGACGTCGGTGTCGCCATCAGTATTGTCGCCAACGAAGACGATAGCGTCCTTGACCTGAGCCAGGGCGGGGTTGTCGTCTCCGAGCAGATCGTGGTATGGGATGACTGGCAGCGCTCGGGCGGAGGAAATCCGATCTGGGCCAGTGGCACGGGGAAGGAAATAGATCGGTAGCATGTACCGGGTCAAGTCCTTCAAGGTTACGGTCGTCACCGGAATACTGGCCGGAGGGGCGATGATCCGTCCGGCATCCTCGTCGTAGAGGATCTCCTTCCAACCGAGGAGATTGAGGCGAGCATAGACGGCCAGAGCCGCAGCTGGCCAGGTGACCTCCTCTCCGCTATCCACCTGGTGCAGGCGGATCGCCAGGGCGGCGCTCCGAATGGTCTGGTCTACCGGGTCTTGATAGCAATTGATCAGGCCTGGCAGGGCGTCTTTGGATTGAAAACTGCTCTCCAGGCTGTCGATCAGTCGCTCGCGCCGGAGCCCCTCCATGCGAGTCTCGTCGATGAGCGAAGTATGCAAAGAGAGGTTGCAGGCCAGCACGGCCAGTTTCGTTTCGTTGACAGCCATGGTCAACTCGGTATCCATTTTCTGGTCACGCGGGGTGTCGAAGAGCAGGTCCAGGAAGACCACCCGGGCACCGTGCTCGCGCATGTTGCGCAGGAACCTGGCGTGCGCACGGCGGTTGAAGAGACCTTTTTTGTGCGTCACGTCGTCGATTCCCGCCAGAATGATTCTGGCGCCCTGTCTCTGCCGGGTCAGGTGAGCCATGGCCAGGTCATAGGGATAGGCTTCCAGCCGCTCCAGGGATGCCTCCAGGGGCAACAGGACCAGCCAGCCGGCCAGAGCCAGGAGGAAGGGCAGGAAGGTACGGTAGAGGCGTGAGCTTCTCACAGCTCGGACAATCTGACCCGGGCCACGGGAACGGGCTGGGATTTGCCCTTTAATACGACTGGAGGCAAGTCCTCGAAGCGGAATCGATTCTGGCACAGCTTGCGGGTTTCTTCCGCGACCAGAACCTCCACGTCCAGGCGTTTTGCGGCCCCGAGCAGACGGGCCGCCACGTTGGTGGTGTCGCCGATGGCTGCCGAGGCCAGCTTGCTCGAGCGGGCCCCTACCTGGCCGATGGCAACCGGACCGGTGGCCACGCCACAGCGAATCGCCAGGGCTTCGTCGTCATCGATATCCCACCACAAGTGGCGCAGCTTGTCCTGCATGGCGACGATCGACAGACTGGCTCGGACCGCGTGGTAGGCGTGCTGGGGGTCTGATTTTTGGAGTTCCGTGTTGAACCCGATCATCGGAGCATCGCCCTGATAGTCGAGCACGATGCCCCGATTCTCGACCGCAACATCGTTGAGCAGCATCGAATACTCCTGACGACGACGGAAATAGTCGGTCGAGTCGGCCTTCTCAAGTCTCTTGACCACTTCCGGAACATTACAGAAAAGGATGGTAGCCTCTTGCTCCCGGATCACGTTCAGGCCCGATTCGTCCAGGCTTCGGGCTGCCTCGAAGGCACTCTTACCACCAAATTTTCGCAAGGTTCGCATCAGCGTCACGAGTTGGAGGGCCACCAGGGTCAGCGTGGACACCAGCAACGCGACCAGGGGTCGGGCCAGGTTGAGGTAAGTGCCTTTTTCGAACAAGATGAGGTTGACTGCGCTAATCAGGCCGATTCCGATGGCCACGATGAGCAGTGCGATGAGAGGTCGTCGGAGCGCTGCCAGGGCCACGATGATGAAGTTGCCGGCCACCAGAAGGACGGCCTGAAGCCAGTCCGGGGAAGACTGGAGATACCATTTCGATAGCAGGGTGTCCAGCACACATGCCTGGAATTGAATAGACTTCATTCGGTGGTAGGTGGTCATGACCTGATCGGCTGCATCGTAATGAAAGTTGCCGATCAGAATGACTTTGCCAGGGATGAGTGGATAAAGTGGGTCTTGTAGGTCAAGGAGCCGGAAGGCCGAGACCGGCGTAAGATATTCGACGCGAATGCCTTCCAGTTCTGGATCTTTGAGTTCGGACAGTTTGACGGTGCGCGGATTGAGCGGTCGTATACGCAGAGCATAATCGCTGCTCGTCGGGATCAGTTGGGGGCCCACCTGGATCCAGTCGGGGCCATATTGGATCGATTCCGGCGCAACATCGAGCAGGCGGGCCAGGAGGAGCAGAGCTCCCGAAGGTAGGGGTCGCGAGGTCGTTGGCAGGCGGGTCGCCAGAAATGCCTGCCGAACCACGCCATCCTGGTCGGCCAGAAAGTCGACCGACCCCGCTTGGACGTCATCGGCTTTGAGCCTGTCAGTCCAGTCGGTCAGGAATCTCCCATCCTGCTGGCGCAGGCGCAGGCCGCGGAGCAGAATGCCAGTTCCCTCGGCCACCTGGCGCAGGGGCTCCGGAAGGCGCCAACGTTCGCTGGCGGTATTGACCTGGGGGTCGGGCTCGGGAAGATAGAGGACCCCTTTTGCCCCATGGCCGTACAGCTCTGCGATGACCACGGCCAGATGCCGCGAGTTCCAGCGGTCCCCCTTGACCGGGCTCCAGCGTGGATAGAGCTCAAGCTTGGTGGTGGCATCATCGATTCCCACCATCTGGATGGCTGGATGAAGTCGGAGTCCCACCCTTCGAACTTCTTCTTGAATGACTTCGATGCGCAGGTCGTAGAGAGCAAGCTCGAGCCGGTCCACCCAGGGTATTAATGAAAGCGCGACGCCGAGCAGGACACAACCCAGAACCAGGGTGGGCCGACTCAGCATCGCGGGGCGAGGTTCAAGGCGTGGGAGCGGGCGTGGTGGACGGGTCGGGCGTGGCAGGGTCGGATGCCGGAGGGGCTCCCCATCCCTCGGTCACGAAGATGC
>CAZWUN010000087.1:0-12128 GCA_964637145.1 uncultured Burkholderiales bacterium
CCCGACTGGCGTCGGAGATGGCCGGCTGGATCTCGCCCAGACGATAGTGGCTCAGGGCCCGGTAGAAGTAGCCCTGCGAGTTCTCCTCGCTGAACTTGAGGAAGCGGGTGTAGTCCTTGATGGCCGCCCTGGAGTCGCCCAGGAAGAAGTAGGCGCCGGCCCGGAAGTAGATGGCCACCTCGTTCTCGGGATCGAGCTCGAGGGCCTTGTTGAGGTCGTTCATGCTGCGCTTCGGGTCGTCCATCAGGAAGTAGCTCGCGCCCCTCCACACGTAGGCCTTCACGAACCCTGGCTCTTTCTTGAGGGCGCGGTCGAAATGGTGGATGGCACCCTTGTAGTTCTTGGCCTGGAACTGCTTGTAGCCGGCTTCGTACTCCTTGCGCTCGTCCAATTCCTCGATCTTCTCGGCCAGCGCGGGCGCGAGCACCAGCGCCACGGCCAGCAGGAGCATCGTCATGCGTCTGAGCATACGTGCATACCTCCTGAACTCATTTTGGACGGCCGCGCTTCGGGCTCGGCCTTCGATCCCCTTCGAGCAGGAAATGAGCGCCGCGCCTCTTCAACAGGAGCCCGTTCTGATCGGGCTCAACCCGTGCTCGGCGCCTGTTTCACCCGGTGGACCACGATCTTGCCGGGCAACAGGCACACGTTCGGCCCCCGCCCGCATTCGTCAAGGCATTTCACCCGCCGCACAGCGAGGCCGCCCTCCTCGAGCCGGGCGGCCGTTTCGGCAGCACCCCGCCGCCGGCATGACTTGCCCGTGCAGACCAGGGCTGCCTCCGGGCCCGTGGGTGGATCCTGCGGAAAGAGCGCCACCAGACGATCGCCACGCACCCACAGACGGGCGTGGCAGCCCACCACCCCCTCCCAGGCCAGGGCCTCGCGCAGGCGACGTCCCACCCGAAAAGTCCCATTTTCGATCACCAAACGCTTGCCCCCGTCCCGAAAACCGGTTATCTTGCCCTCCAGGCACCTCATCATCATGGCAGTAGACATCCTTCAAAGACCTGACCGTTTTCTCAACCGCGAGCTTTCCTGGCTGGCCTTCAACGAGCGGGTGCTGGCCCTGGCCCGCGACCCCGACGTTCCGCTCTTCGAGCGGCTTCGCTTTCTCTCCATCTCGGACGGAAACCTGGATGAGTTTTTCATGGTTCGCTTCGCCGAGCTGGTGACCCGCTACGACTCGGGCTCGCGCTCGCTCTCGCCCGACGGATTGCGCCTGCCTCGTCACCTCAAGCTCCTGCGCCAGGAGGCCCGTGCCCTCTTCAACCGCCAGCAAGAGGCCTGGCAGGAGCTGAAGGTGGCCCTGGCGGCCCAGGGCATTCGGATTCTCACCGCTAAGGAGCTGACTCGACCCGAGAAGAGCTGGCTGGAAGGCTACTTCGTCAGCCAGATCTTGCCCGCCCTCACCCCGGTCGCGGTCGATCCGGCTCACCCCTTCCCCCTCATTCCCAACGACGGACTGTGTCTGGCTTTGAAGTTACGCGATGGCCGCGGCCTGCACTGGCAGGTGATGGTGCTGCCGCCCAAGCTGCCGCGCTTCGTGCGGCTCAAAGAGTCGGAGCGCTACATCCGGCTCGAGCACGTGATCCCGCTCTGCATCAAGCAGGTGCTGCCGAACTTCGAGCTCGAGAGCGCCAGCCTGTTCCACGTGCTGCGCGACCAGGAGATGGAGATCGAGGCGGCCGAGGACGGCGACCTGTTGCAGGCTTTCCGGGAGGCCCTCAAGGGGCGCAAGCGGGGCAGCGTCATCCGGCTCTCGCTGGCCCCCTCCACCCCCGACGACGTGCGCGACTTTCTGTGCGAAGAGCTGGAGACCACGCGCGACCAGATTTTCTACTCCGACGGCATGCTCAACCTGGGCTCGGTGGCCGAGCTGATCCGCGACGACGGGCCTCCCAATCGCTACCCCCCCTTCGAGGGACGCTTGCCGGACGCCCTGGACGAGTGGGCCGGCGACTACTTCTCGGCCATCCGCGAGCACGAGCTGCTCGTGCACCACCCCTACGAGAGCTTCGCCATGGTGGTGCAGTTCGTGCAACACGCCGCCAGCGACCCCGACGTGGTGGCCATCAAGCAGACGCTCTACCGGACCAGCAAGGACTCGCCCATCGTGCGGGCCCTGGTCGAGGCTGCCGAGGCGGGCAAGGCGGTGGTGGCGGTGGTCGAGCTGAAGGCTCGTTTCGATGAGGAGGCCAACATCCGCCTGGCCGAGCGGCTCGAGCGGGCCGGGGCCCAGGTCGTCTACGGCTTTGCCAACCTCAAGACCCACGCCAAGGTCAGCTTGATCACCCGGCGCGAGGGCAGGGAAATGCGCACCTACGTGCACTATGGCACGGGCAACTACCATCCCGACACGGCCCGCGCCTATTCCGACCTGTCGCTCTTCAGTTGCGACCCGGCTCTGTGTCGCGATGCCGCTCGCCTGTTCAACTACATCACCGGCTACGCCGTGCCCGAGAAGTTCGAGAAGCTGGCCGTCTCGCCCATCAACCTGAAGTCCACCTTGCTGGAGAAGATCGCCTTTGAGGCCGAGCTGGCCAGGCTGGGCAAGCCCTGCGGCATCTGGGCCAAGATGAACGCCCTGCTCGAGCCGGACGTGATCGACGCCCTGTATCGAGCCTCGCGGGCCGGAGTGCCCATCGAGCTGGTGGTGCGCGGGCAATGCGCCCTGCGCCCCCAGCTGGAAGGGCTCTCGAGCACCATCCGGGTGAAGTCGATCGTGGGGCGCTTTCTGGAACACTCGCGCATCTTTTGCTTCTCGGACGGCCACGAGCTGCCCTCGCCCAAAGCCAGCGTCTACATCTCCTCGGCCGACTGGATGCACCGCAACCTGGTGTGCCGGGTGGAAGCCCTGGTGCCCGTCAACGGCGAGCTGGGCCTGAAGCTGCAGGAGGTTCTGCTGGCCAACCTGCGCGACAACGCCAACTCCTGGGAGCTTTCTTCCGACGGCACCTATCGCCGCTTGTGGGCCCACGGCGAGCGCTTCAGCGCCCAGGAGTTCTTCACCCAGCGCGAGGCCCTGCCGGTGCGGCGCAAGTCGCGGGTTTTTGAGGATTTGTTCAGCGCTCCTGGATAAGCTCGGATAAACCACCAGAGGGGTTTGTCCGTTCATGATCATTCAGGCCTTCAGTCAGGTGCCCGCAGCTTCGCGTTATCGTCCGCAGAGCGCCGCCTCCGCTTCCGGGGCACCGGATCCCATTGAGAGCGTGCTCATCCAGGGCGGTTCCCCGCCACCGCTCCCCAACGGAGGGGCCACCGGCCTGGCCACGGCCGTGGCCGCCGCCGGCCCTGGGGCTGGCCTGCCGGGAGCTGTGCTGGCCTCGATGATCGACCACACCCTGCTCAAACCCGATGCCACGGCCTCTCAGATCAAAACCCTTTGCGCCGAAGCGCGCCAGCACAAGTTCGCCTCGGTGTGCGTGCAGCCGGGCCGGGTGGCCCTGGCGGCCCGGGAGTTGCAGGGGAGCGGGGTCATGGTTTGCACCGTGGTCGGCTTCCCCCACGGCGCCACCTCGCCCGAGGGCAAGGCGGCCGAGACCCGCCAGGCGATCAAGGACGGCGCCGATGAGATCGACATGGTGATCAACGTGGGCAAGCTCAAGGACGGTGACGACGCTGCCGTGCAGCGCGACATCGAGGCCGTGGTCCAGGCGGCCGGGGGCCACACCGTCAAGGTCATCCTGGAGACCAGCCTCTTGACCGACGAGGAGAAGGTGCGCGCCTGCCAGCTCAGCGTGGCGGCCGGGGCCGACTTCGTCAAGACTTCCACCGGCTTTGCCGGAGGCGGGGCGACCGTGGAGGACATCGCCCTCATGCGCCGGACCGTGGGCCCCGAGCTGGGCGTCAAGGCTTCGGGCGGGGTGCGTGACAACCAGACCGCCAACCTGATGATTCAGGCCGGCGCCACCCGCATCGGGGCCAGCTCGAGCGTGGCCATCGTGCAGGGTGCCGTGGCCCAGGGCGGAGGCTACTGAGTTGCTGGTACACGAGCAATCGCTCCTCCACATGACGGCGGCCCGCCGGCTGACCACGCTCGGCCCGACGCGCCGGGCGGCGGCCGAGAACCGGGAGCGCGACGGCGAGGAGCTGCTGGCCCGCATGCAGGCCCGCCACACGGTCGACCCCCAGAAGAGCCTGATGAAGCGTCTGTCTCACCTGGCTTCGGCGCTGGGGCCCTTCGAGCGAAACGATTTCAGCCCCGACTTCGTGGAGCGATTGCAGGAGGAAGCTCAGGGTCGCAAGATTCTCTATGTCAGTACTCCGGTCACGGGCGGGTTCCGCCTGTACCAATTCCTGGAGGGCAAGGGCAAGAGGTCGGTGCGCGAGCTCGACCCGGCTGACAACGCCGAGTTCGTCAGCCAGGTGATCGAGAAGAACTGCGCCGCCGCCGACGAGCTGGCCCAATCGCTGCGCCGCGAGGACACGCTGGTGGTGGACCCCAGCCGCCTGGCCGTGAATCGCTGGCAGCAAGCCGAGTATCTCAACCACTGGCTGGACGTGGTCAAGATCGCCTCGGGCGTGGTCATGCAGGACGGCTGGGAACTTTCCGAAGGCTGCGTTCATGAGGCCCGCACCGCCTTCTCACTGGGCATTCCGGTTTACGACGCGCGCTTTCAGCAGCTGACCCGAGAGACCGCTCTGGAGCGTCTGGAAGACTCGGTGGAGCGGGTGCGCGAGGCGGGCTTCAACCCGCCTGACCTGCAGGACGTGCTCACCCGCACCGATGCCTGTCACGCCGAGGTGCCCGAGCCGCAGCTCTTCAAGACCCTCTTCGTGCCGGACCGGCATCCCGATCAGGGCACCCACCCGGCCCCCGCAGGGCCGATCGAGCAGAGTGTGGTGCAGGTGGCCGGAAAACTGGCGAACGCCTGTGAGGAGGCCGACGCCCGCATCCGGCGGGCGGATTCGCCCGAGCAGCTCCGCCAACTGGAAGACCGCATGGTCGTAGCCCTGGATGAGGAGGATCCCAAGGCCGTGGACGCCGTGGAAGCTCTCCTGGCCCAGAGCAGCAAAAAGCTTTCCGGGGCCGCGCTGCCCTCGGGTTTTCAAGATTGCGGGCAGGGGGTGTTCACTCTCAACCTGCACGAGGTGGCGCGCAACAAGCAGGCCTTTCTGGGGGACCAGGTGGGCTTGCTGGTGGTGGACACCACCCCGGGAAAAGACGGGATGAACTATTACATCTTGCCGGTCGAGCCAAGAGAATAGCTCTCCAAAACTGATTCAGGAAGGGTCTTTCGTCATGATCTTGCAACAGGTCAACACTTCGCCATTTTTACGTCCCGCGCAGGCCAACGAGGCTCCCCCGCCCGAAACTCCGGCCGAGCCCAAAGAGAAGTTCAGCCCCACCCGGGCCGCGGCGGGCGCGCTCCTCACCTTCATGGGCCGACGCATCCCCACCACCGTGCCCGAGATCACCAAAGAGAAGGCCGACGAGCTCAAGAGCAAGCTCAAACCCGGCGACGTCATCATGACCTGCGACTGCGCCTACCCCGGCTGGGCTCGCATGGAGTTCTGGACGGTGCGCTCCAATTACATCCACGCCGCCTACTACGCCGGCGACGGCAAGGTCCTGGAAGCGGTCGGCAAGGGAGTCATCGAGAGCAACCTCGACGACTACTTCGAAGGTCGCGTGAAGGTGGCCATCGCTCGCCCCGACTACAAGACCCCGGAGGACGTGGCGGCCGCCACCGCCTACTGCCGCTCGCAGCTGGGCAAGCCCTACGACAGCGTGTTCAACTCCGCCGACGACAAGGAGTTCTACTGCTCCGAGCTGGTCTTCAAAGCCCTCAAGAGCATGCCCAACCCCATCGAGACGCCCTCCAAGGAGCTGCTCGGCCGCCGGGCGGTGGCCCCGGACGCCTTTCTTTCCATCCCCGGCATCCAGACGGTGCACGACGACAAGAGCAACTACTGGACCAACAAGCTGGGCCACTGGCCCATCGCGGCCGCGACCGTGGGGCTGGGCGCTGCTGGCGCCGCTATCGGCGGATGGCCGGGTGCGGCCGTGGGCGCCGGAGTCGGCATGGTGGGCACGATCCTCGGCTGGAACAAGCTCCAGACGGGCTACTTCCTGCCCAGCTTCGAGGACTTCCGCGGCGGCAAACAGTAATTTTTCAGCGCCCTGGGGCAAACTGAAGGCGTGATCATCCGTCCCTTCCAGCCCCATCACCTGGGGGCCACGGTGCAGCTGCGGCCGACCGCCGCGCAGGGCCCCGTGGACGGCTTTGCGCCCGCCCTCGAAGCTGCCGCTCCGGTTGTCCGGCCGCGCTTTGCCCCGGTGCAGGCCGAGGGCTGGCGCCTGAGCGATCTGGCTTCGGTGGGCGAGGTGCACAAGCAGGCCATGGCCATCGTGGACGGCACCTCCCCCTTCAAAGGCCATATCATCAATGGCTTTTCCGGCAGCGGTCTGACCAGCCTGATGCAGGCCATCGCGGGCGAGTTCGAGGCCCGGGGCACCCCCACGCTCTTTGCCTCGGGCGCCGACCTGAGCGAGGGCGGGGTGCGCGAGCTTTTCGCCGAGGCTCGCGCCAGGAACGCGGTGGTGTTCATCGACGGGCTGGACGGGGTGGCTCCCATTCGCACCACCGAAAAGTCCCAGCCCTCGATGCTGCAACTGGTGGACGAGCTCGAGCCGGGGGACGTGCGGGTGGTGGCCAGCACCAGCCGCAAGGACGTGGTGGACCTGGAGGCCGTGCGCCACCTGCCCGGCCTGCTCGAGGTGCCCCTGCCTCGCAACGAGATCGAGCGGCGCGGCATCATCGACGTGCTGGCCCGCCGCAAGGCCCTGACGGCCGACCCGGCCGATCTCGCCGACCTGGCCCAGGCCACCCGGGGCAAGAGCCCGGCCGACCTCTCGGCCATCCTCGATCTGGCCCGGCAGTCCGCCGGGGGACCGATCCTGCGCGACGTGGACCTGATGGAGGCCCGTCTCACCCACGCCGCCGGCCCGCCCGAGCCCCTGGCCGTGGACGAACGCTTCTTCAAGCTCTCGGTAGCCCACGAGATGGGCCACGTGGTGGTGCGCCACTTCTTCCAGCGCCTGGCCCGCGAGTCCAAGAACACCGACGAGCTGCCTCAGGCCATCGACCTGGTTTCCTTCCACCCCCGCAAGGGCGCGCAGGCCTTCGTCAACCTGATGTTCGGGGGCAACTCCGCCAAGACGTTCGAGTATTACTTCGCCGAGATGGCCTCCGACTATGGGGGACGGGCGGCGGAGTATTTCTTTGGCAAAGGTCACCTGTCGGCCGGCCCGGCGGGGGATCTCAACCACGCCCAGCAGCTCTCCACCCCGGCCGCCCAGCTGCTGGCTCAAGAAGCGGTGCAGAAAGGCATGGGTCCGGAGTCGGGCTCACAGACCACCCTCAATCCCGCCGCCGATGCCGTCAAGCTCGAGAAGGCGGCCGAAGAGGCGGCCTACACCCTGGTGGCCTTCTACGGCGGCTTCATCAAGGAGTTCTCCAACGAGATGCTGGCACGCCGCCAGAACGGGGAGGAGTTGACCTTCTCGGGACGCGAGCTCACCCGCCGGCTGAGCCAGTGGGAGGCCGACCGGGCCATCCCTCTGGCCGTGCTGGCCGAGCAGATCCGGGGCCAGCGCGACCGGCTGCGCCCCCAGGCGCCGCCGGTGTTCGACCCGGTCAGCAGGCAGTTGCGCTCGGCCGCCGAGGTGGCTAAGGAACTCTCTTTTTGAACCGGCTGGCGCTCGAAGGCGCGTCATGTTATGCTATCGCTGCATGCCAGCAAAAAGCGCAATCAAGTCGGTCTCTCTGCGCCTGGAGGGCTCCGTCTACCGGCGCGCCAGTGAGCTGGCGGAGAAGCGAAACGTCAGCCTCAACAACGTGCTGACTCAGGCACTCCTCCTGTTCCTCGAGCAAGAAGAGCAGGAGCGGTTGTTCGACGGATTCACTCAGCTCGGAGACGAAGCCGAGGTGGAGTTCGCCAGGGCGGCGCAAGCCGAGGTCAGCCTTGGCCACGAATCCTGAGCGCGGTGAGATCTGGTGGGTGGACTGGTCTCCGGGGCGCGGCTCGGAGCAGTCAGGAATGCGTCCAGCTCTTGTCATCCAGACCGATGCCGGCAACAAGAATCCCCGGTACCCCAATACGATTGTGCTCACGATCAGCACATCCGGCCGGAACATCCCAACCCATGTCTGCCTGAGCCCGACCCGTGGAAACGGGCTGAAAGCCCCCAGTTATGTCAAGGCCGAGCAGGTCATGACGATCAGCAAGGACAGACTTGCCAGGGTGGGTCAGCTGGAGGTGGGCGACCTGGAGAGGGTGGAGCGGGCGCTGCTGCTGGCCCTGGGCTTCAAGCCCGGACCCTCTTTCTGACCCAGTCTTTCAGGGCCCGCAGGCGGCTCTTGAGCAGGGTGCCGTAGATGCGGGTCGAGTCGCGCACCAGATCGAAGTGCGAGCTCTCGTTCTCGCCGATGTAGACGGTCTCGATGGTCACCTGGCGCAGGGGGCGCTTGCGGCAGTAGAGCAGCACCTCCAGCTCGTACTCGTAGCCGTCGTAGTCGATCGTGAGGAGCTCGGGGATCCAGCCCACCGGATGGCCGCGAAGCCCGGTCTGGGTGTCGCGGATGATCCGCCCCACCAGCACCGCGAAGACCACCCGGGTGAAGATGTTGCCGATGCGGCGAGGCCAGGGTACCCCTTTGCGGGTGAAGCTGCGTACCCCCAGCACCAGTGCATCGGGATGGCGCTCGAGCTCTTCGGCCACCCGCCAGGCATCGCCCGCGCGGTGCTGGCCATCGGCGTCCAGGGTCACCACGCCCACCTCGCCCGGTGGGGCGGTGCGGTGGAGATGCTCCAGGCCGGTTCGCAGGGCCGCCCCCTTGCCGCGGTTTCGCTCGTGCTCGAGCAGGGTGACCTTCGGCCGGTTTCGGACGGCCTCGAAGAAGGGGGCGCACTCGGGCTTGCTGCCGTCATTGACCACCACCACGCGGGAGAAGCCAGCTTGCAGAACGGAATCGACCACTTCCAGCAGCACTTCGGTGGGCTGGTAGGCGGGGATCAGGGCGGAAGTGGACATCAGCTACTCGGTTTGATGCCCCCTCTACTCCACCTGCAGCAAGAAGAGATCGTTGGTATTGGTCCCGCTCGGACCCGTGAGCAGCAGGCTGGAGGTGGCCTGCAGCAGCGGGTAGGCGTCGTTTGTTTCCAGGCTGGCCCGCGGGTCGAGCCCCAGGGCCCGGGCTCGCTCGGCGGTGGTGCCGTCCACCACGGCCCCGGCCGCGTCGGTAGGCCCGTCGATGCCGTCCGAGCTGGCTGCCAGCAAGGTGGCGCTCACCCCCTCGGAGGCCAGGGCGAAGCTGAGGGCCAGCTCCTGGCAGCGACCTCCTTTGCCAGTGCCACGCACGGTCACTGTCGGCTCGCCACTGAGCACGAAGGTGCGCTTGCCTCCCTCCCGGGCCAGGCAGGCCAGAAAGCGCCCCAGCTCGCGGGCCTCGCCCTCCAGCCAGCAGGTCAGGAGCTGGGCCTCGGGTCCGAGCTCTCGGCAGGCGGCCTCGGCCATGACCCGGTTGTCGGCCAGCACGCGGTAGCTCGTCTCCGGAAGTTGCTTGGGGGTCTCGTGGCCGGCCAGCGCTTGCAGAACGCGCTCGGGCAACGGCAGACCCCGGCAGGCATCCAGAGCCTCCTGACAGGTGCTGGGGTCGGGCGCGGTGGGGCCGCTGGCGATGGCCTCGGGGGGGCTTCCCAAAACGTCCGAGAGGGCCAGGGTGAGCACCGGGCCGGGCACCAGCTCGGCCAGCCGACCTCCCTTGAGGCGCGAGAGGTGGCGACGCACGGCGTTGATGGCCTGGATGCGAGCCCCTCCGGCCAGCAGGGCCCGGGTGGTGGCCTGCAGGTCGTCCAGGGTCAGGCCCTCGACCAGGGCCTCGGCCAGCGCCGAGCCTCCCCCCGAGAGCAGGACCAGCAGCCCTCCCCGGGCCTGACGGGCAAACTCCAGGATGGCCTCCCCGGCCGCCAGGCTGCTCTGGTCGGGAACCGGGTGGCTGCCGTGCAGCACGCGCGCGCCCGAAAGCGAGCCCTGGCCGGGGGGGCAGACGACCAGAGCGCCCTGAAAGCTCCGCCGCTTCAGGGCAGCCTCGGCCATGGGCCAGGCCGCCTTACCCAGGGCCAGCAGCCAGGGGGGAGCCTGCTCGAGCGGCTCTCGACTCACCAGGCGGCCGGGGTCCACGGCTTGCAGGGCGGCCCGGTGGGCGCGCAGCAATCGCTCCATGGCCGGCCTGTTCCACGCTGGCCAGTCAGGTCCCGCCAGGATTATTCCATCTGGACCACGGTCAAGCCGGACAGGAGCTGGTGGGCCAGATGTCCGTTGCCCCAGGGCAGATCCAGGTCCAGCGTGTCCGAGTCGGTCTCGAGGATGAGGGTGTCGGAATGCGATTCCGGGTCCTCGTCCAGAGTCAGCCGGACGGCTCGAAGCTCCTCGCGCCGAATCAAGCGGTTGTGTCGGTCTTCTGCCAGGATCGCCTGCGGCTCCATGATGAGGTAGCGCTCCCAGGGGGTGGAGGGGAAGGCGAAGCTCTCTGCGGTCTGTCTCCAGTCCGGACCAGCGCGCTGCAGAGCCTCGTCAAGCAAGTCGGTGAGCGCGTCCATCTCGGTTTCCAGGGAGTCGGGCTGGCAGGCCAGGATCAGGCCCTGGTCGGTCACGACCAGGTTCATGAACAGGGTCCCCTGGCCCAGGAACCCCTTGACCTGGACCACCTGGGGCAGCACACGACGAGACGACCCGGGAGGAGGAGGAGCCCCCGTGGACGCTCCGCACCGGGTGCAGAAGGCGTCCAGCGTGCTGAGGGGGGTGCCGCAGTGCGAACAGAACATAGGGCCTCCTTGTAGGCATATATCAAGCCGTAGCATGCGGTTGCCGGTGGCACGATGATCCCTGTCATAGGGGTGAGCGTCCGACCTCTCGAAACAGTGGGCATGCGAAAGATTTGCTTGCTCTTGCTGCTTTTGACCGCGCTGGTGGGGGCCCAGGGTGGACGCTTCGAGGTGGTGTTGACCGAGTGCGGGCCCCAGAAAATTCAGGTCATCAAGATCGTGCGCGAGGTCACCGGGCTGGGCCTCAAGGCGGCCAAGGACCTGGTGGAGAGCTGCCCTCAGGTGGTGAAGCGCGACCTCGAGCGAAGCCAGGCTCAGGCTCTGGAGGAAAAGCTGGAGGCGGTGGGCGCCAAAGCCGAGGTGCGCGCGCTCAAGTAGGTTTCAGCGCGATTTCAGAGTCGGCTGCTAGGCTCAGGCCATGCAAGTCTTTCAGGCAAACTATGTGCGGCCGCAAGGAGCCTCGTCGGTTGCGCCCCCACCCAGACCCCAGAGCGACGAGAACGAACAGCCTGACCGGTGCTCGCTGGGCGAAACGGCGAGCATGGTGGCGGGAGGCGTGCTGGGGTTCGCGGCCATCGGCGCGCTGGTCCTGGCCCGAGTCGACCCGGCCACGGCCACCGAGCTGACCTTGCAGGCGGCCTTCCTGCTCAGCGTGGGAGGCGGAGCCGCCGGCGCAATGCTGGGCCGGATGGCCCATCGCCACCTCTGCTGAAGCGTCTGGCAGCGCGGGATACGCGCTGAAGATCTTGCCTCTCCTTCGGGGTCCCTCTGGAGATCCTCAACTGACAGAGCGGTAACAATTCGTTCATCTCTCATGGCCTTCGGCTGAACGATGTTAGTTCACACCCTGCCGCCGGAGGACTCCTCATGTCGTCACCCCCCGAGAATCTGCTCGTGCAAGCGCGCTCCGAGCAAGTCGAGACGGGAGCCCCCGTCGCGCAATCCGCCCCGGAGGAGATGGGCACCTTCACCGCCGATCCGGGCGACGGCCCCCTCTATCGCCCCGCCCGCAACGAGCGCCAGCTCACTTTCCGAGCCGTCTTCGTGGGCTGCTTCCTGGGGGCCGTGGTGGCGGCCATGAACATCTACTTCGGCCTGCAGACCGGTTGGTCGATGGGCGGATCGCTGATCGCCGCCATCCTGGGCTACTCCGTCTTCGCCACCCTCAAGCCCAAGAAAGCCTTCACCCCGCTCGAAACCAACATCGCCCAGACGGCCGGATCGGCCGCCGGGGCCATGGCCTCGGCCGCCGGGCTGCTCTCGGCCGTGCCCGCCATGACCATGCTCGGGCACAAGTT
>CAZWUN010000087.1:12138-16149 GCA_964637145.1 uncultured Burkholderiales bacterium
CCTCGAGCTGACCCTGTGGGCCGGCTCGGTGGCCGGCCTGGGCATCTTCTACGCCATCCCGCTGCGGCGCCAGATGGTGCTGGTCGAGAAGCTCCGATTCCCCAGCGGCACGGCCACCGGTCAGACCATCGCGGCCATGTTCAGCTCGGGTCAGGACGCCGTCAAGAAGTCCTCGCTGCTGGTCAAGACGGCCATCGCGGCCGGGCTGTTCACCCTGATCGGCTTTTTCGTGCCCCAGGTGCAGCACGTGCCCCTGCATGACTGGGTGCAGGTAGGGCTGGTGGCGGTGGCCTTCAAGTTCGGCTTCGAGCTCTACCTGGGGCCCATGATGCTGGGAGCCGGCATCCTGATCGGGCTGCGCACCGGCCTGTCGCTGGCCCTGGGGGCCATCGTGGCCTGGGGCCTGCTGGCTCCCTGGGTGGGCGCCCAGGGCTGGGTGGCCGGCGACCCGATGAGCTACGCCAACGGCGCGCGCGGATGGATCCTGTGGCCCGGCGTGGCCCTGATGGTGTCCGACGCCATCACCAACCTGCTGCTCTCCTGGCGCTCCATCCTCGAGGCCATGCGGCCCAAGCGGGCCGGCCAGCCGGTGGATGATACCGCCCCGGCCAGCGAGCAAGTGCCCAACTGGTGGTTCGGGGCCGGCCTGGCCTCGGCTTCGGTGCTGACCATCACGGCCGCCTACTTCGTGTTCGGCATCGCTCCCTGGCTGACCGCCCTGGCGGTGTTGATCTCGGCCTTCCTTTCGGCCATCGCCACCCGCTGCACGGGCGAGTGCGACATCAACCCCATCGGCGGCATGGGCAAGGTGACCCAGCTTCTCTACGGGGCCCTGGCCCCCGGCCACGTGGGCGCCAACTTGATGTGCGCCGCCGTGACCGGCGCGGGTGCTTCCAAGGCGGGCGACATCATGCACGACCTGAAGACCGGCTGGCTGCTGGGCGCTTCGCCCCGCAAGCAGGTCATCGCCCAGCTCTATGGCGTTTTCGCCGGCATCCTGGTGTGCGTGCCCATCTACATCCTGTTCGAGCGGGCCTTCGAGATCGGGGGGGACAAGCTGCCCGCCCCCGCGGCCCACGCCTGGAAGGCCATGGCCGAGGTGCTCTCCAAAGGGCTGGCGGCCATGCCCGACCACTCCATCCCGGCCGTGCTGGTGGCCCTGGTGATCGGGGCGCTGATCCCGACCATCCGTCACTTCTTCAAGGGCGCGCGGCCTTATCTCCCCTCGGGCATGGCCATCGGCATCGCCTTCATCGTGCAACCCTTCTACAGCCTGACCATGTGCGCCGGAGCCCTGCTCTACAGCGCCTGGCAGCGCCGCAACGCGGCTGCGGCCACGGCCCTGGGCTTCTCGCTGGCTTCCGGCCTGATCGCCGGTGAGGGCCTGACGGGCGTTCTCACGGCTCTGCTCAAGCTGATGGGCTTCGGTCCGCTGACTTGACCCGGACGGTCGTGCTGGCTCTGGTCCTGCTGCTGGCCGGTTGCCAGGCGGGGCCCGAGCCGGCGCGGGCCCCGCAGTCCGCCCCTGCACCCCAGGTCAGCCTCAAGGCCGACTCGAGACTGAAGCTCTCGCTCGAGGCCGAGCATCAGCTGGCCTACCAGGCCCCCCAGCCGCCCACGCTGCTGGTTTCCACTTCCTCGGGAGCCGTGTTGGGGCGCCATCCCGTTCGGGAGGTCGCCCTGGATGCCCCCGAGGGAACTTTCTTCGACCAGGATGCACCCGACGGGGTGACCTGCTACTACCGGCTGCGCCTGGGCGAGCGCGTTTCCAACGAGGTGGCCATCCAGTGGCCCGACCGTCCGCTCCCCTCCCTGCAGCAGCCCTCCCTGTTGGTGGACAAGAGGCGCTTCTTCCTCGAGGTTCAAGATGGGGGACGGCGGATCAAGCGCTACCCCATCGCCATGGGGAAGAAGTACTCTCAGCGCAAGGTCTGCTACGACAATGCCTCCACTCCGGAGGGGCGCTACCGGATCATCTCTTTGCAGCCCGAAGCCACCTACTACCGGGCCTACGACATCGACTACCCCAACGAAATCGACCGCCAGCGCTACGACTTCTTCAAGCGCAACGGACTGCTCGAGGGCAGCCCCGACATCGGCGGGGAGATCCAGATCCACGGCAAGGGGATCCACGCCAACTGGACCTTCGGCTGCATGGCGCTGCGCAACGAGGATATGGACGAGCTGTTCGCCCACCCCGAGATCGCCGAGGGGACGAGCGTGACCATCGTGGGCCAGGAGCTGAGCCTGGAGGACCTCGAGGCCATCGAGCGGGCCGACCCCGAGAAGGTGAAGGAGGCGCTGCAGCGCGAGCTGGGGCCCGAGGCTGGCTTCGACCCCGAGAGCCTGGGTCGGCTCCAGCTGGCCCGGAAGCTGCCGGTGACCTGCCAGGCGGATCGGCGCACGCTCGAGGCGCTTGGCCTGTAGTCAGGCTTTGTGCAGCTCCCCACCCTGGTCGAGGTCTTTGCGCCGCAGGGCCTGCTCCAGGTCCACCCCGTGCATGTTGGCCAGGGTGGTCAGCCAGCCGAGCACGTCGGCGAACTCCTGGGCCAGCTCCTCCGAGCTCCCCTTTTCGGCGTGGTGGAGGGCGGTGGCCAGCTCGCCGATCTCCTCCATCATCCACATGAAGTTGGCGGCCGTCCCGCGGGCGGCGTCGCGCTCGTGGTAGCGCGATCGGATGAACTCTTGAAAGCGTGCGAAAGTGAGCGGCCCGTCCATGGGGGCTGCTTCTGGCCCCCCCGCAGGCCTCCCCTGCCTGGGACTCGAATCCAGCTTTGCAATGATCGAGCCCGAGCTCGCTGAGAACGCGCTCTACATGGTGCCCCAGACCGATCTGGAGGAGAAGTTCATCCTCTGGTTCGCCTTCCGGCACAACCTCGATCGCCAGCGACGCGGCAAGCGCGAGTGCCTGGTTCTGCCGGCCCAGAACGACCCCGAGCTGGCCACCCGCAATCTCTACCAGGCCTACCGGGAGTTCTGCCGGCGCTACCGCTACGTGGAGATCCCCAACCTCTACGGGCTCGAGCCCGAGAAGGCCCAACAGCTCTTGCGTCAACTGGGATTGGCCTGGCAGTTCGAGGGGGTGCGCCAGGATCGTCGCTATCCGGTGGGCACGGTGGTCAGCCAGCGTCCCGCGCCGGGGGCGATGGCCCAGATGGAAGGGGTGGTCTATCTCAGCGTGAACCAGGGGGATGTCGGTCAGAGCCTCAAACGCTGAGAAAATTTTCGTCCCCAGGGCGGATTCTGCCTTGAAACTATGTTACAAAGTGGCAGAGCTTCCCCTTTGGATCGATCATGGGGAGGGGGGCCCGCATGTCCGGGGGGAATGCGGAAGGACCGTAACGGGGCACGGTCAGACTTGAAGAGGGAACGCGGGGGTCGTGAGCAAAGAACGCAAGAGTCCTACCACTCTACAAGGGGGGAAACCGGCCATTATTCGCCTCATGGTCGTCGATGACCATCTGCTCTTCCGAGAAGGGATTCGAAGCCTGCTGCGAGGTCATGAGGACATCGAAGTGGTGGCTGAGGCCTCGGGCGGACACCAGGCCCTGGAGCTGGCCCGCGAGGTGGCTCCCGACGTCATCCTGCTCGACCTCAACATGCCCGGGATGGACGGCATCGAAGCCTGTGTGCGGTTCAAGGCCGAGCTGCCCACCACCAAGATCGTCATCTTGACGGTATCGCGCGATCTGGCCTCCATCTTTCAGGCCGTCAAGGCGGGCGCCAGCGGCTTCCTGACCAAGGACACCGGCTCCAACGAGCTGCTGGACACGGTCCGCCGCGTGTTCCACGAGGGCAACCTGCTCGAGCCGATGCTGGCCGACCGGCTGCTGGCGGAGTTCTCGCACCTCTCGGAGATGACCCGCCGCGAGGGGCTCGAGCCGGGCCTGTTCGCCACCTTGAGCCCGCGCGAGCAAGAGATCCTCAAGCTGGTGGCGGGCGGCAAGCCCAACAAAGTGATCGCTTCCGAGCTGGCCATCAGCGAGCACACGGTGCGCAACCACATCTCCA
>CAZWUN010000088.1:0-16008 GCA_964637145.1 uncultured Burkholderiales bacterium
AGTAGGCCAGGCGCGAGAAGTCGTTGAGCTCCTCGCGCTCGCCCTCGTCGAGGGGTGGGCACCGATGCTCGTTGAAACGGCTCTTCAAACCCCATTCATAGGCCCAGGTGGCGGTCGAAGACGCGTCCTTGCCGAACAGGTCCAGAGCCGATGAGACCCACTTGTTGAGGTATCTCTGCATGATGGCCATGGGCACGTGGCCGACCTGAATGATGCGCTTCAGACCAAGATGGCCGAAGCGCAAATGGTAGGACTCTTCGCCCAGCATGTAGACCGTAGAGCGGGCCAGCGGAGCGAAGCCGCAGCGACTCAGCATGTCGAGCTGGAACTTGCCGTCCCGGTCGACAAGCTCGGCATAGTAATACAGGTCGATCCAGTCGCGAATGGGCTCGTTGAAAGTGTGCAGCAGGCGGCGGTTGGCCCGGCTGCCACTCAAGGCCGTCGAGCGCCGCTCGAGCAGCTTCTCCGCCTCGCGGGCCCCTTCACGGCCATAGTGGTCGATCAGAAGGTAGGCCATCTGCCAGCCGTGACGGCCCTCCTCCCGGATCACCCGGATCAGCGAGGTGAGGTCTGCTTGGGAGGGCGCAACGGTCAACAGGTGGCGCTGCTGCTCGGAGGAGGCGAACTCGGTGTCGCCCTGATAGCGAATCAGCTCGTAGAGCGTGTCGCGGGCCCGCTGGTCGGGCACCTCCACCAGCTTCTCCCACTTGCGATTGCCGCGATGGGCGCCAAACTCGACCTCATCGCTCTTCAAGTCCCCCCAGCCAATGTGAAACTCGTAGGGCGGAAGGCCTCCAACCGATTCGGCAACCTCCTCCAGGCCGAGGTCCTTCTGCCATTCCCGAAAATACTCTTTCCAATCGTCGAAGCTCTTGACTCGTCGCGTGTTTGCCATAGTGGAGTGGCCTTCGCCATCAGCGAGGGCTCCCCTACCGGTTCGGCGAACGCGTTGGAATGCGCTCGATGCTTCTCCTTTTCTGCTTGCTGACGGGACTGGTCCTGGCCCAACCTCCCATCCCCGAAGAAGCTCCCAGCCGCTTCCAGAGCACTCGCGCCCACCACGCGATGGTGGCCTCTGCCGAGGCCCACGCGACGCGGGCCGGACTGGAGGTCATGCGCCGGGGGGGCAACGCCGTGGACGCGGCCGTCACCACCGCTTTCGTGCTGGCCGTCACCCTGCCCAGCGCGGGCAATCTGGGCGGAGGCGGCTTTCTGCTGGTGCGCGCCAGAGATGGCCAGATCGAGGCCCTGGACTTTCGGGAAACGGCCCCCGCCGCCACCCATCGCGACTTCTACCTCGACGCCCAGGGCCAGGTGGATCGCCAGCGCATCACAGTGGGCTACCAATCTTGCGGCGTGCCGGGCACCGTGGCCGGCATGGAGGCGGTGCTGAAGCGCCACGGCACCATCAGCCTGCGTCAGGCGGTGGAGCCAGCCCGCAGGCTGGCCGCCGAGGGGATGCTGGTGACCCGCGACCTGGCTGACGACCTCGCCAGGGTCCAGGACGAGCTGCGCAAGTTCCCCGCCTCGGCGGCCATCTTCCTGCCAGGGGGCAAGGTGCCCGAGGTGGGCGACCGTCTGATCCAAAAAGACCTGGCCTGGAGCCTGGAGCAGATCGGCGAGAGGGGCTCGGCCGCCTTCTACCAGGGCGAGGTGGGCCAGCGCATGATCGCGTCCATCCGGAAGAACGGCGGCGTCATGACCATGGCCGACCTGGCCGCCTACCGAGCCCTCTGGCGCAAGCCCGTGGAAGGAACCTACCGAGGCTTTGCGGTCTATGCCATGCCTCCGCCCTCCTCGGGCGGCGTCCACCTCGTGCAGATGCTGAACATCCTGGAAGGCTACGACCTGGCCGCTCTGGGCCACAACTCGGCCTCCACCCTGCACCTCCTGGCCGAGGCCATGCGCAGCGCCTACGCCGACCGGGCTACCTGGCTGGGCGATCCCGACTTCTTCAAGGTGCCGGTGGACTGGCTGACCTCCAAGGGCTACGCCAGTGAGCTGCGCGGGCAGATCAAGCCTGGCGTGGCCCGCAAATCGAGCCAGGTTCAGGCCGGCAAGCCACCCGACGAGCCTCCCCAGACCACCCACTTCTCGGTGGTCGATGGCCAGGGAATGGCGGTCTCGCTCACCTACACGCTGAACTTCTCGTATGGTTCCAAGGCCGTGGCCGAGGGTACCGGAATCTTGCTCAACGATGAAATGGACGACTTCTCGGCCGCGCCCGGCTCGCCCAACGGCTTCGGCCTGGTGGGCGGCGAGGCCAACTCGGTACAGCCGGGCAAGCGACCCCTCTCCTCCATGACCCCCACCATCCTGGAGAAGGACGACCAGCTGGTGGCCGTGGTCGGCTCGCCGGGCGGCTCGCGCATCATCACGGCCGTGTTGCAGGCCATTTTGAACGTGATCGACTTCCACCTCAACGCCCAATCGGCGGTGGCTGCAGCCCGGGTTCACCACCAGTGGCTGCCCGACGAGCTCTACTTCGAAGAGGGGATCAGCCCGGACACCCTCCAGCTGTTGCGCTCCTACGGCCACACCCTCAGCCCCCGCAACACCTTCGGTCATGTGCAGATGATCTGGCGGCGTCCCGACGGTTGGTGGGAGGGGGGCACGGATCCGCGCCGGCCGGGCCTGGTAGAGGGTTTCTAGAGTGCCCACCGTCGGGTTGGTGATCATCGGCAACGAGATTCTGACGGGCAAGGTGCACGATCAGAACACTCCCTTCCTGGCCCGAAGACTCTACGAGTTGGGCGCCGAGCTGCGCCGCGTGGAGGTGGTCAGCGACGAGGTGGAGGAGGTCGGCCGGGCGGTGGCCTCGGCCAGCCGTGCCTTCGACCTGGTGTTGACCAGCGGGGGGGTAGGTCCGACCCACGACGACGTGACTCTGGCCGGGGTGGCTCACGGTCTGGGCACGGAGCTGGAGCCGATGCCCGAGTTGGAAGCCCTGGTCAGGGCCTACTACAAGGTCGACCGCCTGACCGAAGTCCAGGCGCGCATGACGCGGGTGCCGGCCGGCTCGAAGCTGATCTACCCCAGGGGCCGACGCTTTCCCCAGCTGGTGGTGGGCAACGTCTACATCTTCCCGGGCGTGCCCGAGCTGCTACGGGAGAAGTTCGAGGCAGTGGCCGATCACTTCGCGGGCATTCCCTTCCATCTGGAGAAGCTCAAACTGGTGGCCCAGGAGGCCGACATTGCCCTGATCCTGGAGCAGGCCGTGGAGCGCTTTCCGGATCTGCGGTTGGGCTCTTATCCCTATGCCGAGGAAGAGGTCTGGAAGGTGGAGCTTACGCTGGAGAGCCGCTCGCGCGAGGAAGTGCTCGAAGCGCTGGACTTTCTCACCCGCGCGTTGCAGGGTTGACCGGCCGGAGCCAGAATCTGCGAGCGGGTTGAAAACCGTCTGCGCAACTTCTGCGGTTTCCTGCGGTTCAACGGATAGAGTTCAGCCACCGCTTTCAGGAGGATGGTCAATGAATCGAAACAGTTTGCTGGCGCTCTCGTGCGCCTTTCTGGTCGCTCTGGTCGCTCTGGCCGCGCGGGCCGATGACGACGACAAGAAGCTCAAGGGCAAGCACCCGCTGGCGGTGCTCAAAGGCGTCATCAACTCCGACAATGGAACCTCGCTGGGCGCCATGCGTGGCGATGCCACCATCTGGCTCAAGAACGTGAGCGACGTGGCCGTGGACGGTGTGAAGGTGGAGATGGTGATCTACAACGGCAACAACGGTCGCAAACTGGAGACCATCACCAAGGACATCGGCGAGCTCAACGCCGGCGACAAGAAATATCTCAACTTCAAGTGGGAGATCTACGGAGCCACCACCATCAAGCCCAGGGTCTGGGTCTACTACAACGGGGGCGGCGAGGAGCCGGTCAAGTTCGACGGCGAGCCGCCGGTTTGGAACGGGCAGTAAGATTTCAGCGACTACTTTCCGTCCACGAACATCCCGAACTTCCCTTTCTGGCGCCAGTTACCAAACGAGACGGTGAGATAATAGCCCACCGCCCCGCCCACCACCCCCACGGCGGCCGCCGCCAGGGGTGACAGGCCCAGCAAGGACGTGGCCAGGGCGTCGCTGACCAACCCCGTGCCCAGGCCCACTGCCCCCACCGGCCAGCTGTGCTGCAGGTCCTGGTAGTAATCGGCCTCATCATCGTATTTGATCACCGCCCCGGGGATCTCTTTGAAGGCGGCCGGACTGACCGCTTCATGCCCGGTCAGCACCACGGCGCGGGGCACCCGGATCGGGTTGGGCAGGTTCTCCAGGCAGTAAGTGACCGCTTCGGTGCAGCCAAAAGCCTGAGGATGAGCTGACTCGAGGAAGTTCGGGGTGCGGTTGTAGGGCTTGCCCCGAATGGAGCGGAAGTTGTTCAGAGCCGCTTCGCGGTCGGCCTCGGTGGCATAGGGCATCTTGATGACGGCCACCTTGACCGTGTCGTTGAAGTACTTCTCCAGGTCGGATCGCTGCACGCCACCGTGCGGGGTCGCTTCCAGAAACTTGCCGTCCCCTTCGTAGATGGCCGCGTGGGTGTAGTTGGAGCCCAGCCCGTGGTGCAGCATCTGCTTCCAGCCCGGGTAGGCCAGATTGGTTTCCAAAATCACGTCCCCTGGCTCCAGGGCTGCCAGAATCTTGTCGCGCCGCTCCTGGCTGGGGATCTCGAAGTTGGTGGGGATGCGCCGCTCGAGCAGTCCCACGAAGCGCCTGGACACCGCCGCCAGAGGGTCGCTCTTGAGCTGCTGCACGGCCTTGTGCTTGACCGGCTTGCGCAGTTTTCCCACCTGAGGCGTTTCGATTTTGCCGGATCTTGGCTTGCCGTCGTGAAAGGTCAGCACGGCGTGGTCAGCCCACAGGTCAAGCTCCCAGTTCTTCCGTTCCGGATAGGCTTCTTGAAACGAAACGACCTCGGTGGCCGAAACCCTTCCATCGGCCGGCAAGATGGCCGCGCCGTCTTTCCAGAAGCCGAGCTGAGAATTGTTGTGGGTCAGGGTCAGACCGTCGCGTGGCTCGATCGGCCTCCAGTCGCCGTTCTGGGTGCGGCGCACCAGCACCGAGCCGTGCCGTTCCTGCGACTCGAGCATCCCGTGCCGGGTCTCGAGATAATGGCGCACCTCTCCCGAGGCCGGATCATAGCGACCCGGCGGGATCACTCCCGTGAATTTGAGCCAGGAGGTTTTGAGGTTCATCTCGCTTCAGGGTAGGCTCCGGGTCTGAAAAGCCACCGAAATGAGCCTGCAGAGGGCCCACCGGTGGCAAAGGAGAATCTTCTCCGAGTGAGGCCCCTCGATTCCGTCAGCACTGCGGGAGCACCCTACCTTCCCTCCCGCGCCAGCTTTACGCCTGGAGCCGAACTCGAGCAGGTGCGCGACCACTACCTTTCCGGCCCGGCCAGCACCCCCCCCGAGGAGACGGCTTCAACCGAGCGATCACTCGCCCCGAACCCGGGCCCGCGGCCCGAAACCGCCTCGACCACCGCCCCGAATGTCCCGGTGACCCTGTCCGAACTCGGTATTCCCGGTCTCCTGATGCCCGAGCCAGGCCGGGAGTACCGGGTCGAGACCCGGGACTGGCACGGACAACCCTGCTCCTTCCCGATCCGCTTCAGTCCCGAGGCCGTGGCCCGTCTTGAAAGCCTGGGCGCAGGCGTGGACCTGGCCAGCGCCCAGATCCGACCCGCTGCCTCCGAGCCCATCGAGCTCATCCTCCCACAGGCTATCCAGCAAGCCCGCCGGCTCTCCGACAAGACCCCCCCGACCTGGGTCTTGCGCGGCAACGCAGGTTACGGAGTACCGGCTGAGGTGGCCGAGGTCGGCCTCAATGGCGACGGTCAGTTCACCCTCAGGTGCAAGCACCTGAGCTACCCCGAAACCCCTCGCGAGGGTCAGGTCTTTCAGGGACCAGCCCTGAACGACCGAGGATCGACCAACCGGGTGCTGGCCCGGTTCACTCCCGAGCTGGCCCGGTGGGCTATCGAGAAGGACGTGATCTTGTACGAGCCCCGGGGCGAGATACTCTTTCCCCACCGGGACACGGGGCCCGGGCTGGCTTCCACGGCTTTTGCCCAGCGCTACGAGAAGGATACCGGCCATGCCCCGCCGGTCTGGGTGCACCGCGAGATCCACGACTCCGAGTGGGGTCCGCTGGACAAACCCGTGCACGTGCTGCGGGATCGCTATGAGATCCTGAGCCCTACGCCAGCCCCGGCCGAAGCCTTTGAGCCCATGGAAAGGCAACCCTGGATGGACCAGGGGGTCGAGATCGCCCCCCGGGTCTTCTTGCACTCTCCAGACGAGGAATCGGCCGCCCGTTTCCAGGAGTTGTTCCAGGAGATCTGCGGGCCCTCCGAGGCCAGACGGCAGCCGGAGGCGATTCAATCCCGCCTCGACCGGGTCAACGGGCTGCTGGCCAGCCTGGAGCAAGGTCCCCCCTCTGCTGATCTGCTCGAACGCTGTCGTCAGGAGTGCGGGGCCTGCTCCGACCAGCAGGTGCAAGGGCGCCTGGAACTTCTGGCAACCCGTCTCAAAGCCATGACCTTACCGGTTCACATGTTCGTTTTGCCGGAAGGGAAGCACTTCAGCAGTCTACCCAATGTCACCGGACCCCTCAAGGAAAAGCTGGCCGAGATGAGATTCAGCAACGGCTGCCAATTCTACACCGATAGCTGCCAGGTGGTCATGACCAACCAGGCCACCCTGAAGAACCAGCCGAGCCTGACGCGTCACGAGCTGGTTCACCTGCTTGAAGATCGCTACCTCGAGCCAGAGGTCCAGGACAAGCTCGATCGGCTCCACAGCGACATCCTCAGCCAGGGAGGACTGCTCCCCTCCTCCTACGCGGTGGCCCGCAAGGAGTTCTTGACCACGATGGCGGAAGAGCACCAGGGGGATTTCGGGCCGGATGGACCCGCCTGGGTCGAGACCGCTCACGCGGAGGTTCACGGGATCTTGCTCGACGCTCTCCAACACCAGGGGCCCTGGCCCTCCGACAAACGCCCTTAGCCGGTGCGCATCAGGACGGCCGGGTAGACCGTGCTCCAGAGCTGAGCCGCGTTGGACTCGTCCCCCCCGGCGGCGGCCTGGCCGCCCCAGGGAGCGGCCTTCCACTCGCCCTCCACCACCTCGTGGGTCCACAGCTCGGAGGTGGCCAGCGGTCCAGCCTGCTGCTCGGCCTTCTGCAGGCGCGCGATGGCCGCGTCCAGCCGTGGCGCCAGTTCGGGGTAACGTTCTTTCTGGCGCGCCAGCCCGGCCTGCATCATGGCCGACTGCCAGGACCAGACCACCGCCCCGTGATACCCCTGGCGATCGAGCTCGCGGTGGTGGACCGGGTCCCGACTGTAGGCGGCATTGGCCACCACCGGACCGACCGCGGTCATCAGCCCCACGGGATACTCCAGCTCCAGCAGCTTGAGGATCTCCTCCACGTCCTTTCGGGGCGGATCCCCAAGGAACAGGCGGAACGAGCCGTCGGTGTTGGGGATCTCCACCGGCCGGCCCTTTTCATCCAGGGACAGGGCCATGAACGAAAGGCCCTCCTTCAGGGCCGGCGGCACCACACCCTGATGCAGGAACTCGCCCAGCGTGGGACCCCCCTCCCCCACCGGGCGACCGAGGTAGAAGGCGGTCTCGGCCGGGGTCAGGGGGGCGCTCTCGAGATACTTCAGCAAGCGCGAGCGCACCTCATCGGGGGTGAGGTTGACCCGAAAGTCCTCCCGGGAGCGATCCCAGCGCTCGGCGATCGGCTCGCTCTGGTCCACTTTGGCCCGGAGCTCGGCGGGCAGGTCGAGGCCCTCAGCCATGCGGGCGATGCTGCGCACGCTGGCAGCCACCAGGTCGACGTTGACGCTGCCGGGGTACTTGCCCCAGCCCAGCCCTTCTTCCGAATCGCGCCAGTCGCCCACGTTCAGCCCGTCCAGAATGCGGATGTGCTGGTTTTCGGCCTGAGTCAGGACATAATCCCAGTTGCTGGCCAGCTTGTCCAGGTTGCGCTCGATGAAGCCGCGCCCCAGGCGCTCGGTGGCCAGGGGGAGCAGAAAATCATCGTCCACCATCTTGTAGTCGTAAATGGGCTCCTGTCGGGCGCCGGCGGCCAGCGCCGCCAGCCCTCCCCCGGCGGCCAGGGCCGGGGTGGCCAGTTCCAGGTGGATGCGGTGCTGCTCGGCCCAGGGACCCAGGTCTTCCTCATGAGCCACCACGCCCTCAGGGCTCAGCCGATCGATCACGCTCTGCAGGCCGTTGGCGTAGGCCTGCGGGGTGATGGCCGGCTGCAGCAGCATCAAGCTGAGCATGGTGTCGCGGCCAAAGTAGGTCATGAAGCGCCAGGAGCCGGCCATGAACTTGTCCTGGCGGGCCAGGAACATCAGGCTCTGCATGGAGGAGAGGCAGCGCTCGGCCCGAGGATCGCTCTCGGCGGCCAGCCGCTCGGCCAGGGCCAGGGCCGGGGGCGAGAACAGCTCCTCGGGCGCGTAGCCCCCCAGCGGCGCACGCGGCAGCGCCACCTTGAGGCGGAAGTCGAACGGACCGGGGGCCTGGAGCTGGATGCCGTTGGGCCCGTGGGTGATGGATACCTCGGGTGGCACGGTCAGGGTCGCCTCGTAGGGGCGGCCGTCGAGCTCGGTGCGCAGAAAACGAAGCTGGCCCGGGCTGACCCGGGCCTCTTCGGCCACCCAGCTCTGGCGCGCCCCGGTGGCCTGGGCGAAGGAGGCCGACTCTCGGCGCACCCGCTCGACCTCGCCTGTATCCTGCAGCTTCTCGCGGATGGTGCGGATGCTGCCCATGATCGCCTCGGAGACGCCCAGCGCGGAGTTGTGCGAGCGTAGCTCGACTTCCAGCTCCTGGCGGCCATCGCCGGAGTGCGAGCTGGGGGGAGCCTTGGCGGTGACGTTGGCGCCCGGCTCGAACCAGAGGGAGACCCCCGTGTTATCGGCCGGGAAGGCGGCGATGATGCGCGAGTCGGGCCGCACCACCAGTTGGGCCTCGGCTTCGCCGGGCTGGAGGTTGAAAAAATGCTGCTGCCCGCCCTCCTGGAGCGAGAAGTTGCGGGAAAGCCGCTCGCGGACGTTTGCGCCGATCTGCATCGAGCCCCTCCTCTCTCAGCATGCAGTCTGGCGCAAGGGGCTGAAATTAACCTCAAACCAGGTGGGAGCCGTGCGGTGAGAGCTTTTTCAGCCCTCCCGGGTAAGGTCAGTCCATGATCAGGATCGCAGCTCCTACTCCTCTCTCGTCCGATTTGCGCGACCACATCCGGGCCCACGAGCAACACATCGCCGCCTGGCAGCCTCTGCTGGACCGTTACACCAGTGAGGCCAACAGTTGCGAGGCGGCTGTCAAGACCGCCCGGAAGAACCTGACGAAGTCTTGTCTCTGGGTAGCCGGCGGACTGACGGGCGTCGCGGTCGGACTCAGCGTGCCCGGCGCCAACCTGGCCGCGCTGGTGGGCTTCGGCTGCTTCTTCAAGGGTTGGCGAGACTCATACCAACACCTGTTCGAGGTGCGAGAATACAAGCGCGAGCAGGCCCACTGGCAGAAACGGTTGGACGAGTCCAACAAGGCCGTGGGCGAAGTCAAGCAGCTCCTCAGCCAGGCCCGCCAGGCGCTCCTGGCTGGCGAGGCCGAGGACGAGGTCCGGCGCCTGGCCGAGGGAATCAAGCGCGCCAGCGCCATCTTTGAGTCCGACAAAGAGGTGCACTTGCCGGGCGTTCGTCTCAAGAAGCGGGGCGCTTGACAGCAGCTATTCCACGATCACCCGATCGCTGCCCGAGCGCCCGAAGGTCTCGGGAGCATACATCTCCTCGGCCCGAGCCGGCGGCACCACGAAGTTGCCGGGGGTGGTGGCGCGAGCCACGTAGCTGTACTCGTAGACCCCGGCCCAGAGCAGCGAAGCGAAGGCTTCCACCCGCTCGTCGCGCATGTTCTGGTGCTCGTACCAGGTGCTCATCCACCACCAGTAGGCCCCCCGGGATTTGGGATCGGCCGGCACGCTGCCGGTGACCGCCAGAGCCGGGTTGAGGGCCTCCAGGCCGGCCGGCATCGGATCGACCAGGGCCACATGATAGCGCCGCGAGGGGGCGGCCATCGTCAACCGCACGCGCACGCGGGAGCCGGCCTTGATGTGCCACACGCCCTCGGCGTCGCGGCTCACGTCCTTCGCCGAGTCGACGCCCTGGTAGATCCGCTCCACCGCAAAGCCGTGGTCGGCCGGATCGAGCTTGAGGTTGCGCGGGGCGTATTCCATCCCCAGACGGTAGTAGAGCCGTCCCGCCCCGGTCTTGCTGAGGATCAGGTTCTGGGTACCCTTCCCCTCGAGGTAGCTCATGGGCACGCGGATGTTCTGGCGCTTGGTCTCGCGGCCCACGAATCTGGCCTCGCCGGCGAACTGCTCGCCGAGCCAGACGCGGGCCACGAAGTCGGGCGTGATCTTCTCGTAGGTGTTGAAGTAGCGGTCCAGGGCCAGCAGCACGAAGCAGTTCTCCTGGGTGTTGAGCCAGTGGCCCGCCTTGCGGTGGCCCAGAAGGCCCCTCACCAGCTTGGGAATGATGTCGTTCTTGGGCTGATCCTCGATCAGGGCTTCCAGCATGATGCCGTCCACGCGGCGATCGGAGGCCAGCACCAGCCAGCCGCTCTCCTCGTTGTACGATGTCACGAAGTGAGCCGTGCTGGCGGTCTCGGTGACCCGGTTGTTGAGGAAGGCCCGGATGGCCTGCACCTCTCGCGCCGAGCCCGGGTCTTTGCTCATCACGTAGAGGATCCAACCCACGGCCTCCATGGGCAGCTTGTCCACCCCGCCGGCATCGGAGATCAGCCAGCGAGCCTTGGCGTAGTCGGAGTCCTTCATGCGATGGCGCACGTAGAGGGCGTAGGCGATGATGGCCCGGCGCGCATCGGGACCGTACCAGCCCGGGATGTGGCTCTCGATCTGCTTGAGGTAGCCGGAGCTTTGCTCGAGCATGTCGTCAGGCACCTTGAAGCCCTTCTCGCGGGCGCGCACCAGCGAGTGGGCCACGTGCACGCTGAGGTAGGGCCAGGTCTCGGCGGAGGTGTTCCAGAAGCCGAAGCCGCCGTCGTAGGCCTGCAAGAGGCGCAGGCGCTCGATGTCCTGGTCCACCCCCGCTTTGAGGGTGGCCGGGTCGGGCAGATTGGCGGCTTTGAAGGCGCCCAGCACGTCCTTCAGGGCGGCGATGGCCAGCAAGCGCGACGAAACCTGCTCGGAGCAGTCGAAGGGATAGCGCACCAGGTAGAGCACGGCGTCGGTCAGCTCTTGCACGGCGGTGGAGGTGGTCGTGACATCCAGCCCGCCGAACTGCGGGAACACCGCGCCGGGCGTCTTGACCGGCTGGGCGATGGAGCCCTCGTCGATGACGCCGTAGGTTGCGAAGGCTTCGCTGGTGGCCGGCGTCCACACCGGCAGGTTGAACTCGGCTGCATCGGCGTAGGTGCCGGCCACCGCGCCCACCTGGAAGGCGGCCCGGCCGGCCTGCTCGGTGGCCGTCGGGAAGCGCACCTCGAGGCGGTTGTTGGCCGGCACCGTCAGGGCGTAGCCGGTAGCCGCCGTCAGGCTGGCGTTGGAGGAGCGGGCCGCCACCTGCACCTCGAGGGGGCGGTCAGTCTGGTTTTGCAGCACCACCGGCAGCTCGAAGCGATCGCCGAAGTTGGCAAAGCGCGGCGGCGAGGGGCGCACCATCAGGGGCAGGCGGGCCACCAGGGCGGCCTCGCCCTTGCCGAAGTCGCGCCCGCGCGCGGCCAGGGCCACGATGCGGTAGCGGGTCAGGTTGTCGGGCAGCTTGAAGGGCACGCTGGCGTTCCCCGAGGCGTCGGTGCGCACCACGGGCGCGAACAGGGCCAGGGGATTGAAGTCGGTGCGTACAGCGATGGGTGTACTGCTGTCGGCGTCCTTTCCAGCCTTCTTCTCGTCGGCCATCTCCATGGACATCTCGGACTTGGACCGCCTGGCAGCCCCCGCGGGGGCAGCGGCGGGCCGAGGAACGGCCGCGGCCAGGCCGTCGCGCTCTTTCTCCTCCACCGCCTGCTGGAGCTGATCCAGCTCGGCCAGCAGCACGTACTGGCGCAGGTGATAGTCGCTCACCCCGGCTCCCCGCTGGCCGTAGAACACGTGCAGCGGGTTGGGGAACTGGTAGCCGGTCAGCGACAGCACCGCCTCGTCCACCACGAACAGGGCCACCTCGGCCCCCGACACGCCCTGCCCGTCAGGCCCCGCGACCTTGACCTGGAGCGAGGTCTGGGCCCCCGGCTCGGTGGCCGGGTGGGTCGGCTGCACGCTCACGCTCAGGGTGCGGGCATAGGGAGGCACGGGCAGGTTCAGCGAGCCCACCGCGTAGGCCGGCCGCTTGGAGGGAGGCCGCTCGGCCGCCCCCACCAGGTCCACCTGCACGTACAGGTTGGGCACGTAGCCCTCCTCGATGGGCACCTTCAGGATGGTGGAGGGACCCTCCATCCGGAAGACCCGGGTGGAGAGCAGACCCGAGCGGCGCAGGGTCATCACGCCCTCGGCCGGGTAGAAGGGCGCCTGCACCAGGATCTCGGCTGTCTCGCCGGCTCGGAACTCTTTCTGGTTGGGGATCAGGGTGACTTGCTCTTGCTGCACCTTGCGCTCGGGGGGACGCTTGGCGCCCGCCACCCAGACGGTCAGCTCGCTCAGGTTGGCGCGTCCCTGCTCGTCGGTGCCGCGCACCTCCAGCTTGTAGGTGCCCCCGGCCGGGGTCTGAAAGCTCATCTTGACCGGGGTACCGGCCGAGGAAACGGCCGACTTCGTCTGCACGTCGGTGCGGGTGGGCCGGTACTCCCCTTCCACCACCTCATAGTCCTGGCGGTAAGCCAGCACTTCGATGGTGCGCCCGGCCACAGCCTTGCCTTCACGGTCGCATGCCAGGATCTCGAGCTCGATGGGCTGTCCCTTGTCCACGAAGGAGCGGGGCGTCTTGAGGCCCAGATAGAGGTCGGAAGGATGCACCAGCACCGAGGTGGAGGCGTTCCAGGCCTGCCGGTTGACATCCGTCACCGAGGCCTCGGCCCGCACCACCGTGGGCGTGGGCGGATCCACCGCCCGGAAGTCCATCTTCAGGTGGTGCACCCCGGCCGAGTCGGTCACGGCCTGGAAGCTCTTGCTGGTGGACTGACCCGGCCGCGAGGAGTAGCGGCCCTCCCAGCCCCAACCCCACCAGGGGGTCCAGGTGCCGAAGCTGTACTCGCTGCGTCCTGGCGGGGTGAACGAGCCGGGCGTGCTGGTCACGTACCACTGCACGGGGGCTCCGGCCAGGCCTCCGCCCGCGTAGTATTTGGCAGAGGCCGTGGCCACCGCCGAGCTGCCCACGATCGAGCTGGAGGGATCGGCGCTGGCGCTGACCTCGAACTCGGGACGGCGGAACTCCTCGATCTGGAAACCGTGGTTGTAGCTCGAGCCAGCCAGTCCGGTGGAGGGGGAGGCCGACAGCTCCACCCGGGCATGGCCCAGATTGGGCGTCTTGGGCAGGGTCAACTTGAGGTCGAAGCCCCCGTCGGAGGTGACCGGGGTCTCGCCCTTGAGGATCTCGTTGCCGCGAGAGTCGTCCACCGTGTAGCTGATCTTGCTCACCTCGCCCTTGAGGGCGCTCACATCGCCAGTGGGGCCGGCCCCGTAGCGGCGAAGCCAGCCCTTGAGGTGCACGGTCTCGGCGGGACGGTACATCTTGCGGTCGTCCACCACGAACCAGCGCAGCGAATCGCTCTCCGAGACGGCGTGCCAACCGTTAGAGTAGCCCCAGTAGTTGGCCTGTTGGGGCAGGATGGCCACGTCGGCGCCCTGGCGAGCCACCAGCAAGGGCGCATTGGCGCCCAGTTGCAGACGGCCCAGCCCGTCAGCCCCGGTCTCGCCCTTGACCACGGTCTTACCCTCGACGTCCAGCAGGCTCAGGGTGGCACCGGCCACCGGCCTGCCGTCCTTGAGCGAGTTGACCCAGCCCTGCAGGGTGCGGGCGTCGTTGGCCGCATCCAGGCCCAGCTCGGTCACCTGAACCCAGGTCACGATGCGCTGGCGACGGTAGTCCTCCTTGGGCTGCACGGCGGGCTCGACCACCACCACGGCCATGCCGCGGCCCTCCTTGAGGGCCGACTTGAGGTCGATGCGCACTTCGGTCAGCTCGTCGGGACGCGCCCCGGTGGGCACGTTGCCGTCGAAGACCCGCTGGCCCGGCGAGACGAACGGGGTCTTGTGGGTCTCGCTGGCCAGCCGCTTGCAGAACTGGCCCCAGTCCTCCGGGTTGACAGCGTGGATCTTGACCTTCAGGCTCTGGTGGTTGATGCAGTAGACCGAGTAGCTGGGCGGACCGTAGGGGTCGAGCACGGCCAGCTGGCCGCCGATGCTGACCAGGGTGGGGTTGGCCGAGCCCACCTTGAAGGTGAGCAGCTCTTCCTTCTCGAGCCGCTGGCCGAAGCTGTCGGGCAGCTCGCTGGAAAGGCGCACGGTGTAGGTGGTGCGGCCCTTCGACTCGCCGCGGATGACCAGGGTGCCGCCTGAAGCGTCGATCTTCATGCGCGGCAGCTCGGGGCTGACGCTGACCATGGATGGCTTGAACTTCTTGACGTCGATGGGGTTGTTGAACTCGATCATGAAGGGCGTCAGGGGGGGGCAGTTATCGTTCCAGCCGCAGCGCGACTGCACCACGCGGAACTTGTCGTAGGTGCGAAAATGGAAGGCCTGAGCCGAGGCGGTCTTGAGCGGGCCCTCCAGCGACGGAGTGCCCGGGCCCATGCTGACGGTGTAGCTGGTGGCTGGCACCAGCGGACTGACCGACTTGAAGATCACCCGGCGGTTGGCAGGCAGGTCCTGGAGCCCGGCCTTCTCGATCTCGGCAGTGGTGGCCGCCCGCAGGGGCACGCTCTGCTCGCCGGCCGTGAGCTTGATGGTGGCCAGCACGGCGGCCGGGTCGATGTCCTGATTGAGAACCACGTGCATCAGGGGGTCGAGAGGCTGGGGGGATCCGGTGCTGGGCGAGCTGGCCTCGAACTGCACGGTGGGAGTCTGAAACGACCAGCTCACCGAGGAGGCCAGAGCCTGTCCGGAAGCCGACTTCGTGCCCGCCGGTACCTCGATCCGGTAGTCGGTGGACATCGGAAAGCGAGCTTTGACGCTGCTTCCCCCGCGGGGATCGAACAGGATGGTCTGGGTGCCCACCCAGCGCCAGTTGCCCGGGGGCTGAGGGGTAAGCTTGACGGGCGTCTCGGAGGCCAGCTCGGCGTGGGAGGTGACGGCCACCATGGGCTGGTTGAAGGTCACCGACAGTTGCGGCGCAAGCGGCACCGCGCCCTCCGGGATCTTGCGCAGCACTTCCAGGGTCTTGGGAGCCACCGCCGGTCGGTCCGGGGCCTGAGGAGGCGGGAAGGGCATCTCCACGGTCTTGCCGGTGCGGGGAGCCGGCTGGGACTTCTCGCGCAGGGCGAACTCGGCGGTCTGACCGGCCACTTTGAAAGGCGGCAGGCGTTTGAGGACGGCTTCGGCCTCGGAGGTGGAGAGGGGCCTGGCCTGGGCCTGAGGCACCCTGTCAGCGCCGCCATCAGCCGGGGCGCCCTCGCTGAGCTGGAAACTGAGTCCCTGGGCGGGAGCGGGTGTGGGCATTCCGTCTTCCTCCTCGTCCGAGAAAGCCTGCATGGCCCCCCACAGGATCAGCATGAGCAAAAGTAAGGCGCGAAGCCGCATTGTCTGGAGCCCTCTCACCGGATCTGGGTATCGATGGTCTGGTCGGAAAGGAGGCGGAGTTCTTCCTCGGAGAGGGGGTCGACCTGCCTGGCTCCCAGTCCTTCTGGTGGAGGGCGGTGCCGAGATGCCTCACCTGAACCAGAGTTCAGGCCGCACCGCCGGCCTCACTCAGCGGGCTCCGGGGGTCGCCGAGGCCGGGTGCCGTAGCGCCGGGCCGCAACGGCCCCGGCCCACCCTTGCCTTCGCCCCTCAGCGGTGGAGCCGGCCGGAGCCCGGACCACCTTTGCCTGGCTGAGGGCCCCGAGTCGGCGTCATCGCCACCCCC
>CAZWUN010000089.1:0-15997 GCA_964637145.1 uncultured Burkholderiales bacterium
GAACCTTGACGTTGGCCACCTGGGGAGCCGTGCCCTCAAAGCTCCTCTCCAGCACGGACTTCGCGTCGATCTGGGCGACGGCCTTGAAGTTGGGAGAACCCTTCTCGAACTTGTCGCGATAAAGGTCGAGCGCCGTCAGCACGGCCAGGTCTTCCTGGGTGTTGCCCCAGTGTCCGTTCTTCTGCACGCTCATCAGGTATTTGACGACCTTGGGCGCGAAGTCGGGCGGGGTCTCCTCCTCGAGCAACACGCCCAGGATCTGGGCCGTGAGGCGCACGTTGGAGCCGTAGACCCAACCCAGCGAGGCCTGGTCCTTCTCCTGGAAGTAGGCTGAATCGGCCTCCATGCGCACCCGCGAGGTCAGCTCGTTGCGCAGCGTGGCCACCTTCTCCTTGCCCACGCCCATGCGGCGGGCAGCCTGCAGCATGGAGACGCGCGCCTCCAGGGGAGCGTCCTTGCGCTCGGCATAGAGCCGGTCGAAGGCTCCCCGGTCTTTGACTCCCAGGCGCGCGAGCACGCTGACGGCGTAGGAGCGCACCACCATCTCCTCGGCCTTGGAGTAGGGATAGTCGAACTTGTCGGCGTTGGGCACCTTCTTGACGTAACCGCGCAGGTCGGTCAGCAAGCGCTTGTCCACCTCGTAGCCGTCGTCTTTGGCCCGATTGAACATGTCCAGAGCGTAGACCGAGAGGTAAGCGTTCACCCACTCGGAGCTCGGCCAGAGGTACATGCCCCCGCCCGGGGCCTGGAAGCCGCGCAGCTCGTCCAGGCTGGCCTGCACCACGGTGCGGGCCTTCTTGCGGTCGCCCTCGGCATAGGCCTTGAGCAGGTCGGGGAAGAGGAAGTTGGGAGCCAGGCGGGTCAGCCGCTGCTCCAGGCAGCCGTAAGGATAGGTGCTGACGTACTCCAGCGCCCCGCTCAACCCGGACAGGATGGAGGGGGAGAGGGTGATGGTCAGGCCGCCCACCCCGGGCGCCGGCCTGGACTGGAGTCCCAGCGGGATCTTGGCCTGGCCTTCCGTGTCGCCCGAATCGGCCACCGTCTCGGTGGCCACCGGCAAGAGCACCGGCAAAGGCAGGGCCAGACCGTCCTGGTGGATGTCCATCCTGGCCTGGAAGGTCAGTTTGGCGTCGGCCGGCCGCTTGGCCAGGAAGTCGAACATGACTTCCTTCTCCTCGCCGGCCGGCACCGAAACGGTGGATTTGCCCTCGCCGGCCAGGTCGACTCCCTCAGCCTGGACCGAGACCTCGACGCTGCCCGAGGTCTTGGTGTTATTGTGCACCAGCACTCCCGCCTGGAAGTGGTCCTCGATGCGCACGAAGCGCGGGATCGAGGGCAGCATCTGGAGAGGCTTGTTGACCCGCAGCTCGCAGTCGGAGGCACCGAAGTCGGAAGCCCTGGTGAGAGCCGTGGCCATCACCCGGAAGGACGTCAGGCTGTCGGGCAGTTCGAAGGTGACCGTGGCCTTGCCCTGCGAGTCGGTGAGCACGCGGGGATTCCAGTAAGGCGTGGCCCGGAAGTCCTCGCGGGTCTCCCCGGGCACGCCGGCCCCGCCGCCGCCCTCTGGATCGCCTTTGGTGCCGTAGCTGCGAAGGCCGATCACGTCGCGGCGCATCTCGGCCGTGACCACGCGCAGCGAGCGCGGGCCGTAGAACGGGGCGAAGAAGTCGGGGGTCTGGTAGTCGATCAGGTTGAGCACGCCGCGATCCACCACGGCCACGTCCACCTCGGCCTGCACCGGGCGTCCCTGGGAGTCCTTGACCTCCAGGTTGATGGTAACGGTCTGGCGGGGCTGGTACTCCTCGCGATCGGTCTTGACACTGACCGAGAGGTGCTTCTCGCCGGTATCGACAGGGAGGTTGACATAGCCGATCCGGAAGGACGGCTTGCCCAGGTCCTCGCCCTGCTCGTCGAAGCCCTTGTCGGTCAGGCGGCCTTCCACCAGCACCACCGAGATGAAGGCGTTGGGCAGATCCTCGGACTTGAGGGGCACCTCGATGGTGGGAGTGCTGCCCTTCAGCTCGACCACGAAGCGTCGCATGATGAGCTCGCGCTCGACAGTGACCAGCGCCTGGCAATCCTCATAGGGCGACTTGACCAGGATGCGGGCCGTCTCGCCGGGCTTGTAGCTCTTCTTGTCGGCCACCAGCTCGACCTGATCGTTCTCGCTCCGGCCCCAGGCCACGTAGTCCGAGCCGCTGGCGTAGAAGGTGGTCTGGGTCTCGATCTTGCGACCCTTGCTGTCCTCGCCCCAGGCCTTCACCACGTAGAAACCGGACTTGTCGGGGTTGAGGTTGGCCAGCACGGCCGAATCCTGGGTGGTGACCACGACGGGCTCGCCCACCTTCTGGTCCTCCACCGTGACCACCCAGCGATACGAGCCCCCGGTCTCAGCCCGGCGCACCGAGTGCCACTGGCGCCGGAACAGCTCCAGGTTGACCTTCTGGCCGCCCAGGTTCTTGCCTTCGGAGGTGACCGTCACCACGTCGATGCCGGCCGGAGCCCCCGAGCTCAAGAACGAGCTCTTGGGCCGCAGGCCGATCAGCCAGTTGCCGGGATGCACCAGCACGGTGGCCCGTCCGCTGATCTGCTGGCGGGAGGCCGAGGTGACCGTGCCTTCCACGGAGACCGCGGCGCTGCCCCGGTACTTGAGTGCCAGGTCGGCCTCGAGCTTCTTCTGGCCCTGGTCGTCGAGCTTGCCGCTGCCCTTGAGCAGGGTTTTGGCCTCCTCGGGCTGCTCGTCATCCGAGTCGAGCCAGCGCAGCGGGCCGAAATCCCACCCGTCCCAGCCCTCGGGCTGGAAGCTGTGGGGCTCGGCTCGCACCGTCCACTCGACGGCGTCGCCCTTCATCAGCCCGCCGAAGAGGTAGCGGCCGAGCAGCTCGGCCTGCAGCTTGTCACCGAAGGCGTAGACCGGCTCCTTGACGTCCACCTTGACCTCGAACTGGGCCGGCCGGAAGGCCTCCACCCGGAACGAGTCCACGAACAGGGGCGAAGCGCCTTCGCTCTTGAGGCTCTTGCGGGCCTCGCCGGGCAGGTAGTAGTAAATGCTGTAGTAGCCGGTGGGCGCGTTCTTGGCCAGCTTGAGGGTGTGGTCAAATGAGCCGAAGCTGCCTAGGTCCACCACTCCCAGCTTGACGAGCTGGTCGCGCGAGTCCATCAACTTGAAGTCGAGCTGCTTGAGCTCGGGAATCTGGTAGCTGCCGCTGACGACCTCGCGCAGGGCGCCTTTCATGTAGACCTCTTCGCCGGCGCGATAGAGGCCGCGCTCGCTGAAGGCCATGCCCCGACGCTCGGGCACCTCGGGCGAGTAGTCGTAAGCCAGGTCGAAGCTCCAGGGGTCGATCTGCCAGTTCCAGCGGCTGCCGATGAAGGCCACCTGGTTGCCGGATCGACCGTAGATGTAGAGGGGGGGCTGGCTCCAGCGGTCGTCTTGCTTGAGCCCGAAGGTGTGCCAGCCCTTGAAGCTGGCCGTGCCGTCCGCTCCGGTGGTGGCGCTGCCGAGCAGGTTGCCCTTCTCGTCGCGGATCTCCAGGGCGGTGCCCGGCAGAGGCTTGCCGGTGTCCAGGGCGGTGGCCCAGACCACCGTATTCTCGGGCGAGAACTTGGCGGTCAGGCCCAGGTTGGTGACCTGCACGAGCAGGTTGCGAGCATCCTGGCCGTGCTTGAGCGTCATGAAGAGCCAGCCCGAGCCATCCTTGCCCAGGGCGTCGGCCACCTTGAAGTAGCGGTCCTGCAATACGTTCGGCTTGTCGTTGGGAGTGAGCTTGCGGATGAGCTTGAAGCCGCCCGGCGGCTTGTAGTCGCCCAGGCCGCCCACCGCCCGGATCAGCTGGTCGCTCTGCAGGACAGCCACCTTGAGCTCGGCCTGCTTGACGTTCATCATTCCGATGGGAATGCGGGGGTCGGGAGTGCTGGTCTCGAGCACGGCGGTGCCCTCGGGCATGCGCACTCCGGCCGGGTAGTCACCGGTCTTGAAGGTGAACTCGGCGGCTTTGCCCAGCACGTTGCCGAACTGGTCCTTCAGGCCCTCGTTCACGCGCACCTTGTAGCTGGTGCGAGGGGTCATGCGCAGATAGAAATAGAGGTCTTCCGAGGCGTAGTCGCGGTCTTCGAGATAGCTCTCGGGAATCTTGAGGGCCGGCTCGAAGGTCAGGCTCTTGGCCAGATCGGCGTAATTGACGGGATTGGAGAAGACGAAGATGAGCGACTCGTTGGGCGAGACCGTCTTGCCCGCCTCGCGCAAACTGGTGAGCTCGAAGCGGTTGACCGTGGAGAAACTTAACGACTGTTCGTCGCCCGAGCCGAGCTCGCCGCTGGCGGCCAGCAGGCCTTTCTTGAGAACCAGCTTGTAAGATTTGCCGGTCTCCATGGGCTGCTTGGGAACGGCCGCCACCAGTCGATCGAAGCGCTCTTTGGTGGCCTCGTCGGGCTCGGGGCCGAAGAAACGCTCGAGCTCCTTGGCGTCCGGCTCGCGGACATCGAGCTCGAGGGTTTTCTCGTCCTTGTCGATGGTCTGGAGGCTGAGCAGCCCGACCAGCTTTCCAGCCGTCATCGGCTGGTTGAACTCGAGCAGGAAGACCTGGTTGAGCGGGACCCATTTGGCTTCGTCCGCAGGCTCGGACTTGACCATTCGTGGGCGCGGCGTCTCGAACTCGAACACGTAGTCTTTCTCGAGCTTGGGCCCCTGGGCGGAGGGGGTTCCGGCCGGCACGGTGGCCTTGAACTTGGTGGCCAGCGGCAGCGGCTTGTCGGGCGTGAACACCAGCGTGGCCGTGCCCTTCCAGCGGAACTTGCCATTGACCGGTGGAGTCAGCGTCAAAGGCCCGATGGAGCGCTCGGTGGGCAGCGGCTGGAGCGCGGTCATGGGCTGGTTGAAGCCCACCAGGATGGCGGCCGCGTCTTCGGGGCTGACCACTTCGCCCACCGGCGAGGCAAAGGTGACCTCCAGTGGCCGGGGCTTGCCCTCGGGCCATTTGGTGACCGTGCCACCCGGCCCGCCCTGGGGCACGGGGCCGCAGGCGGTCAGGAGCATCAAAATCAGGTAAAGCGCGCTCAGGCGGCGTTGCATGCTGGCGTAGAACCTCGAAACTTCCGTGGGATGTGTGGTGCACACCGTTCCACGAGCAGGGTCGAAATCCCGCGAAAATTCTTTCCAGGTTTTCAGGCGGCCTGGCGAGTTCGCATCAGCACGCCACCGATGGCCAGCCCGCCCGCAAGCGCGCCAATACTGGCCGCATGCGGGTCGACGAAGCCAGCCCGGAGCTTGTTCAGCACATCGGAAGCCCAATTCTGATAGGCTCCCTCGCCGGCAACTCGGGTCTCAAACAGGCTCATCTTCCTGGACTCGCCACGGGCGTTGAGGAAGGTGCCCTCTTCCAGGCCATCGGTCGCGACCAGGGCGACCGGAGCCTCGAAGAAGGGATCCGGACGGGGTTTGAGCCGGTCGCAGGGTTGCACCAGGTCGCCCACGCTCGGGAACGAGGAGGTCGCGATCAACGAGGGGATCGAGCCGTGGCTTCCGGCGGCCGCGGCCAGGAGCCTGGCGGGGAAGTTGAAAGCCTGCCCGGCGGGGTTGACCAGTCTGGCCACCTCGCCGCTGGCGGAAACAGCCTGGATCTGGGCCCCCTGAGCGAACAGATTTCCGGTCTGGGGGATGAAGATGTCCTGGTTGGCGGGCGTCGGCCCGAGCTGTACCCAGGTGCCGGGGCTCACCTTCTGGCCAAAGAATCCAATCGGCAGTCGGGTTCGCACGAGCATGTCCCGAGTTTAAGGCAGGCCGGTGAAAGGAGGCTGAAAGCTCAGGCGGCGGGATGCTCGAGCCGGTCGAGTCGCTCCTCGATGCGGTCGAGCCGCAGGGTGACGTCCTCGACCTCGGCCCGGGCGGCCTGCTCGAGCAGCTCCAGGCGTCGCTGGTTGTGCTGCTGGTGTTTTTGCAGGCCCGACTGCACCTGCTCGAGGGCGTCTCGGGTGGTAGCCAGGGCGACCATCACCAGCCGAAACTCCTCGGTCTGCTGCTCGCGCACCTCCTGCAGGGCGTCTTCATACTGGCTCCAACGATTCATGGCGACCTCCGAGAGTGAGTATACCACGAGTCTATCGGTCGGACGGCGGGTCTTCAGTGATCTTGGGTACCGTTGCTCGACCAGGTCCCAGTGGGCAAACACGGTATTGCCTCACCGCCGAACGTTGGGCAAGCCCAGTATCGCGGTCAGTTGCGAGGCGTGATCTGGCTGGCCAGGCGCACCGACTCGAGCCGCTCAGTGCCGTAACGCTTGCGCTCGGCAACCAGCTGATACTGAACCGACAGGCCCAATCGCTGGAAGCTGCAGCTCCGGACGTTGCGAGCGATCACTTTTCCGTTGACGAAGTAAGTGTTGAGCGGCCTGGCACCGGTCCCGTCATTATAGCTCTCGATCGGGCCAGGAATGGTTGCCTCGGGTGCTCCGCCGACCAGAGGCAATTTGCGCCACTGCAAGGTCATGGTGGCCGGGTCATACCAGCACACACAGTAGGCCTTCCATTCGATGGAGCCGTTGAGGTCGCAGGTGTACTGGCCGCCATCAACGACCGGAGAGAGAAAGGCAAGACCGTTCCCGGTCGGGTCCACCGTGAGGCTGGCCGGCACGCTTCGCTCCAACTCGCGTTGCAGGAGGGAGGCGGATACCTGCAGGTCGCCGATCAACTCGGCCTGGGTCTCGACCTTCTTCCAGGCACCCGCTCCCGAGCGAAAGGCGGAGAAGAGCAGGGCCATCAGCAGCCCCAGTATCAGGCAGCCGACCAGGATCTCAACCAGCGTGTTGCCCTTACGGCCGCGCGACATAGGTCTCCAGTTTCACGTGGCTGCGATCGTTCCAGTAAACTTCCACCAGAATGGAGCGCAATCTCGGATTCACGTCGCTCAGGCGCACGACCATCGTGTATTTCCGAGTGCCGTCGTTCGAGACAGGGTAGGGATCGGGCGGGAAGTCCAGGGCCACGTCCTTGGGGTCTCCCGCCCGGCCATCAAAGGTCAGGTTGGCGGCCGGCAGCTTCTCGGGCCCGCGCTGGCGGATCTCGTCGAGCACCTGGCGGCCCGTGGCGCTGGCCAGGGTTGTGTCGGTCGAACTGACGAACCACTCCAGCCCCCGTGTGAAGACCAGCAAGATGGCCAGGATGGCGACGGTGACCACCCCGAAGGCGAGCATCAGCTCCATCAGACTGACTCCGCGCTGCCTCAACGGCTCATCCAGGAGGCAACCCCGATGGGCCCACCGTTCGAGAAGACCCCTCCAGGCTGGAACATGTTCCGCAGGTAGGTCAGGTGAATGCCATTGTTCAGGGTGACCCCTCCCCGCACCATCAGGCCGCCGACGATAACCACCTCATTACTGGCAGTGAAGTCGCCGTTGGTGTAAACGGCGCCCTGAAAATAGGACGTGCCCATCCGGTCGACTCCGATATGGGTGTAAAGGGTCGAAACCGAGCCCCACAGGTCGATCCGATTCAGGTCAGCCACGGCATCGAGCAGGGCCCCTGGATTGCCCGTTGCTTGCCACTGAGTGATGGCGTTGTTATCGCCGCCGTAGTGGGTGCCTCCGCCTTTGAACATGTCGCTGATCCAGGTGAACTTCTTAACCATGAAGTCGCGGGTCGGTCCGGCCGGATTGAGGGCGAGCTGGGCGGCAAGCTTGCCGGCCAGGTTGGACTGACCGAGATGCCCGGGGGCGCCGCCGAAGTTGGTGAGGGCTTTCTGCATCTCGACCCGGGTCACCCGAGCCGGGTCGATACTCGAGCCCAGTGTGGCGATGGTATTGGCTTTGAAATGGGTGTCGAAGTCGCTCAAGACGGCTTGAGCATTGGCCCAGTCCGCGGCCAGCACGGGATCGGTGGCCGCCAGGGTGCTCAGGTAGTTGTTTCCGTCAAATCCGTTCAGAGTGACGGAGCCCTCGCTGAACAGCGCAATGCCCTGGTCGGGCAGGCCGGCGATGCCAGCATCACCGGAAAAGGTCGTATCATCCTGGACGAAGACCGAACCATCCCCCGAGATCGAGCCGACCACGGTCAGGTCGCCGCTGACGTAGAGATTGGCGCCATTGAGCTCGAGATCACCGGGAACATTCAGATTCCCGGCCACGTAGTAATCGCCCGGGGCAAGCACGGTGGCCCCGCCCATGTTGATGGCCGGGGCGGGAGCGGTCGATTTGGAAGAGATGGTGCCCGGGATGTCCACCGAGGGAAAGCGGGCCGGCGGCACTCCATACTGGGAGCCTCCGAGCACGGCCGCACCCATGTTGATGGCGCTGGGATTGGTGCTGGTGCTGGTCACCCGGCCGTCCACGGTGGCCGACTCGGTGGGCAGGCCGGACCAGGTGACGGTGTTGGCCAGCGCTCCCGCGATATTCGTATGCACGTTGGCATTGACCCGGGTGGGGTCGTTCAGCCCGGCAACGCCGTCGATGAGCACATCGCCCTGCATGGAGATGCCCTGCTCGGCGAGCATGGCGTGGTTGAGCTCGAGCTCGCCACCGCGGCAGAGGATGGCTTCCACCACCCGCTCGGTGGTTCCCACCCGGGCCCGCACCACCAGGCTGACAGAATGGGCCGGAACACCGGAGGCCGACCGGTAGTTCGCCGCGGTGGCGGAATTGCCCATGTTGTTGACCGACTGAAGGTTGGTGAAGGGCGGTCCGGTTGTGTTGAAGCTGACCCAGTACTGGCCGGGGCTGTTCTGCATGGGCTTTGCGTTGAAGCCGGTGGTCCAACCAGCATTCTGACGAAGCTCCTGGATGGCGTCGGCGATGGCCGCCTCGGCCACGAAGAGGCAGGCGGTCTGTCCGCTGAAGTTGCGGCTGAGCGAGAACTGGCCCCGGGTGGTAGCGAACAGGCCCATGACCATGACGAGCATCACCGAGCACATGAGCAGCACACTGACCAGAGCGATCCCGCGTTGAAAGGGATTCTTCATGACACCACCTCGCCTCCCCGGATATCATAGCACGGAATTCGCGTGCTCCCAGCGGGTGCCCTCCGGGGTATCATGCACCTCGATGCCGGCCCGGGCCAGCTCGGCCCGGATGGCGTCGGCCTCGCTCCACTCCTGACGCGAGCGAGCCTGGCGGCGCAGGGTCAGCATGGCTTCCACCACCGGCTCGAGGAGCTCGCTGGCGGTGCGGGCCGCCTGGCCGAGTTGCACCAGGGTCGAGCGCAGGGCAGCCCGAGCGCGCTTGAGACTGGCCGCGTCGGTGTCGTGGGACCACTCGGCCAGCAGGCTCTCCAGCTCCAGGGCGCTGGCCACCGCCTGCTGGCTGTCGCGCTGATCCAGCGCGGTGCGGATGGCCTGCTCGAGGCGATCCACCTCCTGCACCAGGGGCTGGGCCCGGGGGGGCTCGGGGGCCGCCAGCGGCGGAGCCGGGCCATCGCACAGCTCGCCCAGCCGGAAGGGGCGTCCGGCCGGAAAGGTGGTGGTCACACCTCGCTGGCGCACCACCACGTTGCCCTTGCCGGTGACCTCTCCGGTCAGGGTATCCAGGTCGAGCACCAGGGCGGTGTGCTCGTCCAGGCCGAGCAGGAACTGATCCTCGGGCAACTCGGCTTCCATGACCTGGAGACGGCGCTCACCCAGCATGCAGTAGCGCGTGTCGTGATCCTCCCCTACCTGGATGTTCCAGTGGGGCACCACCACGGCCGGGAAGCCCAGCGGGGCCAGCAGATCCAGGCCGGGCAGCCAGTGGGGCTCGGCCCCGCACTTGTAGATCTCGTAGACCGGCACGACCCGCGAGCCCAGCGTGCAGGCAGCGGCGCTGGCGAAGACCAGGGCCCCCGGTTGAGCCAGTCTCTGAGCCAGAATCGCGGCCATCTCGGTGCCCTGCCAGTGACGCAGGGCGTAGCTGGGGCTGCCGGGGCCGGAGAAAAGGAGCCTGGCGCCGCGGGCCAGGGTCAGGGCGGTTTCCCGCTCGAGGGGGCTGGCGTCGCCGTGCCAGCGGGCCACCTCCAGCCGGGTCTCGCAGCTGCGCTCGAAGTACTGGACGGCCCGAGCGGAGATTTTCTCGGCGTTCTCCTGAAACCCGTAGGGCGTATCCAGCAGCACCGCCCGACCGCCCACGCGGGCGAGCACCTCGCGGTGGGTGGAGGTCATCGTGGGGGTGGTCTCGCCTGACCCCATCAGCACCAGGAGACGCGCCATGAGGGTCAGTTGCGCGAGGGCGCCTTGACTTCGAGCTCGGTCAGGGCCACCTCGCGGGCGCGGGTCTCGGCCCTCTGAGCCACCTTCGTGAGCAGGGCGCCGCTGGCCACCACCTCTTCACCCCGAAGGCGCGGAGGCACGGCCAGGAACTCGACCTTCGGAGCCGGCACGGGCACGATGGCCAGCAGGCGAAGAGCGGCCACGCGAGCCACCACAGCCAGGCCGAAGACCACGGCGTAACCGGTCCAGCTCGAGCCCAGAGCCCACAGCAGCAGGCTGCCCACGGCCGAGCCGCCCAGCATGGCCAGGGTGTGGGCCACCGAGAAGCGGGTCAGCACGCTGGGGCGCTCGGTGGCAGGGATGGCTTCCATGTAGGTCATCATGACGGCCAGGTCGTAGCAGGCCATCAGCACGCCGGTGAAGGCCTGCAGGGCCAGCATGGCCACCAGGTTGGGGGCGCACACCAGCCAGAGCAGTGGCACGGGGATCAGGCCCAGACCGCTCCAGTAGAACATCTTGCGCGGGCCAGCCCGGCGCACCAGGCCGCCCAGCCGGGGCAGGGCCAGGATGCGAGCCAGCACCAGCGTGGAGAGAACCAGCATGTAATCGAAGTAGCCCAGCTTCTGGCAGCCGAGCAGGAAGGGGCTGACGAAGGGAGCGGCCATCTGCAGCGAGGCCTGGGCTCCCAGCAGGTAAAACAGGGTGCGGCCCTGGGGGCTTTTGCGCACCACCTCGAAGGCCTGTCGGAAGCCCAACACGCGATGCCCCTCGGGCAGCCTCGCGTCGGTCTGGCGCGAGAGGAAGAAGGCCGAGGTGAGCCGGGCCAGGGCGGCCACCCCGAAGAGCAGGGTGAAGGCCTGCAGGGCCTGGCCCGACTGGGCGCCCCGGCTGAGCAGCCAGCCGGCCGCCAGCATGCTGGTGAACTGCACCAGGTTGCACAGGGCGGTGCGGCGGGCGAAGTACTTCGGGCGCACGGAGCGGGGCACCAGGCGCTCGACCCAGGTGTTGAAGGCAGGTCCGCAGGCCCAGCCGGCCGCCCAGTAGAGGCTGACAGCCAGGAAGATCAGAGGCAGCGAGGCGGCCGAGTTGATCAGCACCACCAGGAAGAGGGCCTGCAGGGCCACCGCGCCCACCATCCAGCTGCGCAGCGAGCCCACCCGTTGCAAGAGCGGAGGGAACAGGTTCTGCAGCAGGCTGCCCAGGAAGAGCGGCAGGGTGGCGATCAGGCCGGCGCTGACCTGCGAGTGGCCCAGGGCCAGCACGAAAGCGGGGAAATAGGCTTCGCCCGCCCCGGCCATGATGCAAAAAGCCGAGCCTTCCAGGGTCATGTAGCGGAGATCGCGGCGCACGTCCCTCTGGGCCATCGCGGGCGATTTTAACAGAGTTACAGATTCGTTACAAGGTTTTTTCCGAGCGACTTTGGAGCAGGGCCTGGAGCCAGCGTCGAGCGGCCCGGGGCCAGGTGAAGTGGCCCACCAGGGCCCGGTCGGGAAGGGGCGATTGAAGGGTCTTGAGCAGGCTCTGGCTGAGTTCGGACAGTGCTGTCACGTGGACCGCGCCGGTGCGCCGGCCCAGAGAGCCCCAGTAGCCGCGATCGGAGACCAGCACCCGGCAGCCCGAGGCCAGCGCCTCCAGCACCGACAGGCCAAAGGTCTCGTAGTCGGCGATGGCCAGCAGCACGTCCATGGCGGCGTAGAAGTCGGGCATGCAGTGGTGGGGCAAGCCCCGGGGCCAGCGCGGGCCGGGCACCTCGACCAGGGTCAGACCCAGCTCGCGGGTGACCTCGCGCGCCAGGGCGGCGTTCTTGGCGGGATCGTCGCGGGCCACCAGGCCGATCAGGGTCTCGTGCTCGGGCAGGCCCAGGGCCTGGCGGGCCTGGCTCTGGTCGCGCGGATGAAAGGCGGGGTCCAGGCCGGGACGGATGATGCGGGCCCGGGTGAGCTCGCTCAGGCTGGACTGGCTGACGGCCCGGTCCAGGGCCGAAGAGAAGACCACGCTGGCGGCCTCGGCGGAGATGCGTCGCTCGGCTTCTCGCCGGACGGGGTTTCTTTGCGGGTCCAGGGAATGGAACATCACCACCGGGCTCAGATGGGGAGCCAGCTCCCGGGCAGCCAGGGCCGACATCCAGTAGTGGGCCGAGACGGCCTCGAAATTCTGGCCCTGGATGCGTTCTCGGGCCAGGCGCACAAACTCGGGCAGGCTCTCGAAGGCCTGTTCGCGGGTCCAGGGCTCGGTCTTGCAGGGGATGCGCAGGATACGCGCCCTGCCGAGCCCTAGCTCTTCGTCATGCTCGCCGGCGGTCAGCACCAGCGTGTCGGCCTCCAGGGCCGGCAGCAGGCCGCGCAGGTAGACGTTCATGCCCCCGGCGAGACCGGTGCCGGTCTCCTCCAGAGGGCAGGTATGGTAGCTCAGGCACAGGTGCTTCACGGGAGATCGAGTCGCCAGACGGGGCGGTCCTGTCCTCCCAGGTCGTACTTGTAGCGCTCGGTGCCGCGCAGCAGGTCGTATTTCTCGTATCTGGAGGCGATGGCGTCCTGCAGGCACATGCCCAGCAACACCACGCCTGGCGCCAGCTCGCGGTGCTCGGGGTCGAAGCCGGAGTTGTAGAGGTGCAGAACCGGTCCCTCGGCCACCTGCAGCATGGCCGCCAGGGCCTGGCCGCGCCCCTCGAGCAGGGCCAGTCGCAGCCGGCCCTCCTCGGCCCAGCCCCGCAACAGGGCCCGGAAGAAGCCCTCCATGCGCTGATCCATGAAACGCTCTTTCTCGGGATGGCTGAGGCGGTGCAGGCGCAGGAAGTCGTCGATGCGATCGGCCTTGCTGTCCAGCACGAAGGTCAGCGGGCCGCCCAGCCGCTCGGCGCGGCGCATCTTGCGGCGAAGCTCGTGGCGTTGCTTCTTGCTGAGGTGGCCGAGGTACTCCTCGAAACGGGCCGGCAGGGTCAGCACCGGGTTGGAGTCGGTCCGGGTGGCGGTGGCCTGCTCGCCAAGCCGGCGAAACAGGCAGGCGTCGGGGGCCAGGTTGGGAAAGCGGATCGGCTTGGATCGAGGCTCTCGGAGAAAGGCCTCCACGGCAGCCTCCTCGCAGGCCGGCTCCACCAGCATGTCCAGCCGGTCGGCCACGTCCTGGCCGCCCAGCAACTCCTCATAAGGCCCGGCGTCGTAAAGGAAGAGAAGGGCCCGCACGGCCCCGTCAGCCGTGTAGCGCCCGATCCGAAGGGGCCGATCAGAGGCGAAGGCGGTCCTCCATGGACAAAGAAAGCTCGGGGCCAGGAACGGCGTGGGCCGGGGGCTGGCTCTCAGAAGCCGCGCCCAGTCCCCTTGGTCCACCGATTCGAGTCGATCCTCCCAGGTCCACACCAGCCCCTCTTCGGTCTGGCGCCACCACCGCCTACCTCAGGGCAGAATTTCCAGCCCGGTCGCCCCGGGCAGGCAGACCAGGGAAGCCCGCGCCCAGGGCGCCGGTAGCGGCGTCGATGGGACGGACCTCCACGCCATCGCTGCTCACATTGCCGGTGGGGCTCAAGGACTCGGCAAGGACCCGGAAGGTGCTGTTGGGCTGCCTCATGCTCACCGCGCCGCCGCCGCTCACGCCCGGCACGAGGCCGGTGGGCGCGCCCGCTCCGTCGAGCGCGACACCGACACCGGCCTGGTTCCTCCGGTTCTAAAGTGAAGTGCTGAAGGTTTTGCAGTAATTGGCGCCGACAGACTTGTATGGAGGCGCCCCCCACGTAACGCTCAACACAGCGGCCGTCTGGAACCCTCGACCTCTGAACCTCCCTGGGGGATCACTCTGCCGCGTGGGACGGCACGCTCTGGCCGAAGCCATCACCCGGACCTTCTCGACGAACCGGCGGAGGAAGGCGGGCCGCGAAGCAGAAACCCCGAGAGCAATTCGGGGGAAGGGAGCGGCATTATCCTTTGGTCACCTGGAACGATCGCCTGTCGGGCGCGGGTCTCGTCGAGCTGGAGCGGCTGGTGGAGCGCTGCCAGCAGGCCGACCGCTCGCGCTGTCTTTCCGAAGAGCTGCTGCTGCGTCTGCGCAAGGGCACCGGAGACACCTGGGCCAGCTGGGTTCCCGGGGCCGAGGGCTGGTCAGGATACGCCCAACTGCACCTGACCGGCCAGGAGGCCTGGGGCGAGCTGCTGGTGGACCCCTCGGCCCGACGCCGGGGCCTGGGGCGGCAACTCTTGGACGCCTGCGTGCAGGGAGCCCGCGAGCGCGGGGCCAGCCACCTGGACGTGTGGTGCTTCGGAGACCACGAGGGTGGGGCGCGCCTGAGCCGATCGCTGGGCTTTGCCCCTCTACGACGTCTGCTCTTTCTGGTGCGAGCGCTCGATTCTCTCCCCCCCTTGCCGTCCAGTCCGGTTTGTCTGGAGCCTTTCGATGGTTCTCGGGACGTGTCTGCCTGGATGGCCCTGCACCGCTCGGTGCAGCCCGATCCGACCAGAGCCTGGAGCGAGGAGGACCTGCACCTGCGCCTGGCCGAGCCCTGGTTCGACCCGTCGCTGCTGCGCCTGGCGCGGCTGGGCGAGGAAGTCGTCGGCTATCTGTGGCTCAAGCATCACGCCCTGCAGACCGAGGGGGAGCTGTTCCGGATGGCGGTGGCCCCCGCGATGCAGGGCCGCGGCCTGGGCCGTTACCTGGTGACCTGGGCCCTGCACGAGCTGGCCTGGCGCCGGGCCATGACCGCCTCGGTCTTCGTCAGCTCGAGCAACGAGGCCGCCTGCAGACTCTACGAGAGCCTTGGCTTTCGAACCCACGCCAGCGACTGCTGCTACCGCCGCGAGCTGGCCTTCTAGGGGGCGCCGATTCGCACGACTCTGGCCGACGCCGAAAGCGCGGCCGTGCGTCTGGTGCGGCGGGCCGGAGGGCTGATCCGGCGCGGCCAGCGCGAGTATGCCTCCAAGGGAGCCGCCGGCCTGGTTACAGCCACCGACCGGCGGGCCGAAGAGTTGCTGCGCCGGGAGCTTCCGACCTGCTCGTTCTGGGGCGAGGAGGGTGGGCGCTGGGGCCAGGACGAGTGGTGCTGGGTGGTGGATCCGCTGGATGGCACCACCAACTTCGTGCACCGATTCCCCCAGGTGGCCGTGTCGGTGGCCCTGGCCCGGGGTGACAAGGTGGTTCTGGGCGTGGTCTACGACGTCTTCCGCCGCGAGCTGTTTCGGGCCCGGGCCGGCCAGGGGGCGTTCTTGAACGAGCAACCCATCACTGTCAGCGAGGTGGAGTCCCTCTCGGAGGCGCTGCTGGCCACCGGCTTTGGAAGCTCCTCGGCGGACGAGGAGTATGAGCGCTTCCGCCGGCTGGACGCGTTGTGCCACGGGGTGCGGCGCAATGGCTGCTGCTCGCTGGACCTGTGCTGGGTGGCATGCGGGCGGCTGGAGGGATACTGGGAGTGGGACCTGCAGCCCTGGGACGTGGCCGCCGGAGGGCTGATCGTGCAGGAGGCGGGCGGGCTGTTCACGCGCCTGGACGGGGCTCCGGCCGGGTTGACCAGGGGTGACTTCGTGGCCAGCAACGGACGCCTGCACGAAGGATTGAAGCCTGGCTGAGGAGCCGGCCAGGTTGCCGCCTCAGCGCTGAGCTCCGCGAGGCGACGCAGTGCGGAGGGGCGCTGGCCTCAGTGCTCGTTCGAGCGCCCGGCCGGAGCGCGAAGTCAAACCGACTCAGTTTGGGTGCCTCAAAGCCTGGGCGCCTCAATGAGAGAGCCGAACATATGCTCTAGATTTATACCGGCGGTATCGAAAATCTGCTCGTTTGAGCACTCGGCCCGGGCGCCTCAATGAGAGAGCCGAACATATGCTCTAAATTTATACCGGCGGTATCGAAACTATG
>CAZWUN010000090.1:0-15933 GCA_964637145.1 uncultured Burkholderiales bacterium
CTGCCCTGGCGGGGAGCGTACTTGTTGAGCTCGTCGAGCACCACGAAGTGCAGGGGGAACCGCTGGCCGCGCTCCTTGGCCTCGAAGACGCGGCTCAAAAGAGAGCCGACCACGAATCGCTGCCCGTCTTCGTGCAGGCTGTTGATGTCGACCACCACCACGTTCTCACGCGGCGCGCCCGACCCCTCGAGGGTCAGCGACTGCACCCGGTGGGTGATCAGGTGCCCAAAACGCGGGGCCATGGCCTGCAGACGGCGCAGGAACGCGTTGACGGTCCCGGCCTGGGTGCCGCCGGTCCACTCCCGGGCCCGATCGGGGTCTTCCAGGCGCTCGCTGAGAAAGTCGACCAGGTCGCGGAAGTTCTCCACCACGAAGCCCTCCCCGGGAGAGCGCGCCGCCCTCCTTTCCTGACTCAGCTTTTCCAGGTTGTAGCTCATGCCCTCGGCGGGAGGGATCAGCACGGCGGCGCCAGGCAGGTTCTCCACCGGGTGGGCCCAGCGGGCGAGTTGCACCCGCACCCTTTGCTCCACGAAGCTGAGCTGGTTGCGCGAGTCGTCCACGTCCGAGAAGCAGAATCGCATCAGCCCCTGGCGGATGAACTCGAGCGGGGTCCAGCCATAGGGGGTGATCTCGCTGGAGGGGCGAGACTGCACGTCGGTGGCCAGCGAGCCTCCCTCCTCGGCAAAGCGCGAGAGGGGAGCAAAAAAGCGCACCGAGCTGAACGGTCCGGGAGGGCTCACCCCCAGCTTGCGCCACTGCTCGCTCAGGTCGAGATCGGCCTGGCAGCGCTTTTCGTAGGCTGAGGAGGAGCGGTCGAAATGGAGCAGGTCCTCGCCCTTGACGTTGAAGATCAGGGCCCGCGTGTTGGCCGCGTGCACCCCCAGCATCGCCTTGCCGGCGCTGGTCTCGAGCAACATGTAGAGCAGGTGCAGGGCAAAGGAGGTCTTGGTGGCCACGCCCGAGACGCCCGAGATGGATACGTGGCCGCCCTTGGTTCCGTCCAGGAAGTCATAATCGAGGTGCACCATCTGGCCGGTGTTGTCCAGGGCCAGCGGCAGGGCCCGGGCCATCTGGTCGAGGTAGAGAGCCTGCTCGCGGTGCTTGCCGGTGGCCCGCTCCACGCTCGCCCCGGGGGCGGGAGGCACCCAGATCTCGGGCATTGTGCGCAGTACGCGCACCTCGGCGGTGCGGATGGCCTGACCGGGCATGGTGTGATCGCTGGCGATGCGGGCCGTGTCGGTGGCGAAGGAGGCGCCTTCGATCTTGCTGTAGACCTCGATCACGATGCCGTAAGTGAAATGCTCTTGCCCACCGGGCAACAGCTGGCGTGTGGCCACGATCTCGTCGAGCTGCAGGTACTGATCGTCGTCGAGCACCACCCGGAAGGTGCTGGTGGTTCCCTCGGTGACCCCGTCGACCAGTCCGACTCGGCTCATCTCAGCGCACCTCCACCAGTTGACGTACCGCCGCCCGGGCCGCTCTCAGGCCCAGCGCCCGGTCGCCGCAGCGACGGCGCAACTCGCGCTCGAGAGCAGCCACCGGCTGCAGATTCTGGGGCGCTCGCGGATCGACGTGGGCCACCCCGGCATAGTGCGGCAACACGCCGCATGTGGCCTGCACCAGCGAGCGGGCCTCCTCGCGGCCCAGATCGCCGGGCACCTCGATGCGCACGATGCCATACCAGGGATGGCGATCGGGCCCGGGATCGAGCAGGCGGAAGTAGCATGAGTGCCGCTGGCTCACCGTGAACAGGCTGGAGCGCTCGCCCCCGCGCAGCGTGGAAACCAGGTCGTGGGCTTCGGAGGGCAGCAGCCGGCGGTGATGGGTCTTGACATAGCCCACCACGGGATGGGCCAGCCCGCGCACCTGGCTGAGCGGACCGTCCAGCACCACGATGTGGCCCGCCCCGGCCAACCGCTCGGCCAGCAGCATCTCCTGCTCGCGCATGCGCCGCTGCAGCTCGAGCTGGGGCGCGTCCAGCGTGGTGTTCTCGGTGGCCAGGGCCACCCAGCTCCAACCGCCCGGCTGATCGGGCAGACTGGCGCTGCGCCCACCCCCGAAGATGGCCAGGCGCCGGACCACCACCTCCGAGACGCTCAACCTGCCGTTGCCGTCGGGTGTGACGGCCCCGGCCGCCACCACGCCGGCCAGGCCGGGGATGGGCTCGGAGCTCGGGTCGTCGGCGTACCAGAGGCTGGCTTCCACGTGCCGCACGCCGTCCACAAAGGCCAACCGGGGGCGCACGGGCGGCTCCGGGCAGGGGACGGCCTGCAGCGTTTCGTGCTCGAGAAGCACGGCTTCGCCCTGGACGTCGTCGTCGATCTGCATGGGGGAGCCGTACTCCGGCGCCCACTCGCCGGCATAAATGCGGGCCATGGAGCCCACCTCCTCGCGGGAAATCCCTTCAAGTCGGCTTGAATTTCGTTGCGCCACGGGGCCTTCCTGTCGAACGCTCATGCGCTCATGATAGGCCGTCCGGGTGACAGCTACTGTCGTTGCTTGCGACTGACCAGAAAAGTGCCGATCATGATGGTGATCCAGCCCGCCGCCGGGAAGGTGCGAAAGAAGCCGAACACGTTGCCGGCAAAGAGAAAGGCGCCCACCGCGATGACGGCGTATCCGGTCCATTTCATGCCGGGTAGAAATTCTGGCTCGAGCGGGCCTGCCCCTGTTCAGGACGTGCGCAGGTCCTTGAGCGCCTCGGCCAGCTTGGCGCTGGCATGAAACATGCGCGACTTGATCGTGCCCACCGGCACGTCCATGATCTCGGCCGCCTCCAGGTAGCTCATGCTCTGGTACTGCACCAGGATAAAGACCTCCCGGTGCTTGTCGGGCAGAGCCATCACCGCCTGGCGCACCCGTTCGGCCGTGAGCATCTGGAGCGACTGCTCCTCGGGCCCCCGGGCGGGGTCGGCCACCACCAGCTCCTCCAGGTCCGACTCGGGACGGCGCGAGCGCTTGCGCAGCTGGTCGCGGCACTGGTTCAGGCAGATCTGGTAGAGCCAGGGGCGCACCTTCGAGCCCTCGCGAAACTGGTGGCGAAAGCGCAGGGCGCGCAAGAAGGTCTCCTGCACCGCGTCTTCGGCCTCGGGACGGCGGTGTAAGAGGCGCAGCGCCAGCGAGTGGAGCTGTCTCTGGTAGCGCTCCACCAGCTCGCCCAGCCGCTCGGTCTGGCCGGCCGCCACCTGCTGGAAAAGCTGCTCATCCGAGTCCACCCGGGCTGCTTCGAACCGGATTGAACCTTCCCCCTGCCGGCGGCGTATCCCCGACATGCTGCAATACACCGATAAGGCCTCCGCGGCCGAAATGCGCTTTGCTGGACTGGGGCTCAACCTGGTCGGCGGCCTGATGCTCCTGATCGGAATGGTCAGTTGGTTCAACCTTCGCGGCGCCGTCCAGAGCGGCTGGTTGCCCTGTCTGGGCGGCCTGGTGCTGGGACTGACGCTTCTCTTCCTCGGCGATCGGTGCTGGCGGGGCAGCCTGCCGGCTTATGCCCAGCCGCTCCTGGCCACCGGCTCGGCCGTGCTGCTGTTCACGGCCTGCGCCGCCCACTACCTGTTCCATCTGCTGCCCACCGCCGGTCTGGTGGCCAGCGTCATGCTGCTGGTCGCCTGGGGCGGTCTGGCAGTCTTTCGCTACCAGTGCTCCTACCTCGGGCACGGCATGCTGGCAGCTCTCTTCCTGGCTCCCTTCTTCCTGCGCATGCCGGGAGTGGCCCTGGTGGCCTACCTGGTCTCCATCCACCTGGGCACCACCCTGCTGGCCTGGTACCGCCGCTATCCCACCTACCTGGTGGTGGGCTTCCTGGGCAGTTACGCCCTGTTCTTTGCCCAGTTCCAGCTCACCCGGCCCGAGCTGACCCTGGCCTTCCTGGCCAGCACCTATGGCCTGTTCCTGCTGGGCAACTACCTGTTTCAGTTCGTGCGGGGCGAGCAGGACGAGCTCGGCTTGCTGCTGGGGTTGGTCCAACCCACCGCCTTCGCCCTGCTCTCTTACCTGGTGCTCTTCTTGTTGCCCAACGCGGTGGCCGTTTCTCTCTACCTGGCGCTGGCCGCCGTGCACCTGGCCCTCACGCTGGCCGCCCAACGCCACTCTTTCGGGTTGTTGCAGCGCATCAACCTGATCCTCACCCTGCTCTTCGCCAACGCCGCCATTAGCTTCGTGCCCTACTTCGCCAGCGACACCAGCTTCTTCGCCCTGACCTCGGTGCTCTGGCTAGGTGAGGCGTTCGTGCTGCTGGCCCTGGCCAGGAGATTCGAATCCGCCATCTTGAGCCGCTTCTCCTATCTGGCTCTGTTGCTGGTGGCGGTGCAGCTTTGCTACGTGTTGCCCGAGATGCCCCAGAACAGCGCCGCCGAAGTGTTGCACCAGATGCTGCTCTCGCTCTTGTGCGTGGGGGCCCTGACGGCCTACGGCATCTCCATCCTCAACCGTCCCCAGGACCTGCCCGGAGCCGACCTGGTGGCCCGCGCATCCCTGGCCACGGCCGTGCTGCGCACGGGGGCCATGGTCTGGCAGGACGGCACGCCCTCGCTGGCCTTGCTGGCCGCCGCCTCGCTGGCGCTCCTGCTGGCCGTGCTGGGCTTGCGACTGGAGCGGGTGCGCGAGGAGATGCGCTCGCTGGTCATCCTGCTGGCCGTGGGCGTTGCCTGGGTGGCCCTGACGAACCCGGTCGTCTGGTGGGCCCGGCTGGGCTCCGCCATCGTGCTGGCGACCGCCGCCGCGGTGTTGCGGCGCGAGCGCGAGTCCTGGCTCGAGCCCCTGGCCCTCGTCACGCTCGCCCCTCTGGGTCTGAGCTGGGGCCTGGGTCCTGCTCTGGTGCTCTATTCGGCCGTGGCCCTGTTCCTGAACCTGTGGCCTCGGGTCGCCTTCGAGCCCTTCCGCAAGCTTGCCACCGACCTACTGGCGGGAGCCACCGCGTTCCTGGCGCTGCTGGCACTGCCTCTCTCTGAGTCGCCCGTGCTCTGGGCCCTGGCCCTGATCTGGACGATGATGCCCGAGGGACAGCGCTACCTGGTGCCTCTGGCCATCGGGGTGAAGGCCTCCTTCACCCTGGGCACGGGGGCCGGGGTGACGCTGCTGTGGTGCCTGGCCGGTGGGCTGCTGCTGGCCAGAGAGCCCCGGGCCGCCCGAATCCTTCTCTTTGCGGCCTGTCTCAAGTCCATCCTGGTGGACGGCACCCTGGGCTTCGGCCCTTACGGCCTCTACCTCTTGCCCACCCACAGCCTGGGCTGGCTGGACCTGGCCGGTTTCCTGGGCGTGACCTCGAGCTACTTCTTGCTGGCCGGGCGGATGGACCGGGGCGAGCCTCGCAACGAGCTGCTGGTGATGGGCCTGACCGCTTTCAGCTTCGGCTCGGCCGGCTTTCTGCACTCGGCGCTGGGGGTGTTGATGGAGTTCCAGGTGATCCTCTCGGCCTTCTGGTGCGCCTCGGCCTTCGTCTTCATCCTCATCGGGGTGCACCGCGAGCTGAAGGTGTTCCGCCTCTTTGGCTTGACCATCCTGGCCGCGGCCACCCTCAAGATCCTGGCCGTGGACGTGGGCGTTCTCAGCGCCTACAGCCGGGTTACCACCCTGATGATCCTGGGGGGCCTGCTGATGTCCGTCTCCTTCGTCTACCAGCTCAACCGATCGCGCCTGACGGAATCCCCCGAGTTGGTGGCGAACCCTTCGGTATGAACGCCTGCGAGGAGTGCCGCGAGCAGCTGCCGGGCCTGGTTCTCCAGGCCCTGGAGGCGGACGAGGTGGATCGGCTTCAGGCCCACCTGACCGAGTGCGCCGGTTGTCAGGAGAGCCTGGCCGAGCTCCGGGTCACCTTCCAGGCGGCCGACGCCTGGCAGGTGCCCGATCCGCCCGCTGACCTGAGGGCCCGCATCCAGCTGGCCGCGGCCCGTCCCACCGGCTGGTGGCACTCCCTCAAGGTGGCGCTGGAGCGGCTGGCCTGCTACCAGCCGACCCCGCGAGCCGGCCTGGTCGGGCTGCTGCTGGGGATCTGCCTGTTCGGCCTGGTGCTCTATCCCACCACCCAGCGCTACTACTCGGGCGGCACTGCGGCGGGCTGCCGCAACAACCAGAACATCCTGCGCTCGGCCCTGGCCGACTACGCCCGCGACCATCAGGGCCGCTATCCGGCCAGCCTGGACGAGCTGCACGGGAAGTACCTGCAGGCCACTCCCATCTGTCCCGAGAGCGCCATCGACAGCTACTCGGCTACCTACCAGGTTTCTCCGAAGGCCGATCGCTACACGCTCTCGTGTCAGTCGGAGCATCGTCCTTGAGACGGACCTTCTGGGTCCTTCCCCCGCTCTGGGTCTGGGTGCTCTTCGTTTTCAGCATGGCCTTGTCGGCCACCGCCTACGTGACGACCCGCGAGGGGCTGCGCTTTGTGAGCCGCAAGCTGCAGCCCACCGAGCGGAGTGTGGTGCTGACCGCCCTGCAGGCCTGGGACGAGTTGACCGACGGCCAGTCTGTCCCCACCACCCGCAAGCTGCGCGTCATGCTGCAAGATAACAAGCTGCGCTCGATGCACGGCCTGAGCTTCGCCCGGCCCCGCGAGCGCTCCACCTTCGGCTACACTGACGAGCGCGACCGCATTCTGCTCAACCCTCGTCTCTGCTTCGGATCGCTGGTCTGGCGCGACAAGAAGCGAGTGCACGACTACGACCTGGTGGTCACGCTCTCCACCCTGGTTCATGAAGACCAGCACCACTCGCGCAATGTGGGCGAGCGCGAGGCCTATCGGGCCGAATGGCTCTTTCTGCGTCAGGCCCTGAAGGTGGCCGAGCAGCGCAATCTTTCCTACGCCGGATCGCTGGCGCTCTGGGAGGAGCAGACGCCTCTTCGCATCGGCGAGACGCTGGGAGAGGAGCAGGCCCGCCGGCTGGCCGAGGAGCTCAACTCCGTGGCCCGCCGGCCTTGAGCCCCTGGGCGAACTGACGCCGACTGAACTCGCGCGCGAAGCTGACCAGCTCGGCCCAGTCGGTGACCCGGTGCAGAGCAAATCCCAGCTTTCGGACCTGCACGAAGAAGGGTTGCTGGAAGGCGTCCCGGTTCCACAGGTTGAGCACCAGGGTGCCCCCAGCCCGGGCTTTCTGCAGCGCCATCGCGGCCAGCTCCAGGCCGGGAGTGCCCCGCTCGTCCTTGGCCCCCATGGTGTCCACCCCGTCGTCTGAGATCACCAGGATGTGCACCGGCCGGTCGCGCTCGGTGCGTTGGCTGTAGGTGGTGCGGAGCATGTGCAGGGGGAAGGCGGTGCTTCCGCAGATGGCGTCGGTGATCAGCCGCATCAGGGCCTCTTCGTCGCGGATGAAGCCCGGGGTGGCCCGGAACTGCCCGGGCCCGCTCCAGAGCGTGGCCTGCACCGCCGAGCCGGCTCGCAGGGCCGACAGGGTGACGATGGCCCCGGCCAGGGCCAGGTAGCTGAGGCTGCGGCGCGGGTCGGGCATGGAGCCGGAGGAGTCGATGTAGAGATCGAGGTCGATGGGCTCGATCCGGGGGGGAGTGCCCTCCTCCACCCCCCAAAACCGCTGGCGGGTGGTCACCCCGGGCACGACCCGGGGACTGACCAGCACACTTTCGAGCCAGTCCACCTCTTCCAGGGGCGAGCCAAAGTCCCAGGGCTCCAGGCCCTCCATCAGGGGCTCCTTGGAGAGCGGCACCTCGCGCCGGGGGAAGGGGATCAGGTGCGGCAGCGCCTTCTCGCGGTAGTAGCGCACGGCCAGGTCGTGGTCGGTCAGGTCCAGGCCCAGCTCGCGCAGCACCTGGCCGAGCTCGAAGGGCTCGCGGCTCTGGCCCTGACCCTGGCCCGGCCCGCTCGGCTCCTCGCCATCGCCCATGCCGTTGAGCAGAGGGTCCTCGCTGGGATGCATGCTCTCCTGGAGCTCGCCCGGGTCGAGCTCGCCCAGTCCCAGTGGAAAATCGCCCCCCTTGCCGGGTTTGAGTGCGTCCAGCAGAGGGCGCATGCGGGAGAGCTGCTCCTGGGTATCGGCGATCAGGTAGCGCAGGCACAGAGCCGCGAAGCGTCCCGAGCCCCGCAGCCAGTCGTGAGCGTAGGAACGCACCAGTCGGGCCCCCAACTGGGCGTCCCCCTCGGTGACCGCGTCCCACGTCCCGCGGGCCAGCGTGCCTCGCTGCAGCGCCCACAGGATCTCGTAAATGCGCATGTAGAGAGTCCACAGCGAGCCCACTTTCTCCTGGGGCGGCCGACCCGCTTCGAGCCGGCGAAAGACTCCGGCCAGGTCGAGCTTCTCGCTGCGCTGGAGGCGGTCGTTGATGAGCAGATCCTGGTAAAGGTTCACGATCATGGACGCCTGGTGCTCGTGGCCGGGCAGTCCACGACGGGCTCGGATGAGGGCCCGGGCCTGGTCGGCCAGGTCGGCCGGGGCGTAGATGTGATGCCCCACCTCGTGAGCCAGGATCTCCAGGGCGAAGCTTTCGAGCCTTGTGTCGCGCAGGGTGTGCAGGGCCACCACGATGGCCTGGTCGGTGAGGCGGATCAGGGCCAGTCCGCCCGGCTCGAGGCCTTCCTCGCGGGCCTGCTTCTCGGTCAAGCACAATCGCGGCTCGGTCAGCTTCACGAAGGGGCTCCAACAAGAGAGGGCCCGCGGCCAGGCCGCGAGCCACTCTTTGCGCAGGTCCTCCAGCGAGCCCATGGTGGCTCGCTTCGACGGCTACCCGGGCTTTACTTCGCAGTCGGGTTGTCGGTGAAGGTCGTAAAGGGGGGCGAGCTCCCCTCGATGGTGCCGTTTCCCGAGGTCGGCCCCTGCAAGGAGCTCTCGACCTCGTCGCTGGCCACCCCACGGTCGGCAGGAATCCAGATTCTCACGGTGTGCACCGGATGAGACCAGTTGGGCCGCGTGTCCTTGTCGCCAGCGTACTTGCCGATCAGTCCCGTCATACACACCCTCCGTAGCCCATTTGTTTGTTTTTCTTAATCTACTCCCCCGAGTTTGGAAAGCAGTTTGGAGGGCTGACCCTGACATGTGAACAAACTGTGAACATTTTTGCCGAATTGTTGCCAAAAGTAGGGGAGGGCGTGCCAGGGCGGAATGCTTCCCGTGTGATGCGCAGGATCATCTTCCTCTGTGTGCTCAGCGCCTTGCTCCTGGCAAACGCGCTGGCCCAACCGCCGCGCCCGGCGCGCAACGGCGATTACTGGACCCGCAACGAGCAGCCCTGGCCGGACTGGATCGTGGTCAGCAATGAGCTGGCCGGGCGGCTACACCAGAGCTGGCCGGAAGACTGGCTGGTCTCCGGGGCCGAGGTGCGCTGGGATCTGTGGCGCTGGCCCAAAGTGGCGACCTTTCCCAAGGGGGTGCTGCTCAAGGCCTGTCCCGACCTGGCCGGCAACATCATCGTCAAAGATGAGAACAACGATTCCTGGCTGCGCATCTACCTCGACGAAGAGGCCGGCACGATCTGCTTCGTGCGGGCCAATCGCAAGTTCCTCAAACCTTATCTGGCTCCTCAGGAGCCTTGAGGTCGCCCTCGTCCAACTCGGCATCGCGAGCACGCAACACCGGGGCTCCACAGACGGTGCAGCGCAGCAGGCCAAGCTTGACCGGCAAGTCCTCGCTCCAGTGGGGGAAGGCCTCAGGATTTCCCACCCAGTGCATGCAGCTCTTCTCGGAGCAGAAGACCACGAAGGGGTAGTCTTCGTCGTCAAAGTGGTGGTAGACGAACTTGCCCGAGCGGATGACCAGTCCGGCCTCTTGCCCCTCGCCCTCCTCTAGCGCCATGAGCACCAACTGCAGGTTCCCCACAAGTTGAGGGGAGAGCGGCAGAATGCGCACAGGCCGGGGGGGGCCCAGCGCTGATTGAAGACCGCCGACCAGCGCCGGTTGTGCTCGTCGAAGGCCTGCTGCTGGCGCAAGGAAGCTTCCTGGTAAATCCGGCCCACGTACTGCTCGGTTTCGCGCTGGATGGCCCAGCGCTCGGCCTGGTGGCGCTGCCGGTCGGATTCGATCTGCTGGAAGATGTCCAGCGCTCCGGCGATGTCTCGCAGTTCGGCCTCCAGCGCCTGGCGCAGCCCGCTCAATCCCGAGCGCTCCAGGTAGGCGGCGGTCTGGCCGTAGCGAAACAGCAGGCCTTCGGAATGGCTCTGGTAGAGCTGGCGCAGGGCGGCCAGCTCGGACTCGGTGGGGGGGCGCGAGCCGTCGCAGAGGGCGGCCGCCTGGCCACGCACCGCCTGGCTCTCCTCCTGCAGAGCTTTGAGCCACTTCTGTTGCTCGACGGTGAGCGCGATGATGTTCACCGGTCAAGTTTTGGACAGCCGGGGCCGGAATCCCCTTTCAGAAAGATTTCCGAGCCCGGAGCTACGCTCCCCCTACGTATGGAGCTTTCCAGCCTTCCTGTCATTCGTCAGGCTCGCCAGGCCCTGCAAGCGGCCGACCGCTATACCTCGCCAAGATCCACCACGGCGGGAAACTTCGAGCGGCCCAACCTGTTCCAGTCGGCCTGCGAGGGCGCCACCGAGGGCTTTTACCTGATGGACCTGCCCGGTCTGGCCATCCAGGGCAGCGCCGGAGTGGCCGCCGTGCTGGCCCGCCGCCTGGGCGACAACCCGTGGGTGGGGGCCCTGGCCGGATCGGCCACGGGCGCCGCTGTGGGAGCCGCCACCACCCTCATCACGGGTGGCTCTCCCATCGCCATGGCAACCTGCGGCGCCATGCTGGGCACCTACACCGGGCTGCGGGCCGACTCGCGTTCGGTGGTGCGCGACGGAGGGGTGAACGGCCTGATCCTGGCCTCGCCCTTCTTCGAGGGACCGGCCAAGGTGGTGGGCGGCCTGGGCGCTCTGCTGGGAGCCCAGTTCCCCAGCGAGAAGAAGCGTTTTCTGGCGGGGGCTCTGGCTGGCTGCGCGGTGGGCACCGCGCTGGCCGCGGCCGGGGTCATCCCCATGGACCCCCTGATGGCCGGACTGGCCTGCACCGCCGCTTCGGGCCTGGGGGCGGTGGTGGGCCCGCGTACCAGCCAGTTCTTCCGCAACCTGGCCGAGGACATCGGCGAGCGCGGTCGCGCCCTGCGCGGCGAGACGCCCGACACGCCGCCCTCCACCGCTCGCCGCTGGGCCCGCACGCTGGGGGTGATCCCCCTTTCGTTCGGAAAGGAGATGGTGCTGGCCGGGGTCTACGGCGACGGTGCCTTCCTCAAGGGCATTCTGGGGGGGGCGGTGGACGCGGTGCAGCAGGGCAACATCATGTTCCACGCCCGTGAGGAAAAGGAGCTTTCCAGCCAGAACGAGGAAAAGACGTCCCCCTGAGGCAAAGCCTCGAGCCATGACCCTGCGCGAACGGGCCCGGCGCATCACCGAGCACCCGGCTTTCGATCTGACCGTGATGGTCCTCATCCTGGCTTCGGTTGCGCTGCTGGCGGCGGAGCTGGTCAGCCCTCCCGGCTCCAACGCCCACCGGACGGTGCGCGCCCTTTCCGACGCCATTTTGTGGATCTTCGCGGTGGAGCTCACCCTGCGCTACCTGGCCATGCGCAGGCGCCGGCGCTTCATCCAGGAGTATTTCTTCGATCTTCTGGCCCTGCTGCCCATCATCCCCATTTTTCGGGTGCTGCGATTGTTTCGGCTCTTCCGCCTGTTTCGACTCATTCGGATGACCTCGCTGTTGCACTCCAACTCGCGCACCTTCGGCCTTCTGCTGCACCGCCGGGCCGCCGAGCACTTGCTCTTGTTCTTCCTGATCCTGTTCGCGGTCACGTTCGGCACTCTGGGCATGGAGATGTTCGAGAACCTGAAGCAACACGATACCGGAACCATGATGCAGGCCTTCTGGACCACGGTGTTCTCGCTCTTTGCGGGCGAGTATGTCAATCAGTATCCCGCCACTCTCGGGGGAAAGCTGATCATCTTGTGCGTCATCTTCGCGGGGCTCGGGTTCTTCGCGGTCTTGACCGGAACCGTGGCTGCGGTCATGGTGGAGAAACTCAAGGAAGGAGCAGCTGTCGCCCGCATGATGTTCGAGGAGATGGAAGGCCACTGCGTGGTCTGCGGCTGGAATTCCGGGGTGGAGTCCATGCTGATGGAGCTTCAGAGCCACCCCAGCTTTCGCAACCGGGACATCGTGGTGGTCACCGAGCGCGATGAGTTGCCCGAGATGCGCGGACTGCCCTCGCGCCAGCGGGTGCGCCTCCTGCGCGACGATTTCACCCGGGTGGAGGTTCTGCAACGGGTGAACATCACTCGGGCCAGGGTGGCCATCATCGTCAGCGACACCGGGATGAGCCGCACACGGCAGGATGCCGATGCGCGCACGGTGCTGGCGGCTCTCACGATCGAGAAGCTCAACCCCAGCATCTACACCTGCGCGGAGCTCTCCAACGCCATGAACGAGCATCACCTGCGCATGGGCAACGTCAACCAGGTAGTGATCACGCGCGAGGTCTCGGGCCACCTGCTGGCCCAGGCCGCCCTGGACGAAGCCCACCTTTCGGTGCTGCACGACCTGCTGCGTCCGGGGACGGGCACCACGCTGGCCACCTTTCCGGTGGACTCCCAGGATGTCGGCAAGACGTTCACCGAGCTGCTCAGCGACTACCGAAAACGCACCGGCTACCTGCCTCTGGCCGTCAAGTGCGCTGGCTCGGGCGAGGTGGTCATCAACCCCGACGGGCGCAGACTCGAGGCCGCCGACATGCTGGTGTGCGTCGACTCGGAGAGCACGCGCTGAGGCTGGACCTTGACCTGAGAGTCCGATATAATGATGGAGCCTTACGCCGAATCCCTGCAAGATGCATGGAACGGGGGACCCAATTTTCCGGGGCGAAGAACGGTCGCAGCCGTTCCGGGTCAAGCTCTCTTCCGACCCGAGCCCGTCAGCTAACCTCGTAGGCGCCTGGGAGAAGACCTTCGGCTTCTCCCATCAGGTAGAGAGGAACGCTGCCTTCATGCAGCAGTTGCAGTCGGCTTCAAGTGAGCCATTGAGCTTTGTCTGCTCACAATTCGGCACTCTGGGCGTGGAGGTCGAGGTGCAGCTCGTCGACTGGCGCACGCTGCAGCCTTCGCCAGCTGCCAGTCGACTGCTCCCCCGGCTCGGCGAGTCGCCATACCTCAAGGCCGAGCTCTTCCAATCCATGCTCGAGCTCACCACAGGCATCTGCCACAACCTGGATGAGGTTGAGGCAGACCTGAGGAAGGCGGCCCGACTTCTGGCCTCCATTGCCGACCAGGAGGGGGTGGAGGTCATGAGCGCCGGCACCCACCCGCTTGCGCCCTGGGAGTCGCACGTTGTATTCCCCAAGACGCGCTACCTGGAGCTGCTCGAGAAGACTCAATGGATCACGCGACGCTGCAGCGTGTTCGGATTGCACATCCACGTGGGTGCCCGAGACGGGGATCACGCGGTGGCCATGATCAACGATCTGGCTCCCTACATGGGCGCCCTGCTGGCGCTTTCGGCCAGCTCTCCGTTCATGGAAGGCCACGATACCGGTCTGGCTTCTTCGCGCATCCTCGCTTACGAGTCCCACCCGTGCGGTGGGACTCCGCCCTCCTACGGAAGCTGGAGTGAGTTCGCGCAACTGAGCGAGAAGCTGTTCCGGGCTGGCGCCATCACCAGCTTGAAGGATCTCTGGTGGGACATCCGACCCAGCCCCCTTTACGGCACGGTCGAGCTTCGCATGTGTGACAGCCAGTCGAGCCTGTCCGAAACCCTCTCGCTGGTCGCCGTGGTGCAGTGCTTGATGGCCTGGCTCGAGGCCGCCCGCGAGCATCCCCAGCAAGCTTCCAACTGGCGTCTTCGCGAGAACAAGTGGCGGGCCGCCCGCTACGGCCTGGAAGCCGATCTCATCGTGAGTGAGCGGGGGGAGACTCGCCCGGCGCGCGAGATCTGGTGGGAGCTGCTCGAAGAGCTCGAGCCGATCGGATTGAGGCTCGGCTGCCAGCGCCACTTAGAGCGAATCCGACACACTCTGGAGCAGGGGGCCAGCTACCACCGCCAGCGAGAGGCTTACCGACGCAGCGGCTCGCTGCAGACAGTGGTGCAAGAACTCATTCGTGAGTGGCGAGAGGACCTGGCAGACGATCCATCGCCCGCTCGGTCAGAGCGGTGATCGTCAAAGACGGGTTCACGCCAGGGTTGGCGCTGACGGCCGAGCCGTCCATCACGTACAGGCCGGGATAGCCGTAGACGCGGTGCTCGGCGTCGATCACGCCCTGCTCGGCCGTGGCCCCCATGCAGCAGCCGCCCAGAATGTGGGCGGTGGTGGGAATGCCCAGCAGCGTTTCGGTGATCAGGCTCTGGGGGAAGCCTTCCACCTCCTCGGCGATCTGCTCGGCCAGCTCAGTGGCCTCGGGGATGGAGCAGGTGGGCGTCGGCCCATCCTCCAGCGAGGTCACCATGCCGCGCAGGTAGCCGGTCCAGGGCGATCGGCCCAGGTGCAGCTTGAGATGGCCCTCCAGGCTGCGCATGTAGAGGAGGATCATGGTGGTGCGGGCCAGGTCGTGGGTCAGCCATGCGCGGATGGCCGGCCGGGGGCGGGTGCGCAGGATGTTGACCAGGTTCTTGCAGCGGTCGATGAAGTTGTGACCCGGAACATGCGGGGTGGTCAGCACCCGGAAGAAGTTGGAGCCGGCCGGGTAGCGGCAGGGCTCGAGGTGGGAGTGCTCGTCGGTCTGGAAGATGGAGCCGATGGCAACCCCGCGGGACATGTCCAGATCGCGGCGGCTGGTGGTCACGCCGATCAGGGCCTCGGAGTTGGTGCGCACCCGGCTGCCCAGGCGGGCCGAGAGCAGCGGCAGGCCGTGGGCCGACTCGCGCAGCTTCAAGAGCAGGGGCACCGTGCCCAGCACCCCGCCGCTGAAGACCACGTTGCGGGTGCGGTGCAGGCGCCGCTCGCCGGCTTCCAGCGTCTCCACCCAGTAGCCATCGGGCTCGGCCGGGCGCACCCAGTCCACCTTGGACTCGGCCCGGATGACCAGGCCGCGCTTCTCGGCCAGGTAGAGGTAGTTCTTGTCCAGCGTGTTCTTGGCTCCGAACCGGCAGCCGAGCATGCACCCCCCGCATCCGATGCAACCGGTGCGCGCCGGGCCCTCTCCGCCGAAGTAGGGGTCGTCCACCGTGACGCCCGGCTGGCCAAAGTAGACTCCTACCTGGGTGGGACCGTAATCCCCCGGCTGGCCGACTCGCTCGGCAACGTTGCGCAGCACCCGGTCGGGGTCGGTCAGCATCGAGTTCTCCACCGCGCCCAGCATTCGGCGGGCGGTCGCGTAGTGAGGCTCGAGCTCTCGCTCCCAGTCGGCCAGATCGGCCCAGGAGGGCGACTGGAAGAACCCCTTGCCGGGCGTCGGCAGGGTGTTGGCGTAGATGAGCGAGCCGCCCCCCACCCCCACCCCGGAGAGGGCGGTCAGGTGGGGCAGGAAGGTCATCTTGAAGGGCCCGCGCAGGCCCAGGGCCGGGGCCCACATCCAGCGCTTGAGATCCCAGTTGGTGGAAGGAAAGTCTTCCGGGGCAAAGCGGCGGCCCTTCTCGAGCAGCAACACCCGGTAGCCCTTCTCGACGAGACGCAGGCCGGCCACGCTGCCGCCGAATCCCGAGCCCACCACCACGAAATCCCACATGTCCGGGATGACTTTCGGCCTTCTCGGGGGTTTACCTCGCCTTAACAACTCGGCCGGGTGAACTGTCTATGATGGGGCCAATATTTTTCCAGGGCGGAGGCTCCCCATGAACGCGCTGCCACTATCGGGCAAGAAGGTTATGATCGACCCGGGTCACGGCGGGCGCTTTGCCGGCGCGATCGGACGCACGGGCCTGAAGGAGAAGGACGTCAACCTGCACGTCTCGCTCGAGCTTCAGGAGGACCTCGAGGAGATGGGCGCCGAGGTGCGGGTCACCCGCTCCACGGATACCGAGGTTCTGCCCGGCGGCAGCCTGCGCGACGACCTGCAGGCCCGCTGCGACCTGGCTAACCAGTGGCCGGCCGACA
>CAZWUN010000091.1:0-15906 GCA_964637145.1 uncultured Burkholderiales bacterium
CCGGCTGGCGTGACACTCACACCCAGGGCCTGCGCCTGGAAGAACTGGCTTCGCGTCTGATCCGTCGCGGGGCAGTGGAGGCCATGAACCTGGACGGCGGGGCCAGCGTGGACATGGTCATCGGGGGAGATGTGGTAGGCTCGGGACCGGGCTCGACCACCCGCGAAAAGCCGGTGGCCACAGCTGTGCTCGTGCATGACGAGCACCCGGCCACTTATCCCGAGCGCATCCAGCTCAACGTTGAGGAATCCAGCCTGCCGGCCGACGGGTCGAGCAAGACCCGAGTGGTGGCCGAGGTGACTGCCCCCGGAGGACAGAGCGTGCCCGATGGCACGCCTATTCGCTTCCTGGGCGACCGGGCCAAACTGTCTGCCTACGCCACCACTGTCAAGGACGGTCGAGCCAGCGTCGAACTGACCTCTCTTCGCCTGCCCGGGCCGGGTCTGGTCAGGGTGGAGTGCGGTGGAGCCCGGGCCGAGGAGAGCGTGCGCTATCTGGCCGGCAGCCCCCGCCGCCTGCGGGCGGGCCTGGTTCGCCAGCGTTATCAGGCTCCAGGCCAGATAGCGGTGGTGGCGGTGCAGGTCGACGACGAGTGGGGCAACCCGGTGGGCTCGGTGCCCATCCGTTGCGCCGAGTCCGACTTTCAGATTCCGACCGATGGCAGCCTGCAGCTCGAGATCCCTCTCGAGCTGAGGGGCGGGACGGTCACGATCGAGTCGGCCGGCCTGAGTGCGGTCACGGTGACGGTCGGGGCGATGGAAGCCCCGCTGGCTCCAAGCCCGTCTCCTTCCCCGAAGGCTCGCTGACCAGTTGGTAGGTTCCGTCTCGCACCTCGACCACGTAGGCCCGGCGCCGATCGAGCTTTTTCCCGGGAGCAAAACTGCCGGTGACCCCGACATACTCCGAAAGCCCGGCCAGGTAGTCGCGCACCGAGCGCCGGGTGGCTCCGGGCGTCTCCAGCGCGGGTAAGACCATCTTGAGCACGTCGTAGGCCGTGGCCTCGCGATGGGAAGGGTCCAGATCGCCGAACATCTGCTGGAACTTGCGCTTGAAGTCGGCCACCTCGGGGCGGCTCACGTCCGGGTGAAAATAGGCCGAGAGCAACAGGCCTTCGACGTCCTTGCCCCCGGTGCGCACCAGCTCGCTGCCGAAGAGGCGGGCCTGACTGGCGGTGGGCACCTGCAGGCCAGCCTGGCGCAGCTGGCGCATCAAGTCGACCAGCACCTGGGCCCGATAGTCCGCCAGAAAGATGAACTGGGGCCTGGACTTGATCAGCATCGGCAGGTTGCTCTCGCCGTAGGGCTGCTCAAAGACCACCTCGCCGCCCCGCTTGAGCAGAATCGAGCTGAATTCGCCGGCCATGGTGTTGGACAGCGTCAATCCCGGATCGTAGAGGATGGCGCCCCTCTTCAGGCCAAGCCCGGTAAAGTGAGCGGCCAGGGCGTCCAACCGCTCGAGATTGGAATCCGAGCCGGTGAAGCAGTAAGGACCGGCCTCCCAGATGCGCGGGTCGGAGGCCACCGGCGCCACCATGGCAAGGCCCGCGTCGTTGTAGACCGCGGCCACGGCCAGAGTGTGCTGGGAATTAAAGGGCCCGATTTCCACCAGATACTCTGGCCGAGGACAGATGGCTTCCTTGGAGAGTTGCAGGGCCAGGGGCAGGGAGGATTCGTCATTGTAGAGGTCGAGCACCAGGGGGCGTCCCCCCAACTGGTTCACCTCGGCCTGGGCCAGAGCCAGGCCGTAGAGCAGGCTGACGCCCTCGTTCCCCTCCCGTCCGGACATGGAGGTCAACACGGGCACGCGCACGGGGGGCTTCCCGAGCAGCAAAGCCAGCGCGTTCTGCTTGAGAATGTGGGCCTCGGCGTCGGCCGGGTTGCGGGTGACCAGGCCATCCATCAGCTCGATGGCCTTGGCCGGAGAGCCCTGCTCCATCAGCTGCCGGGCCCGATTCTTCTCCGAAAGGCCGGTGCGGGTGAGGCTGTCCAGGCTGCGAAAGGATGGCCTGGCCCCACCGGGCCGCACCAGACCGACCAGCGCGGCGGTCAGAAAAAAGATCGTGGCCGACACCATCAGCGCTCCCAGCCAGCGGGGAGCACCGGACCCGGGCCTCAGCCTGGGAGCGGCCAGGGGAGAGGGTTCGGAGGAAGGCCGAGCCACCCGACGCCGGGCCGGAGCCTCCGGACGCTTGTCCCCCAAACGGGCCAGGATCAGGAGCAGGTCGCGCACCAGCTCGTTCGTATCCGAGTATCGCTGGCCCGGATCGGGCTGGAGACAGCGCAGCACCAGCGCCTCGGTGTCGGTGCCGATATCCTTGCGGTGAGGTCGAATCCGGTGGCTGCCGTAAATGGGGGACGGGGGTTTGCCGGTCAGCACGTAGTAGAGAGTGCCACCCAGGGAGTAGATGTCGCTGCGACCATCGGTCTGGCGCGAGTCCTCCCACTGCTCGGGGGCAGCATAGCCGACCGAGCCCGAAGCCTGGGTATCGCGGCGCTTCTTGGGGTCAAAGTGGCGCGCCAGTCCGAAGTCGATCAGCTTGACCACGCGGCCCTCGCCGGCCGGACCACTCATGGAGGTCGTGATCATCACGTTCTCGGGCTTGAGGTCGCGGAAGATTACGGGTGGATTCTGCTGGTGAAGATAGCCCAGCACCTGTGCGATCTCCAGGGCCCAGCGCATGGCCTGCAACTCGCTCAAGGGGCCCTCGAACTCGACCACTTTGGCCAGATTATGCCCCTCGACATACTCCATGACCAGGTAGCTCTTGCCCTGGTCTTCGAAGTGGTCCACGATCATGGGCAGGCTCTTGTGCCGCAGCCCGGCCAGCATGTGGGCCTCGCGGTTGAAGTTCTCGGTCGCTTCCTTGAGCAGCACCGGGTCGTAGCAGACCATCTCCTTGATGGCCCACAGCTTGCCCGAGAGGCGGCGGTCCTCGCAAAGGTAGACCGCGCCCATGCCCCCCCGACCGAGGGGGCGGACGATCACGAAGCGGTCGAGCAGGACGTGACCTGGTTCCAGAGTCATCCCTCCGTTTCTCATGGCTTCCCGCCAGTGCGGGAGGGTATCCTGCAGGGAGGCCACGAAGATTTCCCCATGAACGTCCTCCTGGCCGTGGACGAAGTCGGGCTGGCCGAAGAGCTGCTGCAAAACCTGAGCCTGCCCGACCCGAGCTACGTGGCGGTCGTGGCTGCCGCCGGAGGTCCGGCCTCGGGTGACGTGCGCAAGCGGCTCAAGAACGTGGCCGAGCGCCAGCGCCGACCGGGCGTGGAGGCTTCCACCCTGACTTTGACGGGAGATCCAGCCAAGTCGATCCTGAAAATGGCGGCTGAATTGCCGGCCGACCTGGTCGTGCTGGGCGTCTCCTCAACCGGTGAGCAGTCGGCCGGACTGGCCGCCAGGCTGGTACAGAGCTGTCAGTGCCCGGTGGGCATCGCCCGCACCGGCCGCCCCATCCGCAACGTGGTTCTGGCCGTCAATCAGATCGAGACAGCCAACCGCTGCCTGGATTTTCTGTCTCAGTTCCCCTGGCCCAAGGATGGCGTCACCTTTACCCCGGTGGCAGTCTGTGGCGAGCCGTCCAAAGAAGCGCTTCGTCGCGAGGTGCTGGCCGAGGTCAGCCGGCGTCTGGAGGAGTGGACGGTCAGTTGCCAACCCCGCCTGGAAACAGGCCAGGCCACGCCGGCCATTCTGAAGGCTGCCAGCGAGCTGGAGGCCGAGCTGGTGGTGGTGGGAAGCCGCGAGCTGTCAGCCCCGGCCCGCCTCTTTCTGGGCAGCGTTTCAGGCCAGGTGATGAGCCAGGCCGCTTGCAACGTGCTGGTGGTGCGCGGGAGGGTGGGCGTGGCCCTGGATCGGGAGGACCGACCGGCCGAAGAGCTGGTTTGAGCACCAGGCTTTGAGGCAAGACGACTCGCCAGGTAGACGCACGTATACTGTCTTCGATAAGTAGCCGGCGGCAGGGGCCGGCAGGGGGCGGGGCAAAGCCGCCATGAATTACTCCGCCAGGAGGCTCCATGCAACGTATCCTGATCGTCCTGATCGCCCTGTCCACGCTGCTGCCGGCCCGAGCCCAGACGGGCCCGGTGGACCTGCGCGGCGACGAGGGACTGCTGATGGACCTGAAAGCCACCGGCGCAGCGTGGCTGGGGCCCGACCGCATCATGGTCTGCGATCGGCGCTTCAACGACTTCCACATCTTCGACCTGACGGGACGGCGCTACAAGTTCCTTTCCTACCCGGTTCGCTCCATCCCGATCGCTCAGTTCTCCTGTCTCACCCCCTTGGACGAGACCAGCTACCTGACCGCCGGCTCGCACTATCACGAGAAGAACCACGTGCGTTACGTCAGCGCCCGCAGCGTGGTCTTCCGGGTCGGCCTGGAAGGGGAAGAGCTGGCTCGCTGGTGCGGCGAGGTGAACCTCGAGCCCGACCGGGCCCTGCGCGCCACCGGCAACTTCGGCGAATCCCCCCGCACACCGCTCGAGCTCCAGGGGCTGGCGGTGGACACCAAGAACAAGCGCATCTTCTTCGGCTGCTCGCAGCCGATGTCCAGCCAGGATACGATTCTGGTCTATGAAGGCAAGCTGGACAAGTTCCTGGCCCGCGACAAGGGCTTTGAGCTCAAGGAACTGAAGACCGACCTCAAACCAGAGACAGACCCGACCACCAACACGCCGTATTTTCTGGCCGACATGCAGTACATCCCCGGAGAAGGCTTACTGCTCTTGCTCGGCTCGCAGTCGTACGACAAGCGCACCTTTGGAACCAGCCAGCTGTGGATGCTGCGAGGCGGCTTCCCCCCGCCCAAGCTCATCATGAAGGACATCGCTCCCGGAAATCGAGCCGCCGGGCTGGCCGTGCGCCACATCAAGGAACGAAACTACGACGTCGCCATCACCTTTGACAACGACCCCGAGGAAACCCGCATCCCCTCGCGCCTGCTGGTGCTGCCGGGGGTCAAGCTGTAGGTGGGCGAAGTCGAGTTATCCGCTCTCCGCGAGCGCATCGCCCAGATCGACGAACAGATCCTGAGCCTGATTGGCGAGCGCCTCGAAACTGCGGTCGCCGTGGCCGAGGCCAAGCGCAGCGGGAGGATCCCCGTGCGCAACTTCCAGGTGGAGGTGGAGGTGCTGGCCCGCGCCCGCCGGGCGGCCCGGCAGAAGGGTTTTGACGAAGAGCTGGCCCAGCGGGTGCTGCGCGAGTTGATTGAAGCTTCGGTCAGCACCCAGAGCCAGCACAACATGACTCCCTCCGAGCGCCAGCAGCGGGTTCTCGTGGTAGGAGGAGGCGGTCGCATGGGCCGCTGGCTGGGCCAGTTCTTCGCAGACCAGGGTCATCAGGTAGCCGTGACCGACCCGAGTTGGGAGAACAGCCTGCCGCTGCGCGAGGGTGTGGCCGGGGCTGAGGTGGTGGCGCTTGCCACCCCCCTATTGGCCACCCCTCCCATCCTTCGGGAGGTGCTGGCGCTTCCCCAGCGCCCGCTCGTGTTTGACATCTGCAGCCTCAAAGGCGAGCTCATCCCGATTCTGCGCGAGGCGGCCGGTCAGGGGCACCGGGTCACCAGCCTGCACCCTATGTTCGGCCCCGGGCCGGCGGTGCTGTCGGGGCAGACCCTGCTGGTCTGCGACGCGGGCCACGCCGAGGCCACGCGTCAGGCACGCGCGCTTTTTTCCCACAGTGCCCTGAGCCTGTGCGACCTGCCCATCGAAGAGCACGACCGGGTGATGAGCGTGGTGCTGGGAATGAGCCACGCCGTCAACCTGATCTTCGCGCTCGCCCTGGCCCGCTTCGGCTTGCCCCTGGAGCAGTTGGGGCGCCTGGCTTCGAGCACCTTCGCCCGTCAGATCCAGACCACCGCCCAGGTGGCGGGCGAGAACCCCTCGCTGTATCACCAGATCCAGTTTCTGAACCAGCACACCGACGGCGTCTACCAGGCCCTCGGCAGCGCGCTGGCCGACTTCAAGGCTGCCGCCACCTGCGTCGACGAAGGCCAGTTCATCGGTTTGATGGAAGAATGCCGCCAGTTCTTTTATGGAGATTGAGCCGTGGCCGATCAGATTGTCATTCGGGGCTTGAAAGCCGACTGCATCATCGGTCTGGCCGACTGGGAGCGCCTGGTGCGCCAGACCGTCTCTCTGGACCTCTGGCTGGACTGCCAGGTCGCGCTGGCGGCTCAGCACGACAAGGTGGTGGAGGGGGTTCTCAATACCCGCAGTCTTTCCAAGCGCCTCCAGGCCTTCATCGCCGAATCCGAGTTCCAGCTCATCGAAACCCTGGCCGAGCGCCTGGCGGCCCTGATCCTGAGTGAGTTCCCTGTCCAGAAAGTGCGCCTGCAACTGGCCAAGCCAGGCGCCTTGCGAGGAGCCGAGTCGGTGGCCGTGCGCATCGTGCGGCGCCGCTGACCAGTCCTGCGCGCGGCGCTCAAGACGCCTGAGCCAGGTCATTGCTCCCAGGGGCCTTGGCCCTTACCATGATCGAGTGGAAACCGCTTCGCCCGGTCAAGTCTTTCGCGCCAGCCTGCGGCGCTATTTCTGGTGGTTTGCCTTGCCAGGGAGCCTGCTGGGAGGGTATTGCCTCTATCTCCTCTGGTGGCTCTGGCGAGTCTGGCCCGCCGGCCTGGAGGGGCGGCTGGGAATGGTCCTCCCCCTGGTCGTTCTGGTCGTGATGATCTTTGGCTCCCTGGGGTCCATGGCCTGGGCCCACGCCGGTCTGGTCTATGAGCTTCAGGCCCACGGACTGCTGGTCAAGCAGCGGGGCGCTCGCCTGCGCTATTCGTGGGACCGTCTGATCTGCACTCGCTCCCATCGCACCAACTGGCGGGCCCGCCTGCACCTGTCAGACGGAGAGAAGGAGCACCTGGTCGAGAGCTTCTTCCTGCCCGATTTCGAGACCCTGGCATCCCTGGTCGAGCAGCGCGCCCGACGTCGCAGCCTGACCCTGACGCCCTGACCTGGATCATATTGCAGACCACCCGAGGGAGCTATCCTCTGGGTACGATGAGACCAAGAGCACTAAGTCTACTGGAACTGGTGGTGGCGGTGGGGGTGTTCGCCACCGCCTTCCTCCTGCTCCTGGGGGTCTTCCCCACGGCCACCAGAGCCATTCGACAGGCCAACGAGTATCTCACCGCTTCCTTCCTGGCCGAACAAGAGATCGAAACGGTCCGAGGCCTCCCGTTCGAGGCTATCGCCAACATCTCTCCGCGCGAGGTCACCGTTCAGACCACCAACCGGGGGATCACCGCGGACGCTCGCTACACCGTCGAGGTGGACGTCGATCCCCTGAGCTCCGAACTGAAGAGGATTCGGGTGCTGATTAGCTGGCCGGCCGAGCGACCCACCAGAAATCTGGAGTTGAACACGTATGTCGCAGACTACTGACCGCAAAGCATTCACTCTTGCCGAGGTCCTGATCTACGCGATCGTCGCCATCTTGCTGCTGGCCATGGTCTACTCCACTCTGATCATGGTGCTCCAGGTCTACCAGAACACGCGTAACTTTGCCCTCTTGCAGATGGAGGCAATGAAGTCGGGCAGCGAGATTGCCAACGAGCTCTCGCGATCCCCCAAGAACTCTATGTCCACCGGTGCGGACTGGATTCTCATGCTCTCGAGCGTAGCGCCGACAGGCCGAATCGCCTATGACGGCTCGGGTCGAGTGCTGTGGCAGAAGTGGATCCTTTACTACCGGGACGCCGACAACAAGCTCCTGCGCAAGGAACAGGCCTTCACTCCCACCTCCACCCCGCCGGCCGTAGCACCCGACGTCAACACCATGATCAACAACCAGAACCTGCCCGCCCGCCTGGTCGCCACGGACATCACGGGCCTGGTTTCGGGCCCGGTTGCTGGGGAATCGATCACGATCACGGCCAGCAACGATTTGAGGGGTCTGGCAAGCGTCAATGTCACGCTTGGATGCAGTTTCCGCCCGCAGGGCGAGTAGAACCGGAGGCCCATATGTCTGCCAAGAAACAAGCCGCCAATTCTCTGGCCATCGCGCTGATGGTCCTGGTGGTCCTGGTCGTGATGGTGGTTGCGGTCGGCATTCTGGGGTCGCAACACCTCAATCTGGTCAAGGCCAACCTTCGAAGCACCACGGCCGTCTATGCCGCCGAGGCTGGCATCGCTGCCGCCCTGGTCGAGCTGAAGGGCAATCCTGGCTGGTCGGCCGGCTTCCAGAACGTCGAAGTTCAAGGGGAGTGGGACCCGCGCTATTCGGTCAGCGTCACCAACAACGACCTGGGCGGGGGCGTCATGACGGCACCGGACGGAACCGAGGTTCCCGCGGGATGCGTCTACCTTCTAGCCACCGGAACGTGCCAGAGCGTCCAACCTCGCCGGGTGGCGGTCATGCTGACGGCCGGCGGCGGAGCCTTTCGCTACGTCATCGCTTCGGGCGGCAACATCGACCTGTCGGGCCACGGTGACATCCGCGGCAGCATCAAATCCAACGGCGACATCGCCTTCAAGGGGAGCATCAACATCATCCCCGACCAGGGCTCCGGCCGGGTGATCGCGGCCTACCTCCCCGACGAGAATGGCAACCCGACCATTGGTCCCGATGGAAGACCGTTGGGAAACATCATCATTGGCTCCAACCTCGAGGTGGAGCCCGGCCAGGATGTCCGGGCGCGCTACCAGATCGACAGCGTAGCCAAAGTCATTCCCGCTGGAGCGGCCCATCCTTTCGATACGAGCTCCGACACTCTGCCATTTGGCCCAACCTTCAACGATACTCTTCCCGACCCTGACCGCTCGGTTTTGCTCGCTACCGGCGGCTATGTGCAGCACCCCGAAACAAGCTATCCGTTCGGAAAAATCAAGACCCTGCAGCTTGGCGGCCAGATCCACTACTTCCCCAACGGTTTGACGATGGACTCCGGGAGCAAGGTCGAGGGACCGGGCACCATCGTGGTGGGCAACGGGAATTCAGCCACCTTCAACATCCCGTTGAACCTGGAGATGAACGTCATCGCTGTGGACAAGGAAGCTCCCGAGCCCGGTGAGTTTGGTCAGGCCAAGATCAACTTCGGGGCGAACACGACCCTTCGTGGACTGGTCTACAGCCACGGCAGCGTCGAAGCCAAGGCCCAGTTCGACGTGGAGGGATACGTGATCTGCTTCGGGGACTGGAAGCAAGTCCAGGCCAATGCTAGCGTCGACGCCTCCCGAAATCCGGACCTGAGGGTGCCAGGCTTCGAGAAGTGGTTTGGTGGGGGAGGCGGCAGCGTCCAGGTGATGTCCTGGCAGAGGTTGTGAGTTGACCACCATGGTCTCCGACTACCGGGTCCTGGAAGCCCTGCCCGATGGCTGCCTCAAAGCCGAGGATGGCGACCGGGAGCAGTGGAGGCTCGAGCCCGTGCCGGGCGACCTCGGCGATGAGCGATTCGAGCAACTCTCCCACGCCCGGGACGAGGTCCTGCCCCGGGTGGCTCGCCCCGTGAGCCTCGAGGGTGAGCGCTACCTCCCGGTCGAGTGGCTCGAGCCTCCCTGCACCACTCTCGACCGCGAGAAGGTGATGGAGCAGATCGGACGGCTGGGGCCGGCCCTGGATCGGCTCTGGCAAGAGAGCGGTTACGAGCTCCCTCGCTCCATCGCGCTGGGAGAGGACCCGGCCGGGCACCTTCGCCTGGCCCGACTGCTGGGCGGGGAGGCTCGTCCCCAGCTCAGCTCCCTGCTGGCCGAGTTGGCGGCGGGCCTGACCCGCCTGCTGACCCGCCCGGGAGCCGGCGGAATGCATGACCAGCTGCCCCTGAACCTCGACTGGACCTTGCAGCGCGCTCTCTCGGGCGACCCTGAGCGCTCCTTCCGGAGCTTCTCCGAGTTCACCGAGGCCCTGGCTCGCCGGCATCACGCCCCGCGTCTGCACCCGGATGAGCGGCGCCTGCCGCCGGTCGTCCATCAGCCCAGGAAGCGCCGGAGCAAGATTTTTCTGGCCCTGATGGCGCTGCTCGTCGGCCTGGCGTCCTGGGGCGTGTGGCAACTGGGTCGCGAGCCGAGCTACCCACCCGTGCTGGAAGACGCCGTGGTGGTGGCCCTGCCTCGCTCGCTGCTGGTCTACTCCTCGGTGGGGCGAGACCTGATGGCCCACATCCCTGCGCCGGAAGAGATCGTCGACGTGGCTGGCTCGGACGACGGTCTGCTGGTGGCCTCGGCAGGCCCCGTCCACCAGTTGCTGATTTATGACCTGCGCCAGGGCCGCTGGCGGGTGGGCGGCTTGATGGAACGTGAGCCCGGGACTCTCGAGACCGACTGGGACGGTACCCATTTCGTCGTGGCGGAGCCCGGCTCGCGAACGGCCATCAGCCACGCCCTTCGCCCGCGCGAGCAGTGGACCTACCGCAATCCTCCCATGACCCCGACGGCCATGTTCGCGGGCAGCGGCCACGACCTGGTGGCCACGGCCCACGACGAAAGCGGCACCCTGGTAGTCGTGGGAGACCCGACCCGGGGTCGCCTGGCCTGCTACCAGGCCGAGGATCGACGCTTGCTGGCCAAGGTCAGTCTGGAGCCATTCACCGCTTTGAGCCTATCCTCCGGAGGCAAGACGCTCCTTCTGGCTCGCCCCGGCGAACTGGTAAGACTGGTGCCCCGGAACCTCCAGGTGGAGGGCCGCCTGACCCTGCCCGGAAGGACGGCGGTGCAATTGCTCCAGGATGAAGCCCGGGGCAGGCTCTGGGCCGTGCACGAGGATGGCCAGGTCAGCCGGCTGGATCTGCGCAGCGAAAGCGTGCTGGCCAGCTCCAGGCCCTTTGGAGCCCCGGTGGACGCCGTAAAGGCCGGACCCCGGCTCTGGCTGGCCACCAGGAATGCTCTTCTGATACTTGACGCAGAGACACTGGATCTGCTCCAGGAACTGCCCTTACCCGAGCCCGCGCGGGGATTGACCGTGGTGCGCTGAAGAGTCCTCCCGGAGGCCAACATGGAGAAAGTCGATCTGGTCAAGAGCCTGGATGAAGCCGGGCTGGTCATGGAGGAGGCCGCCCGGGTGGTGCTGGCCGAGCCTCGCTTTCAACGCATGCCTGTCACCCGTGCGCTGGTCGAGGGCAAACTGATCGGAGAGGGCGAGCTGGCCGATTTCCTGGCCAGACTGTTCCACCTCGAGTATGTGGTGCTCGACGACGTCCGCCCAGAGCTTCTCCAACTCCTGCCCCGCTCTCTCATGCAGGACGCGGCCGTCGTTCCCTATCGTATGGATGGAGAGGAGCTGACCATTGCGGTGGCCGATCCGCTGGACGTGGCCACCGAAGACATCGTGCGCGGGCTCACCCATCTCAGGCTTCGGCGGGTGGTCGCCCGCCGCAGCGACATCCTGCGGGCTCTCCAGGGGCCGAAGGGGGGCATGTCGCAGGCCATCGAGGGGTTCGTAGCCCACTCCCCTCAGCAGGAGGTGGAGTTCTTCGCCGGGCGCGACGATGCCGAACCGGCCGTTCCGACGGACGAATTCCATGAGCACGACGCCCCCATCATCGATCTGGTGGCGGCCTTGATCTCCGACGCCATCCAGCTCAAGGCCTCTGACATCCACGTCGAGCCCCAGGAGGGCTGTTTGCGGGTCCGCTACCGCATCGACGGCGTGCTCCGAGTCTTCGGCGAGCTGCCCAAGAAGGTCCAGAACGCGGTGATCTCGCGCATCAAGCTGGCCTCGGGGATGGACATCTCCGAGCACCGTCGGCCCCAAGACGGCCGCAGCCAGGCCCGGGTGGGACGCAGGTGGGTGGACCTGCGCGTCAGCGCCACCCCCTCCTACTATGGCGAGAAAGTGGTCCTGCGCATCCTGGACAAGAGCGTGGGCCTGCTGCGACTCGACGGCCTGGGGATGTCGGACGAAGTCTACCAGGTCTATGCCCGCGTCCTGGAGAGCCCGCAGGGAATGGTGCTCCTGACCGGCCCCACCGGCTCGGGCAAGACCACCACTCTCTACGCCAGCCTCAACGTGCGCAACCGCACTGCCGACAACCTGGTGACGGTGGAGGACCCGATCGAATACCAACTCGCCGGGATCACTCAGATCCAGATGAATCCCAAAGCTGGCGTCACCTTCGCCTCGGCCCTCCGATCCATCTTGCGCCAGGACCCGGACATCATCATGGTGGGCGAGATTCGCGACCTTGAGACGGCTGAGATCGCCTTCCAGGCTGCTGAAACGGGCCACCTCGTGCTCTCCACCCTGCACACCAACTCCTCGCCCGCCACCATCATCCGCCTGTCCCACATGGGAGTGGAGCCGTTCCTGGTGGCCTCCTCACTCCTGGCCGTGGTGGCTCAGCGCCTGGTGCGCCGCATCTGCCCCGCCTGCAAGCGCGAGATGCGACCGGACGAGGGCACCCTCAAGTTCGTCGAGCTGGCTTCCCAGCGAGAGCTGCCCGCGACCTTCTGGGAAGGAGCCGGCTGCGATCAGTGCGGCAAGACAGGCTACAGGGGTCGGGTGGGCCTTTACGAAATCTTGCCGATGACCGATAGCCTGCGCGAGCAGATCTACGCTGGCACCAGCCAGGACAAGATCTCCCAGACCGCTTTCAAAGAGGGCTTCTCGACCCTCCTGCACGATGGCCTGGCCAAGGTGGCCGCGGGCGAGACTTCGCTGGCAGAGGTCCTGCGGGTGGTGCCCATCGAGTCGGCCGGCGCCATCGCGCGCCTGCTCGCCTCAGAGTCGAAAGTCTGACTTCCAGATCTGCTCGGGCCCGGGAGCCATCCGCTCGAGCAGCTCGCGCAGAGGGACTTTGAGCGCGGGATGGACCAGCTCGGGCTCCAACTCGACGAGCGGGACCAGCACGAAGCTCTGGCTGGCCACCTGAGGATGGGGCAGCTCCCAGTCGGAGTGACGCTCGACCCGGTCGTGATACAGAGTCAGATCCAGGTCGATGGTGCGGGCGGCGAACTTGTCTGGGCCGCGCCTCCGTCCCAGCAAGGCTTCCAGCTCGCGCAGCCGTTCGCGCAACCGAGCCGGAGAGAGTTCGGTCTCGATCTCCACAGCCAGGTTGAAAAAACGCGGTTGCTGCGAGCCCGGTGGATAAGGCGGACTCTCATAGACGGAGCTACGACGCTTGACCCTGAAGGTGCGCTCGAGGGCCGCCAGAGCAGAGCGCAGACTCTGCTCGCGCTCCAGGTTCGAGCCCAGGTCGAGGAAGATCAAACCAGCGTCCGCCCCCCGTCCACCTGCAGAACCTGTCCGGTCACGAACTCGGCCCGAGCCAGAAAGACCACCGCTTCGGCGATGGACTCGGCCCCACCCAGGCGTCCGAGCGGGATCTGTTCAGCCAGGCGACGCTCATAATCAGGGGCAGCCTCGGCTGGGGGCAGGGCGGCCCCGGGCGCCACGGCGTTGCAGCGCACCTCGGGAGCCAGCTCCAGGGCCAGACAGCGGGTCAGCATGACCACTCCCGCCTTGCTCAAACAGTAAGGGAGGTGGCCTTTGAGGGGACGCTCGCCATAGATGTCGGCCAGGTTGACGATGGCGCCGCCCGAGGCGCGCAGGCGTTGAGCCAGACCCACCGCCAGGCCCAACGGAGCCTCCAGGTTGAGAGCGCGAAATCGATCCCAGTCATCCAGAGCTCGCTCCAACGGGCTGGGCCCAAAAATCGCCGCGTTGTTGACCAGCAGGTCCAGCCGCTCGAAACGCGAGAGGGCCACCTGGACCAGTTTCTGGACTCCCTCGCGACGCGTCAGGTCGGCTCGCACCATCTCCACCCGCCCGGCCAGTGCCTCCGGCTCGGAGCGATGCACGTGCAACAGCAAATCGTAGCCCTCGCGAGCCAGAGCAGCAGCCACGGCTTGCCCCAGCCTCACGCCAGCCCCGGTTACCAGCGCCACCTTGCGCTCCATGCTGGGGGCCGGTTCCCCCCGTGGTCCGGGTTGACCTTCCGTGGTATTCTCCCCATCAGAGCCGTGAGCGATATCGATCCCAACCACGAGGCCCTGCACAAAGCCTTCACGCGCGAGGAGGCTCCCCAGCCGTCGACCCCAAAGCGGTCGTCGGGCAAGGAGCGTCTGGCCAGCGGCACTCTGCTCGATGGGCGTTTCAAAGTCGTGCGCATGATCAAGGCCGGAGGCATGGGCGCGGTCTATGAAGTCTCTGACCGCCTGCTCAACGACCGCATCTTCGCCCTCAAGGAGATGACCGACCTCAACAGCGACCCGGCCGAGCGGTTGGCCGCCCGGGACCGATTCATCTCCGAGATCCAGGTGATGCAGGCCCTGCGCCACCCCAACATCCCCCGCATCACGGCCCAGTTCATCCACGAGAACTCGTTCTTCTTCGTGATGGAGTTCATCGAGGGAGTGGATCTGGGCCAGGTGCTCAAGGAGCAGGGCTCCCCGGGACTGGACGCCCACCGGGTGGTCACCTGGGCCCTGCAGGTGCTCGATGCCCTGATCTACGCTCACGGGCAAGAGCCCCCCGTCACCCACCGCGATATCAAGCCCTCCAACATCCTGCTCGGTAGAGACGATCGGGTGCGCCTGATCGACTTCGGGATCGCCCGAGTGACGGGCCCGGGCGAAGGGTTCTGGATCGGCACTCCGGGCTACGCTCCGGCCGAGCAGCAGGCCAACCAGCCCGAGCCGAGCTCGGACCTCTATGCGCTGGGCGCCACCATGCACGAGCTTTTGAGCGGGCGCAAGCCGCAGGACTTCGATTTTCCAGCTTTCGAAGACCTGGGCGTGCAGGTTGACGCCGAGCTCGCCCGCATCATCTACGACTCGTTGGGGACCTGGCCCGAAGACCGCATCGCCTGCGCCCAGGACTTCGCCGAGCGCCTGCGCAACCTGGCCAACATTCAGGTCTACCTGCCAGGGGTCGACCCGGGCCAGGACTTCGAGACCGCTGCCCATCGACTCAAGACCGAGGTGCTCGACCCCCTGCTGCAAGAGCTGATCCAGCGATATCGCAACGAGTGCCACACCCCCCATATCCCCAAGAACCTGGAGTTTCTGCAATTCACGCTGGCCTGCCCTACCGAATTCGAGCTCCGAGTGATCAAGGACCCCGATAGCGGGGAGATCGCCTTCCTGGAAAAGCAGGGAATCCTGAGTCCACAACGCCTGGGCGGGGTCAATCCGCTGTCGGACCAGGCCGAGAGCCAGGTACGCAGCCTGATCGCCACCTTCGTGGACAACTACGAGAACTTCAAGAACTCCAACTGGATCATGGGCTGACCCCGCCGGGGTGGGCAGGAAAAAATTCAATTTCTGCGAACTGATTTTTGGCTTCCCGCTCTCTGGGGGATACAACTCTTGCTGGACAAACTGACCGGGCTCTATCAGAAGAAGTACTTCCTCGAGCAACTCGATCTCGAGGTGAAGCGGTGTGCCCGTTATCGGCGTCCTCTGTCGGTGCTGGCGCTCGAGCTCGACTACGCCTACTTCCACCCCGACGTGGACGTGCGCTGGTCCATGGGCTACACCCTGTTCAAGCAACTCGGCCCCATCGTGATCTCCACCCTGCGCAACGTCGATCTGGCCTCGCGCTTTGATGGAGAAGTTTTTCTCGCCTTCCTGCCCGAGACCGGGCGCGAAGGAGCACTCATTGCCGGAGAGAGGCTGCGCAGCCGCGTCGAGCGCCACTGGTTCCTGGGACAGGTGCCCGGGGCGCCCGCCGCCGAGGGACTGAAAAGCGACCGCTTCCGAGTGGCGCTCAACGTGGGGGTGGCAATCTTTCCTGAAAACGGCCTCGAGCCGCCCACCCTGGTGGAAGCCGCCCGAGGAGCCTTGATGTGGGCCAAGAGCGAGGGCAGCAATCGGGTGAAAATCGCCTCCAGCGGCGGGGTGGAGACCAGCCTCCCCGAGACGAGCGCCAGCGAACGTCCGCGAACCGACGCTCCCACGTCGTGGGACGCGCTCGCGACCGACCACAATGAGGAGTAGACGCCCATGGTCAGGTATGCTAGATTAGGGCCGGAGGTCGGAG
>CAZWUN010000092.1:0-15567 GCA_964637145.1 uncultured Burkholderiales bacterium
AAAAAAGAACGCCCCCGGGGTAGGAGGCGGATCAAGGAGGAACCAGTTCAAACGACTCGCCCGGCTGACTTGGGAAAGCTTCGGAAGGGGTACCGAGCGAAGAGTGCAACCTGCTTGAACTGGTTTCAGTCTACACTCTGTTGGGACGTTTGTCAACCCTTCCTGTAGTTATTCACACAATAATTGTGGGAATGTGGAAAAAGTTTGTTCTAAAAGAGGGATCACCTGTTCGGTTTCTAGAACATGATTCCAGTGTTGAAGCGGATTACGGCAGAGAGGCAGTTCGAGCTTTTCCCCGGAGCCATGCCCTACGTTTCGCAGGGGGACGCGGCTCGAGCACTGGGTCAGGATGAAGCGGGCAAAGACATCACTCCCCGAATCATCCAGTACTGGGAGAGCCAGGGTCTTCTCCATCCCGAGCTTCCCGTGGAGGGACGCAGCCGACGATATACGCAGCAAGACCTGGTGGAGCTCAAGTTTATCAAAACGCTGGTGGTGGATCAGGGCTACACGGTACCTTCGCTGAAGGCCAAGCTGGCCAGCCTGGAGGCGCCCTACTATTACGACCCGGCCGACTGTTTCTGGGACTTGCCTTCCCAGAGCTGGAAGAGTCGCAGCGACCTGGCGGTGGAGCGCCTGTCGCAAGTACGCGAGCAGTTGGAGAATCGCACCATCCAGGCCCTGGAGCGGCTCCTGCCAGGAGACTTGAAAAGAGCTGTGCGCGCTGTGCTCGACCTGGTACGCGATGCCCTGGAGGGAAAGGCACTCACTCCTGCCCGCCGAGCTCCTCGCCGTAAGGGTTAGTCGAAGTCTGTCTCGCCGGTGAGAAGAATCTTGCCTGGCATCAGCTCGACCGGCTCTCCCTGGCTGCAACTCGGGTCCTGGCAGGCTCTGGTCAGGTGCAGGACCAGCGTCTCGGGGTCAGTTGCGTCGGGATGCTGGCTCTGGACGCGGTCGGCATAGACGTGCAACCATTTTTGGATGGCCCGGCCGGGGCCGTCCTCGGTTCTTCCGACGATCTTGAGCCGGTCTACCTCACGTGGACCCCAAAGATCGACAAAGTTCTCCAGGGCTCGCACTGCCCGAGCGCGATCGAGGCCTCGCAGGTCTACACCTGGAATGCCTGCAGGAACTGGGAAGCTCGGGGCCTTGTGACGGGCCAGAGGGGCGAAGGCCGTATCCTCGATGCGGGTTTTCTGGGCGCGGACCTCGTCTGGCCCGGGGTCGTATTCCACCAGTCGCACTCCGGAGATCTCCGGGTAGTAACGTCGGAACGTTCCCTCGATGGCCTTGAGCATAAAGGCGATAGGCACTCCCGGAGCGCTGCGACGGGCCTTCAGCTCGAGCACGCCATCCTGGTCCACCCGGCATAGCTCCAGAGTGAGCCCCTCGCGCTCGGCAGCCGGGCCAAGGCGGTCGAGAATGGAGCCCACTCGCTCCATATCGATCAAGGGGCGACCTGAACGCCCGACTTGCTCGCCCCCACTTCCGCCTTTTCTTTGTGCACCAGCCCCAGATTCATGCGGTCGTGGGTCAGGTAGGTCTCGTGCTTCTCCTGCACCGACATCTCGAAGTTGGAAGTGAAGGCCAGCGATTTGGTGGGACAGGCCTCAGTGCAAAGTCCGCAGTAGCAGCAGCGAGACAGGTCGATGGAGTAGATCTCAGGATACTCAAATCCTTCCTTGTTGACCGGAGACTCCAGGTAGATACAGGCATCCGGACAGGCGTCCACGCAGACTCCGCAACCCACGCACATTTCGGCCGCGCACCCGTAGCAGCGCTTTCCCTCGCGCTGAGCCATTTCGAGCGAGAAGCCGATCTCGACTTCATCAAAAGTCTTGACTCGTACCTCACCCGGGATCTTGGGTTGAGGAACCTGATAGTTCATGGCACGGAAGGGCTTCTCTTGAGGTTCAACATTCCACGGCTCGTAATGGTCGAAGTTGACCGCAGGAGGGTCCTTGACCATCGACAGGCCGTGGAATTCGCGCTGCACGACCCCCGAGGATTCAGCCGGCATGGTGCCGTCTACATAGGGAGTCAGCCCCACAACCGTGTCGTTCACTTTGTCCTTGAGTTGATAGGGGTAGAGGAACGGGTAGCTGCCGGGTTTCACCCCGTGTTTCTCGGCGATGGCCAGGCAACAACGGTCGGACTGACCGATGGCATTGATGATGGTCGAGACGGTCACGATGTCCCCGCAGGCCCACACTTTACCATTTGCGCGGGTCGTCTTACCGGTCTTGTCGTCCACCACGATCGTTCCGTTGCGACGGCGCTTGACATCGGAGGGAACCCAGGGCACGTCCACCTCGCGGCCCAGCGCGGTAATGATCATACCGCACTCAAGCAACTGCTCCGATCCCGGGATCGGCACCGGCTTGCGTCGTCCCGAACTGTCCTTGTCGCCCAGACGATTCAGGACCACCTTCATGCCCTTGAGTTGACCATTTTCGATCACGACTTCGTCGGGGGCAGTCAGCCACATGATGTGGACGCCTTCCTCCTCGCCGTCTTCAATCTCTTCCTCCTCGGAGGGCATCTCTTTGCGGGTGCGGCGGTAAATCATGGTGACCTCGGCCCCCAGGCGTCGGCAGGTGCGGGCGCAATCAAAGCCAGTGTTGCCTCCTCCAACCACCACCACCTTGTCGGGAACGCTGGTGAGCCGGCCCATCAGTTGCTCTTCGAGAAAGTCCTCGCCATACCAGACCCAGGGCTTTTCCTCGTTGGGGAGCCCTAAATGGTAAGGTTTCCAGGCCCCGGCCGCGATGATGACCTCGTCGTGGCGTTCTTCGAGCTCTTCAAACATCAAGTCTTGACCGATCTCGGTATTGACCTGCAGGGTAATGCCATCAAGGAAGTGGATGCGCTCCATTTCGCCGTGCACGACGTGGCGCGGAAGCCGGTAGAGTGGGATACCCAGCGTCAGGAACCCACCGGGCACAGATTTGGCCTCGTAGATGTGGCAGGCAAACCCCCACGAGCGGAGCAGCATGGCGCACTGGTAGCCAGCCGGACCTCCCCCGATGATCCCCACTGACTTCCCGTTGAGGGGAGTCCTGGTGCAATACTCCTTGTAACTGAAGCGTTCCTCAGGACTCAGGGTCATCTCCCAGTCCGAGTAGACGCGTTTGAGTTTGCGGATGGCGATGGGCTGCGGCCCGGTGAAGCCGCGCGAGCAACGCTTCTCGCAGGGGGCGGGGCAGACTCGACCCAGTGTGGCCACGAACGGATAGGTCTTGCGCAGCATCTCCAGGCCCTCACGCCAGCGGGCTTCGCCCGCCAGGGAGACATAACCGCGCGCGTCAGTATGGGCGGGACACCCTTCCGTGCAGGGCGCCCAACGGGTGCCGTGATACCAATCTGCCTTCTCGGAGATGGTTCGCTCGGTGTGAAAGTCGACCATGCGGAGCATACCCCGAGAATTTGCGGGAATTTTGTCATGCTGCCAGGGGTAGAGCACGGTTTCAGTGGGACGGCGGAAGTTTCGCAGCGTGACCTTCATTCCCGTGAGGATGGCTTTCATGTTGTCGAGGAGCGTCGGCATGGGAATTGCTTCCTGAAGCTCAACCGCTTTCCTGCGCCATCTGACGCAGTAATGACAGGTTGATAGCGTGCATGGTTTCGTGTTCGGGGGTCTCCAAGATCATCGGGATCGCCGCCAGTCGGTGGTCAGTTACCAGGCGTCGGAAGGCCTCTCTGCCGATCTCGCCCTGCCCGATGTGGGCGTGGCGATCCAGACGGCTGCCAAGTGGTTTCTGGGAATCGTTCAGGTGAAGGGCCCAGAGGCGTTCGAGACCGACCAGGCGGTCAAACTCCTGGAAAGTGCGCCGGTAGCCCCCCGAGGTCCTCAGGTCGTAGCCAGCTGCATGAACGTGGCAAGTGTCCAGGCAGACGCCCAGGCGCTCACTCCCGGTCCGGCTCAGCACCTCGGCCAGGTGCTCGAAGCGGTGGCCCAGGCAGTGGCCCTGCCCGGCCGTTGTCTCCAGGAGGAGACGGAGTGGTGGGGTGGCCCGTAGCACTTGCTCCAGTCCGCGGATGAAGCGGGCCAGGCCGCTACTTTCTCCGCGACCCAGGTGCGAGCCCATGTGCAGCACCAGGCCATCCAGACCAAGTTGGTAGCATCGGTCGACTTCGTCGATCAGAGACTCGATCGAGCGTTCGTAAACAATCGGGTCCTCGGTAGCCAGGTTGGTGAGGTACATGTCATGGGCGAGCACGGCGGGACGCCCGTAAGACTCGCGCTCAGCTCGGAAGGCCTGGACAGTGGACTTCGTAAGGCTCTTTCCCTGCCAGCGGGCCGGGGCTCGAGTAAAAATCTGCAGGCAATCGGCCCCGATGGCTCGGGCGCGCTTGAAGGCTTGGGAGTGCCCGCCGGCAGTCGAGACATGGGCACCCAGCAGGGGGCTCACTCCAGCAGCCACAGAATCTTGTGAAGGCCTACCTGGGGATTGCCCCCGTTCGAGTCGGCCAGACCGATATTCAGCTCGAAGGCGTCGATCAGGTCGGCTGGCAAAGCCATTGGATGCAGAGGTGGGGGGGGCCTGAACGCCAATTGAATGGGCCCAAAGCCGCGCACCGTGGCTTCCGGAAGCCGGAAGCTGGTTCCCGCCAGGGTCACGGCGATCAGGCCGTCGGTGCCCCCGGGCTGAGTGGCCAGAAGGCAGTTCAAGGTCAACTCCTTCAGGCGAAAAGGCTTGCCATCGGCGCTTTTGAAGCGTAGTTTGAAGGCCGCCAGGCCCCCACCTGCCTGGGGAACGAGGTAGAGAACGCCTTCTGCTCCGTCTTTGGGGTCGGAGTGGAGCCAGGCATTGCGATACATCGGCTCACTCAGGTTCTGGTGCACCTGGAAGCCGGTCATGCTCTGAGCACCTGGCACGACCGGGATGATTCCGATCATGCCGGCAAAAGCATCGCTCATCGGGGCGGCGTTCGCGTCTGAGCCAGAGGTTCCTGGCTTGGCGCCTGTCTGCGGCAGTCGCGCGGGACGGTGGCGTCGGGCCGAATTTACAGGGAAACGGGCCCGAGGAGGGAACCCCCCTGGGTGATCCTTTCATGCCATACTGTCGGCCCGTTCGCGATGAATTGCTATGTAGTGGCAGACGCTGTGTCGAAAAGAGGCTTCGTGGTCGACCCCGGCGATGAGATCGACCGCATTCTAGCTGACATTCGGAAACACGACCTTAAGATCGAGCACATTCTCTTGACCCACGGTCACATCGACCATGTCGCTTACGCTCAGGATCTGAAGGATGCGCTGCAAGTCCCGATGTTGATCCACAGGGATGATCTGCCCCTCTTGGAGCAGGTTCAGGGTCAGGCCATGATGTTTGGCCTGCCTCCAGGTCCCAGGCCGGTAGCTGACGGCAGACTGCAGGAGGGAGACGAGTTCTTCGCCGGCCGTCACAGATTTCGAGTTCTGCACACGCCGGGACACTCTCCTGGTCATGTGATTCTGGCCGGGGACAAGGTGGCCCTGGTCGGCGATACTCTGTTTGCCGGGAGCATCGGCCGCACCGACCTGCCGGGCGGAAATTACGAAGTTTTGATGCGTTCCATTCGCGAGAAGATACTCCCCCTGGGAGACGAGCTCACGATCTATCCCGGGCATGGCCCGGAATCTACGATTGGAGAGGAGCGTCGCAGCAATCCTTTTTTGCAGAAGAGCTTTCATCCCGGCTAGGTCTTGCAGCCGGCGGCTCTTCTGTTATACTGGGCCAAGTCTTTCCTCGAGGTGAGGGTACTGGGAACAAAGCGTCTGGCGGGTTTGATCCTGATGGGCCAGCTACTTCTGGCGGTCATGGTCGGGTGCGGTTCCGGGAGTGGCGGAGGAGGGGAAGCCACACCCACCGCCACTCCGGCCACTGCTACTCCCGCTTCTCCCTCCCCGGGACCGGCTGAGAGCGCATCCCCCTCGACTACGAGTTCCCCATCCAGCCATCGGTCGGGCCTCAAGTCGGCCACATTACAGTCCTCTCGGGGACTTCCCTGGCAGCTGGTTGCCGAGCAGGTAGAATGGAACGATCCGACCCGTCGGGCTCGCGCCCTGAAGGTCGAGTTTACTTTGTGGGACAAGGGCAAGCAAAAGAAGACTCTGGTCGCTGCTTCAGGGGCTGATGTGGATGTCGACTCCGAGCGGGTCGAGTTCCAGGGACGGGTGACGGCAACCGGCCCCGATGGAGAGTCGCTGACTGTGAATCGGTTGGTGTGGGATGGGAAGGAACGGCAGTTCTTTGGTGATCGGGGAGTGCGCGTCGAGCGGTCGGGCTCGGTGGTCGAAGGCGAGCGCTTGATCGCTTCGCCTGATCTTCGCCATTTCGAGATTCTTGGGGAAGTTCGGGGAGTCATGCAGGTCGAGGACGGTCCCGAGTCTTGAACATCAGGCTCGAGCAGCTGGTGAAGGCCTACCGTCGCCGCCGTGTGGTGGATGGCGTCAGCTTGACCGTCGAGAAGGGCGAAGTGGTTGGGCTGCTCGGTTCCAACGGGGCGGGCAAGACAACCACCTTCTCGATGGTGGTGGGACTGGTCAAGCCCACTGCCGGGCAAATTTTCCTGGGTACCCGGGAGGTGACCGGGCTGCCGATGGCTACCCGAGCTCGGCTTGGCATCGGGTACCTGGCCCAGGAGCCGTCTATCTTCAGGCATCTATCCGTCGAGGAGAATCTCCGCTTGATCTGGGAAGTACGCGGTGTACCGACCGCGCTCCAGGCTGAGAAGCTGGAAGCTCTGCTAGGAGAGTTCTCACTCAAGCGGGTGCGGAAAAGTGCGGCTTATGTTCTGTCCGGAGGAGAGCGTAGAAGGGTCGAGATCGCCCGTTCTTTGGCTATGAATCCCGACTTCTTGCTGCTTGACGAACCCTTCACCGGGGTTGACCCCATCGCTGTGACCGAGATCCAGGAGATTATCGTGCGTCTTCGTGAGCGAGGGATCGGAATCTTGATTACCGATCACAACGTGCGGGAGACCCTGGCCATAACCGATCGCGCCTACATCATTCGGGACGGCCGCATCCTGGTGGCCGGAAATGCGCGCGAGATCGGGAACAGCGAGCTGGCCCGGCAGTTCTATCTGGGCGAGAACTTCCGCATGCCGGATGAGCACGAAGTCAACATGGTGGCCGTGGGCGCGGGTGCAGAGCCCAGGGAGAAGCCAGGGGCGAATGGCGGCGCCAACGGGCACTGAATTTCATGGTCAAGATCCTAGATCGTTATATCATGCAGGAGATGCTGGGCCCGTTTGCCTTTGGTCTGGCGGCATTCAGCATCCTCTTCTTTTCAGTTGAATCCTTGATGGGGGTCGTACGGATGGTCCTCGATGGCCACGCGGGAGTCTCCGTCGTGGCTGAGTACATCTGGAACAGGCTACCAATGGTGCTGGTATACACCTTTCCAATGGCGGTGCTGCTTGCTTCTCTACTGACCTTTGGCCGACTTTCGGGCGAGTCGGAGCTCGTGGCGATGAAAGCTGGCGGGATTGGATTCCTGCGCGTGGCCTTCCCCGGCCTGGTTTTCGCCTTGCTGATGACGGGCGTGGCAGCATGGATGAATGAGTATATCGTGCCTCCCACCATGAAGCGGGCGATGAATCTCTTCATGCTGCATCGACAGCCTGATGAGATGGAGCAATCGCTCTTCACCACACCACGCAAGCTGGCCAATGGCCAGGAGCAAGTGGTCTACGCCCACAGCCTCAATACCAAGCAGCGCGAGATGCGGGGCGTGTTCATCCACTTTTTCTACCAGGGCCAACGACGCCGCGAGATTTACGCCGAGGTGGCCCAGTGGAACGGACAGGTGTGGCTGCTGAAGAACCTGCGCGAAGTGGAGTTTGGCAGCCAGCAAGAGGCCATCTTCGAAGTGCGTGGTGATGAAGGCTGGACTCCAATGAGCCTGGCCGAGGCGCCCCCCGGACCTGAGGAACTCTCTCGTCGCAAGTTTCGACCTGAGGAGATGAGTCGAGCAGAAATCTTACGCCGGCTAGCCGAGTTCCCCAGGCCCGTCACCGGCCCGGAGGGGGACACTCAGACCGAGAAGGTCAAGAATCGGCTCTGGGTAGCCTACCATCAGAAGCTCTCCATCGCTTGGTGTTGTTTAGTGTTCGGTGCCTTCGCCATTCCACTCGGCGTGCGGCCTCATCGGACCAGCACCTCCATGGGCATGGGCTTGTCGGTTTTTTTCATTCTGGTCTATCATGTGATGATGACGCTGGGAGTGGTGATGGGCGAGTCGGGGGCGATCTCTCCGTTGCTCGGTGCCTGGTTTCCGAATCTGATTTTCGGGGTTCTGGGAATCTTTTTTCTGATCGACGCGTCACGCAAGTAGAGGCAATCTTGGAGTAGTCAGGTGTCAACGATCCTGAGGGTAATGCTGGTTTACCTTGTCGTGGCGGCCCTCTCGGGAGGGATCGCTTACCTTGGCAACCAGCTTGGGCGCCATGTGGGGCGCAAGAAAATGAGCGTCTTCGGGATGCGCCCACGCCACACGTCCATCTTCGTGACTACCATCACGGGAATGATGATCGCTCTGGGAACTCTGACCATCGCGGCCTTCCTTGCCAAAGATGTGCGCCAACTGCTGGCCGGGACCGAGGAGCTCGAGCGTCGTCAGCGCGAGCTCTCCGAACAAGTCTCCCGTTTGACGGATACGTTGGAGAGCGGCAACCTGATCTGGGGAATCGACCAACCGATCTTTTTGGGCACTCTTCCACCTGGCATCCCGGCCGAGAATATCGAAGACCAGTTGCGCAACGCGGTGGCTCGGGCCAATCTTGGTACCATCATTAAGTATAATGAGGTGGCTCGATTGAAAGGCAAGCCTGGAGTTCCCGCCGACGAGGTGCTGTTGTCATTCGATTCCCGGCTTCTGCGCGAGCTGGCTGACCGGGTTCGCAACAGCCCCGAGGTGTTCGGCTTGCGCGTCGTGGCGGGGCGGAACTATCTGCTCGGTGATACCGAGCCCCTGGCGGTCCATTTCAGCCTGTTTCCGGTCAAGCGCGTGTTTCGAGCTGGCGAAGTGGTGGCCAGCAAGATCGTGGACCCTCATAATCCAACTTTTCTTATGGAGTGGTATCAGTTTCTCGAGGAAATCAAGCAAGCAGCCCTCAGAGCGGGCATGATGAACGGTCCTGATGGAGGACTCGGTTTTGAGCTCGATTCGGAGACCATGAATTCTTTGATTCAGAGCGTCGAAGAAGTGCCGGGACTGGCGACGCTTGAGGCAATCGCTCGGAAGGACCTCTATCAGTCGAGTAGCCTGGAATTGAAGATCGTCGTCCGACCGGGTGGGGATGACGCCGCCCGCAAGGGTCAGACGGCCCGGGGGCAAGTGCGATGATCGTCTTGGCCGTCGATCCCGGTCGGCGCAAGTGTGGCCTGGCGGTCGTCTCTCCCACGGGGGTGATGGAGCGCAGCATCGTCCCGACAGAGAAACTCGAGGCTGTTATCGAGCAGATGTTTGGGCGACATTCTCCCGGAGCTCTGGTGGTAGGAGGCAGCACCGGTTCCAAAGAAGTCATCAAGCGTCTCAAACGAGTTCTCTCGTTGAGTCCGCGGGTGGTGGACGAGCGCTACACCACCGAGCGAGCTCGCAAACGATACTTTGTCGACCATCCGCCCCGTGGCATCTGGAAACTGGTTCCGCTGGGCCTTCAAGTGCCGCCTGAACCCTACGATGATTATGCCGCGGTCGTGATGGCCGAAGAATTCCTGGCCGCCGAAGCGGGGAAGAAAGCCGACTCGATTGCGTCGGAGGATGTGGATGCGTAGATTGCTGGTCATCTTGCTGTTGCTGGCCCTGGCCCCGGCCCTTCCGGCCAAGGAGAAGAAGGATAAAAAGCAGTCCAAGATGCCGTCACTGGCCGGCATCGTGATGAAGGGCACCGGCGGCAACAACCCGCTCGGCTATGAGCCTGTCGCTGGAGCCGAGGTTTCCCTCCAGGGTACCGATCGCAAGACGGTAACCAATGAGGGTGGCTATTACGAGTTTTATGAGCTCGAGGGGGGTGACTACACCGTCAACGTAATGGCCGCCCACTACGCGCCCGTCCAGAAAACCGTGCGCGTCGCAAACGGGCCGACTCCGACTCTGGCGAACGTGAGCATGCTTCCCGAGGGAACCATGCTTATCAGCAATACTCCGGTGGGCCCTGGTACCGCCTACGTGGCCTTTGCGGCGCGCCAGATCAATCAAGCCACCACCATGACGGGGGTCATGAGCCAGGGCTTCCCGCTTCAAACCCAGGAAGCTTATCGCGGGGCCATCGCAGCCGGTGCGGATCCTTTGGGCCTGAGCGGCAATCCAGTGGTTTCCCCCAGCATCGGCCCTGGATTTGCGGATCAGCACGCAATCGACGTCAACCCGAATTCGCTGATGATGATTCCCAGCGGAAACTTGAGTCAGACCGGCTATCATACCCTGGGGGTTCAGCCCTACTGGCTCTGCTTCAACGTCAGCGGCACCCGTTTGTATATGAGCGACTCCTCCCAGCAAGTTCAGGTTCTGGATACCGTAAACAAGAACGTTGTAATCGCAGCTTTGCCGGCCCAGGGAATCGTGACGGACCTGCGCCTTTCGGGCGATGGCAACTACCTGCTCGTTTCCGTTATGTCCGGCTCGCCGGGAGTGATGATGATCGATACCCGGACCAACCAACCGACTCGCTACCTTCCTCTGCCCCCCATGCGGAGCGGCGGAGTAGGATACCCTATGGGGGCTGTGATGAGCCGGGAAGGGGGCCGCGTGTTCGTAGTGCAGGGCAATCCTCAATCGGGTGAGGTAGTGGCCCTGGACGGCTATACCGGGCAACCGGTGGGAGTGTGCCCGGTCGGGGCTAGCCCGACCGGCATCGCCATGTCCGTCGATGGGCGCTTCGTGTACACGGCCAATTCGGCCTCCGGAGACATGTCGGTGGTGGATGCCGCTTCCCTGGGTGAACTCGGTCGCGTCCGTGTGGGGGTCAGTCCGCAGAAAGTCGCGGTAAGTCCCAACGGGATGCGGATCTGGGTAACCAATAAGGGCTCCAACTCGGTCACCATGGTGGATGGGCGAAGCCACGCCGTCCTGGCCACTGTGCCGACTGGCAGCGGACCGGTAGGTGTCGCTTGCAGTCCGGACAGTTCACGGACCTTCGTTACCTGCAAAGACGCAGGTACAGTCGTTATTCTCGACGGTGCCACGGGAGGAACTTTGAAAACCACCAGTCCGCTGCCCAACTCTTCGCCTTACGGGATCGCCATCAAGCCTTGATCGGGGCAGTCCGAAAGAGGAGAAGCGCTCCCTTCGCATAAGTTAAGGCGCTTGACTTTGACTTTGCGCGCCATGCGGCGCGCGTTTCGGTGAGGACATGCTCGGTTTATTGAAAGGGATCTTCGACTCCAACGCCCGCGAGATCAAGAAGATCCGAACAATCGTCGATAAAATCAACGCTCTTGAGAAGTCGGTCGAGAACATCTCGGATACCGAGATGAAGGGACGCACCAGCAGTTTTCGAGAGCGCCTGTCCAAGGGGGAGACCCTGGATCAGATATTGCCCGAGGCTTTTGCGTTGGTGCGTGAAGTCAGTCGGCAGAAGATGAACATGCGGCACTTTGACGTGCAGATGATTGGCGGTATCGTTCTCCATCAAGGCCGCATCGCTGAAATGCGCACCGGCGAAGGGAAGACTCTGGTAGCCACCTCGCCGCTCTATCTGAATGCGCTGGAGGGTAAGGGAGCCCACCTCATCACCGTTAACGATTACCTGGCCAAGCGCGACGGGCGCTGGATGGCCCCCGTCTATCACGCGCTTGGTTTGAGCGTGGGGATCATCAACCACGATGTAGCCTATCTCTACGATCCGACTGTTGAGATTGAAGACGAGGGACTGCGTCACCTGCGCCCTGTCTCTCGGCGTGAGGCCTACCAGGCAGACATTACCTACGGTACCAATAACGAATATGGTTTCGACTATCTGCGCGACAACATGGTCTGGGCACTTGATCAGAAGGTGCAGCGCGGCCTCCAGTACGCAATCGTGGACGAGGTTGACTCGATCTTGATCGACGAGGCCCGCACCCCGCTCATTATCTCGGGCCGGGGACGCAAGTCGACCGACCAGTATCAAAAGTTCGCCAAGATCGCTTCCCAACTCCAGCGCGACCGCGATTATAATGTTGAGGAGAAAGCCAAGACCGCTCCATTGACAGAAGAGGGTGTCGAGCGCGTGGAGGGTATTCTCAATATCGAGAACCTTTATGATTTTGAGAATTCTGAGTTGGCTCACTATATCAATAATGCACTGAGAGCCAAGGAGTGCTATCGCAACGAGATCGAGTACGTCATCAAAGATGGCGAGATCGTGATCGTGGATGAGTTCACTGGTCGCTTGATGTTCGGGCGTCGCTATTCGGACGGCCTGCACCAGGCCATCGAGGCCAAGGAGGGCGTCAAGGTGCGCCAGGAGGATCAGACACTGGCCTCCATTACCTTCCAGAACTACTTCAAGATGTACAAGAAGCTGGCCGGGATGACCGGCACGGCGGCCACAGAGGAGCGAGAGTTTCGCGAAATCTACAACGTGGACGTGGTTGTGATTCCGACCAATCGTGCGATTTCGCGAAAAGACTACTCGGACCTGGTTTACAAGAATGAGACCATCAAGTTCAAGGCGGCAGTGGAAGAGATCGTGCAGATGCACGAGAAGGGCCGACCGGTGTTGGTTGGTACGCGCTCGATTGAGAAGTCCGAGCAACTCTCGCAGCTTCTCAAGCGACGTGGCATCAAGCACGAGGTGTTGAACGCCAAATATCATGAGAAGGAAGCACAGATTATCGCACAGGCCGGTCGCCCTGGCGCGGTCACCATCGCCACCAACATGGCTGGTCGTGGAGTGGACATCATTCTGGGTGGCAATCCCCCGATTCCCGAAGACGCTCAGAAGGTACGCGAAGCAGGTGGACTCCACATACTTGGTACGGAGCGTCATGAATCGCGTCGTATTGACAACCAGCTGCGTGGCCGGGCGGGTCGTCAAGGCGACCCGGGCAGCTCGCGCTTTTACGTGGGGCTAGACGACGAGCTGATGCGTTTGTTCGGCTCGGACCGCATCAAAACAGCGATGGAGTGGCTCAAAGTTGAGGAAGACGTCCCCATCGAGAGCGGTCTCGTCACCAAGGGTATCGAGAACGCTCAGCAGAAGGTAGAGAGCCACCACTTCGACATCCGCAAAAACGTGCTCAAGTACGACGACACCATGAATGAGCAGCGGCGGATCATTTATGAAGAGCGTGATCGGATTCTCAAGGGAGAATCCCTGCGCCCGCAGGTCTTGCACTTCGTGGACCAGATCGTCGATGCAGAGATGCGTCAGTCGGTGCCGCTGGAGGCCCCCCCCGAGGACTGGGACCTGGACAATCTGTTCGAGAATCTCAAGGACATGCTCGATTTCCCGGAAGAATCGTCGGTGGACGAGCTTGAAGGGCTGGCCCGAGACGATATTCGCGAGAAACTGTCTGGCTGGGCTAAGGACTTCTACAATGCCAAGGCGGAGCGTCTGGGTCCGGATCTGATGCAGGCTTTCGAGAAGCATATTCTGCTGACGACGCTCGACGAGAAGTGGATCGATCATCTGGAATCCATCGACATGTTGCGCGAGGGCATTGGCCTGCGCGGATATGGCCAGAAAGATCCTCAGATCGAGTTCATTCGCGAGGCGTTTCAGGAATTCGAAGCTCTCAAGCAGCGCATCATGGAAGATACTGTGAGGCTGCTGTTCAAGCTTGAAGTCAAGCAGGGCGCGGAAGTGCAGGAGGAAAAGACCATGCAGGCCACCCGCACCAATCGCGACGAGGCCGGGCGCGGCCACACCGTGCGCCGGGTGGTGCAGAAGATGGGTCGCAACGACCCGTGCTGGTGTGGTAGCGGCAAGAAATGGAAGAAGTGCCACTATCCGGCCGAGAATTAGGCTCGTGACGGGCGGTCCCCGGCAAAGGCGAGGAATTCAGCAATGTTAGCACAGCACACGACCAACTTGGAACAGTTGCGCGCCCGGATGAGCCGGATGCGCGACTATCTTTGACCTCGATCAGCATCGCATCAAGGCCGACGAGCTCGAGAGAAGGCTTTCTTCGGAGGGTGTTTGGGACCGTCCCAACGAGGCTCGCGCTCTGGTGGTCGAACTGAACCAGCACAAGCAAGCCATCGAAACCTGGGAGGGCCTGGAGAAGCAGGTCCGGGATCTGGAAGAATGGCTTGAGTTAGCCAGCGAGGACCAACCCGAGGAAGTGGCCGAGGTCGAGCGGGTCGCCCGTGAATTGGAGGCTAATCTTGAGAAGGCGGAAACGCGCTCGCTTCTTTCAGGCGACCATGACCAGTCGTCCGCAATTCTCTCGGTGCACGCCGGCTCGGGTGGGACTGACGCGCAGGACTGGGCCGACATGCTTTTGCGCATGTACATCAGGTGGGGAGAGGATGCCGGGTTCAAGGTTGAGTTGGCTGATCGCTCCCCTGGAGATGAAGCCGGCATTCACTCGGGCACAATTTTTGTAACTGGACAGCAGGCGTATGGCCTGCTCCAAGGAGAGCGGGGAGTGCACCGACTGGTACGCATCTCGCCTTTCGACCAGGCTCGACGTCGCCATACCGCCTTCGCCAGAGTCGAAGTTACCCCTGAGATCGAGGACGAGCAAGAGGTGGAGATTCGGCCCGAAGATCTTAAGGTGGATACCTACCGCTCCTCGGGAGCGGGTGGGCAGCATGTGAACAAAACGGATTCAGCCATCCGCATCACTCATTTGCCCACCGGGGTCGTGGTGGCCTGCCAGAACGAGCGCTCCCAACACTCTAATCGAGCGACCGCCATGCGCATTCTAAAATCCAAGCTCTATGAGTTGCAGCAGTCCGAACGGATGGAGAGGCTTGCGGCAATCAAGGGAGAGCACCGCGAGGCCGCCTGGGCAAACCAGATTCGAAGCTACGTGCTACAACCCTACACTCAGGTCAAGGACCGGCGAACCGGCGTCGACACGGCGGATGTCCAGGGGGTGCTGGACGGGAACTTGCACGCTTTCCTTCGCGGTTGGCTGGAGGCAAGGCGTCGACTGGGACGTGAGCCGACGACGAGCGACGGGGGTTCGGCCGCGGATGAGGACTAAATTCTTGCCAGAACTTCATCCAAGTGAAAACGTTTTATGTTCGGAAGGAGTCTTCGCCTGGTAAGCGAAGGAGGGGCTCCAAATTGAATCCTACTCTGAGTTCTAGCCTCAAAAACCCGCCAGTAAGTTGGCAAAGGGAATGGGTTTTCGACTCAAAGAAGGATCCGTTGCGCGCACCGTCGAAGGGACGAGTGCTTGAGAAAAACTAAAGCAAGTTAGCGGGCGAAGGATGGGGGTCGCCGGGGAAGCCGGCTCCGCCGCTTTCGCTTGTAGTGCATAAGGGTTTTGGTTTGCGGCCGATACGGGTTGACTGGAGGTGTAAGACTATCCGGGCCGCAGTCGTAGAAAGGTTAGTCGCGAGGATAAGGCTCGCAACGAGGTTCAAGGGACGAATTTTGAGGAAACTTCTAGGAAGCTCAGACGGTACTCCCTCGGTCCTT
>CAZWUN010000093.1:0-15541 GCA_964637145.1 uncultured Burkholderiales bacterium
ATGGTATGGCCGTTTACGCCTCTCGCATGGCCGGCCGCTCGATGCAGGCGGCCGACCAGGCCCTGAGCGTGGTCAAGCAGATGGAGGCGGGCAAGAGTTTCGCCTGCGCGGTCGGCCCCCGATCCGAAGGGGTGGACCTGGAGGGACTGGGGCTGTGGGGCACGGTCAAGCTGTGCGCCGCCTTCCTGACGGCTTTCTTCCTGGGTCAGCAAGAGCCGGGCACGCGCGCCTCGGCCTGGTTCGACCCGCGCACCATCACCGTGGCGGCTCACCGGCTGGCCGGCATCATCCGGCAGGACTCGGGGCCGGTGGTGGATCGCCTGGCCCGGGTGGCCCAGACCCTGCAGAACACCCTGGAGGACGGCAACCGCCGCATCTTCGCCGACATCGGCGTGGCCGGACAGCAGTTCATGGAGGCCCGCCGGGCCAAGGGATCGGCCCTGACCGAGGGCGAGGTGCTGGCCATGGCGCCCGAGCCCGAGGAGGCCCGGGTGGTGCTCGAGCAGAGCCGCCAGGTCATCGAGCAGGGCGGATCCTTGCCCACCTCGACCAACACCGCCAACATGCTGTGGGCCGCCTTCGCACTCTACGAGGAGGCCGGGCGCAGTCCGGCTGGCCGGCGCGATCCGGCCATCCAACTGGCCAACGAGCTGATGGCCTACCACGAGCAGTTTACGGTGGCCGTGCCCGCTTTCGAGCCGTCCGCCCCAGATTTGTCGACCGCTCCTGTCGTCGCTGCTCTCCCGGGCGAGTTGGACCGGCCCGCGCTCTTCTCGGTGGTGACGCCCTCGGTGTGCGTGCCTACCCGCGAGGGCACCTGGCGCTACAGCCGCTTTGCTTCCCGCGAGCTGCCGCCGCGCGACTCCAACCCCATGACGCCTCGGGTCACCGAGTACAACTGGGCTCGCTTCGAAGACCGCTGGCCCGGCATTCTGGACTTCTTCGGCGAGCGCTACCACCGGCCCGAGAAGATCTGGCCCATGCCCCCGGCCGAGCCTTCGGCGCCCTTGTAGTCTCTGCTATCCTCAAAGCATGAGAGCCATCATCGTCTGGCTGCTGTTGGTCACTCTGGCCGGGGCCGAAGGCACCTTGCTGGATGCCTCGCAGGCCATCGACGCGGCCGTCATGCCCATCCTGCTGCGCTATGGTGCCGAGAAGGAGCTGACCTGGGGCCAGAAGACGGCGCTGGATGACCTGGATCGCCTCAACAAAGCGGCCGGTGGGCTGGTGGGAGCTTTGCAGGGCGACTCCACCCCCGACTCGCTGCGTCCGCTGATCACCGACCTGGATGTGGCCCGCACGCGGGTCAAAGCCAGCTTGCAGCTGCTGCCCCTGACCGAGGCCGAGCAACAGGGAGTGGACGCCGCCCTGGTGACCGCCGAGCGCCTCAGCGGGGCGGTGCGCCATCTGGCCGATCGCTTTGCCGGCCGCGATCAGCCCGCCGGGGTATCTCTGGCGGATTCTCCCCTGGAGCCGACCGACCGCCCCTACTACGAGAACCCCCGCGAGCTGCTGGGGGAGGCTCAGAACATCCGTTTCTCGGCCGAGCGCTTGCTGGGGGCCTGCTACGCACCGGGCGGTTGGCGCGCGGGCCTGGGCTCGCCCTTCACCATCTCCGACCTGGTCGAGCTGTCACGGGCCGCGCGCGACTACGAGTGGGCCTGCCAGTCGCGCTACCGGGACGTGAGCGAGACGATGCCTGCCTTCGTGCGGCTGGTCAGGGCTTATGACCGGGTCAGCTATGTGCCCTACGGGCCCTTTGCCGGCTTCGAGGCTCACAATATCGAGCGAGCGCTGCAACGGCTCTCGCAGTTCTATGGAGCGCGCTGAGCATACGGCGCTGGCGCCCGTAGCTCGCTAAGCGTAGCGTCGAACCCAGTCGTCGAAGCCGAGGGGGGTGAGCCTTTCGCGCACCTGCTCGGTCTCCTGGGTCGGCTGCGCCTGCCCCAGGTCGGCCAGCACCGCCGCTACTTCCTTGCCGGACGGACCGGCCACCGTGCGGGCCACGGTATCGGCTGGCACCCGACTGGCCAGAAAGGCGATCAGAGCCTGGTAATCGGCCCCGCTCACCCCTTCGGGGTAGGCCCGAGCCAGGATGTCTTTCAGGCGGCTGTCACCCGAGGCGTTCTCGCCCGAGATTCGGAGCCGGTTGCCCCGGCGCAGGGTGAGAAAGGCGACGATGGCCCAGTACAAGAGCACGAAGATCGTGCCCAGAGAGAGCAGCAAGACGAGCCGCAACAGCCGGGCCATGCGTCGCGAGCGGGCGTCGTAAGGAGTCACGAGGATCACGCCGGCCTATTCCGCGCCCTTGCCAGGAGCCCCTGCGAGGGTCCAGAACGAGATCCCGATGCGCCGTCTCCTGGCTCTGGCACTGGTCCTTACTCTGGCCGTGGCGGTGGTGGCCCAGGCCCCCTCGGCGCTGGTGCTGCTCACGCTGCGACAGGTGCACCAGGTCATCCTGAGCGACGCTCTGGAGCCGGTTCAGCCCCAGCAACTGACCCGGGCCGCTTGGAGGGCGGCGCGGCGCGTGGTGCCCGAGCTGCCCTCCGAGCAGGGCGAATGGACGGCCTTCGAGGGAGCCTTCGGCCTCGTGCCCCAGGCCCAGGCGCCGGCCGCGGGCGAAGCGGCCCTGCGGGCCATGGTGGATTCGCTGAAGGATCCTTACTCCACCGTGATCACTCCGGCTGAGCGCCAACTGGAGGAGACCACCCGGCGCGGAGGCAGCTTTTCGGGCGTCGGCGTGGAGCTGGCCTGGCGGGGCGGTCTGGTGGTGGTTGCCTGTCTCGACGGCTCACCTGCGTTGGAGGCTGGCGTTCGCCCGGGAGATCGCATCCTGGCCGTGGACGGCCAGAAGGTGGAGGGGCGCACCTTCTACACGGCCGGCAACCTGCTGTTGGGAGCTCCTGGTAGCAGGGCTCGCCTGCAACTCGAGCGCCAGGGCCGTCCTCTGGCTCTGGAGGTCACCCGGCGCAGCCTGCGCCTGCCTCCCGTGGTATCGCGCAAGCTCTCGGCCGATACCGGCTATGTGCGGGTGGGCTTCTTTGGTCCCGAAACGGTGCGCCAGGTAGGCCACGAGCTGGGCCAGCTGGGCCCCCTGAAGCGCCTGGTGCTGGATCTTCGCGGCAATCCGGGCGGCGACTACGACCAGGGCATCAAGCTGGCGGGACTCTTCGCTCTGGGCCCACTGCTGCTGGAGGAAGGCCACGGGGGAGCCCGCAAGCAGCTCTCTTCGCGCGGCCCGCTGGCCTTCAAGGGAAAGCTGGTGCTGCTGGTGGACGCCGGCACCGCCAGCGCTGGTGAGCTGGTGGCCCAGAGCCTGCAGGGCCGCCCCAACGTAGCGGTGGTGGGCACGCGCACCTTCGGCAAGGCGCGCGTGCAGTCGTTTTACGAGCTGCCCGGCGGAGGCGGCCTGCACCTGACCACCGGACGCTATCTGGGCCTCAACGGAGCCGACCTGAACGGCAAGGGCCTGCAGCCCGACGTGGCGGTGGGGGCGGGTGAGGATCCGTTGGCGCGGGCTCTGAAGCTCTAGCCCGGCCACCCTCGCGCGCGAGACCGGCTCTGGTTGCGGGACGGCCTGCGTTCTTGCTGGTAGCCCTGGGAGTCACGCTGGTTGCCCTGGCTGCTCGACCGAATCCCAGGGACCGGTGGTGGTTGCCCGCATTTTCGTGGAGAAACGTGTAGTGCAAATTTTTGAATTTACACTACACGTTTGCCGGTGGCCCGGGAGGGGAGTGCGGCCACCCCCCGCACTGAAGCCGGATCCCGCGACCTTTCATGAGCGCCGCCCAGAATGGCCTGCAGGGCAGGCTTCTCGAGAATCATGGAGGGTAAGTTTGCGGGTTCACACTCCACGTCTGCCAACCGCCTCGCGAGGATGCGGTCGTGTTCCCGGGTCAACCGGAGCTCCGATGGGGCTGGTTCGCGAAAGCTGGCTTTGGGGCCGACCGGGGTGGTCGTTGTTCGCGCTTTGGTCCAGAAGTGTGTAGTGTAATTTTTTGGATTTACACTACACGTCTGCCAATCGCCTCGCGAGGATGCGGTCGTGTTCCCGGGTCAACCGGAGCTCCGATGGGGCTGGTTCGCGAAAGCTGGCTTTGGGGCCGACCGGGGTGGTCGTTGTTCGCGCTTTCGTCTAGAAGTGTGTAGTGTAATTTTTTGGATTTACACTACACGTCTGCCAATGGGCCCTGGAGAGATGTGGCCGCTTCCCCGGCGAAATCGGGCCCCCACCCCCTGGCTGGTTTGTCAGGTCGCAAGGCAAGCCGCCTCCGGGTTGTCAGGTCGCAAATCGAGCCGCCCCCAGGCTCCTGTGCCGTAAGGTACCCGCCTCCAGCGCATTTTGCGCAGGTAGGTAAACCACTCCCGAGCGGGGAACGGTTTGTGCGATGCTGCCCCGGGTAGACGAAGCCAAACTCTCCCGCCAGCTCGAGAAGGTGCCACTGCTCTCGATCCTGAGCTCCGAGCAGCGGGCCCAACTGGCCAGGCGCATGCGCCCCCGCCGACTCAAGCCCGAGCAGGCCATCTTCCTGCAGGGCGATCCGGGCGATTGCATGTATCTGCTGCTGGAGGGCACCATCCGGGTGGTCAGCGAGACCCCCAGCGGGCGCGAGGTGACCCTGACCTTGCTGGGCGCGGGCTCTTTCTTCGGCGACATGGCTTTGCTCGACGGCGAGCCGCGCTCGGCCAGCACCTACGCCATCGAGCCCTGCGAGCTCATGGTTTTGTACCGAGCCGAATTCTTCGACTTTCTGCAGAGCTACCCGGCCGCCGCCCTGAACCTGCTCGGCTTTCTGAGCCAGCGTCTGCGGCAGGCCAATGCTCGCATTCAGGACCTGGCCCTGCTCAGTGCCCGGCAGCGCCTGGCAGCGGTGCTGTGCGACCTGGCTCTGCGCCAGGGCACCGACGTGGGAGACGGCGTGCTGTTGCCCCGGGGCGTTTCCCACCGCGTGCTGGCCGGTTTGCTGGGCACCACTCGCGAGACCATCAGCCGGATGGCCTCCGAGTTTCGGGCCGAGGGCATGCTCGAGCAGAACGGGCGTCAAATCAAGGTGATCAACCTGGACCGCCTGCAGCAGGTCGTGGAGGAGTCCTAGTGGACGAGCGCCCGCTCGACTCGCTCGACCTCCTGGCCCAGCTGGTGCGCGACCCTGACGGAGAAGCCGTGCGAACCCTGGCCGAGGCCGGCACCGATACCGCCTGGTTGCTCGAGCAGTTGGACGGCCGCCTGCTCGGCGACCGTCCTCGGGGCGTCTCGGACGAGTTGCGCAGCGTGATCGAGAAGGCCCTGATCGTCTCCAAAGACTTCCACCACACCAGCGTGGACTGGATGCACGTCCTGATGAGCATGCTGCTGCTGGGGAGCGCTTCGGTGGCCTACCTGACCGAAGCCGGCGCCGACCGGGGGCACCTGGAGGCCATCCTGCGCCAGCGGCTGCAGACCCGCCGCAAGGAAGTCAATTAATCACCAGGCTTCTCTCCAGGAGCGCAGCCGGAAACCCCCTTGACACGATTTTCCGGATCTCGGCCGCCTACACATCTTGTGGTGGCGGAGGTTCCCTCCGACACCACAATGGGGGCTCCTAGGAGAGAGTAAGCCCGGGCAAGAATTGGACCGCGATGGGGGACCGGCTCTATTTCCGAAATAAGAACAGTCTCTTGATTGCCATGGGGTTGGGCTTTGTATTCGTCTGCGGCACGGTGTTGGTCGTGATGTGGTATGAGCAACTGACCGGAGGCTCGCAGAAGGCGGGCTGGCTCAAGACCATGCTGCTGAGCCTTCCGACGCTGGGAATGGTGGCCATCGGAGTTCTGCTCACAACCTCCTCCCATGATGTCGTGGACCGCGCGCGCCGGGTGGTGCGCACCGAGATCAGCGTTCTGCTGGTGTATCGAACCAGTGTCGAAGCACCCTGGGGCCGCTTCGAGCGCATCGAACTGCGCAGGGAAGTGCATCACCCTTCCAAGGATCGTGAGGTGATTACCTGGGACCTCCACCTGATCGGTCCCGAGGAGGAACATTTGCTGGAGAGCCGCCTTAGCGAGACGGGCGCTCGCCAGCAGGCACAGCGACTGGCCGATTTCATGGGCCTGCCCTGGCAAGCGACTCAGGAGCCCTGAGTCGCTTGCCAGGACCTTGCCAGTCCTGCCTTGTAGGTATCGAGATGGGACAGGTGGATCGCCGAGAGTTTCTCCACTCCAGGAACCCTCGTCGAAACGTGCTGGAGCCCTGAGCGATGCTGCTGGCCCTCACCCTGAGCCGCCCTCCGGCCACCGACCTGGGCTATCTGCTCGCCAAGCACCCCGCGCGCCTGCAGTCCTTCAGACTGAGCTTCGGAGAGGCCCACGTCTTCTACCCGGAGGCCACCACCGAGCGCTGCACGGCCGCGCTGCTGCTCGACATCGAGCCCACCTCGCTGGTGCGCACCAAGCCGGGGGGCTACCCCCTGGAGCACTACGTGAACGACCGTCCCTACGTGGCCTCGAGCTTTCTCTCGGTGGCCATGGGCAGCGTCTTCTCCAGCGCCTTCGCAGGCCGCTGCGGCGGCCATCCCGAGCTGCCCGAGCAGGCTCTGCCGCTTCAGGCCGAGCTGACCTCGGTGCCGGCCCGGGGGGGCGAGAGCATGCTGCGGCGACTGTTCGAGCCACTGGGCTACGAGCTCGAGCTGACCCGCCTGCCCCTGGACGAGTGCTTTCCCGAGTGGGGCGACAGCCCTTACTGGCACGTCCGAATCAGAGCTGAGACCAGGCTGCGCGACCTGCTGGCCCATCTGTATGTGCTGCTGCCTGTGCTCGACGACGAGAAGCACTACTACGTAGGCTCGGACGAGGTCGAGAAACTGCTGCGCCGGGGAGCGGGCTGGCTCAAAGACCACCCCGAGCGCGAGCTGATCGCCTCGCGCTATCTCAAGCACCAGGGCAGCCTGCGGCGCGAGGCGCTGGCCCGCCTGCGCGAGGAGCTGCCCGACGAGCAGCCCCCCACCGAGCGAGTCGAGCGGTTGCACGATCTCCGCCTGCAGGCAGTGCTGGAGACGCTCAAGCAGAGCGGAGCCCGTTCGGTGCTCGACCTGGGTTGCGGCGAGGGCCGCCTGTTGCAGCTCTTGCTCAAGGAGAAGTCCTTCCAGCAGATCGTGGGGGTGGACGTCTCCAGCCTGCTGCTCGAGCGGGCCGCCGAGCGGCTGCGCCTGGAGCGCATGTCCGAGCGCCAGCGCCAGCGCCTGACCCTGCGGTTGGGCTCGCTGGTCTACCGTGACCGCGCCCTGGAAGGCTTCGACGCGGCTGCCGTGGTGGAGGTGGTGGAGCACCTCGATCCTCATCGCCTGACCTCGTTCGAGCGCTGCCTGTTCGAGTTCGCGCGCCCGAAGACGGTCGTCCTGACCACCCCCAACCGCGACTACAACGTGCTCTGGCCCGCTCTGCCGGCGGGCAAAGTGCGCCACGGCGACCACCGCTTCGAGTGGAGCCGCTCCGAGTTTGCCGCCTGGGCCGGTGGCGTGGCCGAGCGTCACGGCTACAGCCTGTCGCTGCTGCCTGTGGGAGAAGAGGATGCGGCCTGCGGCGCGCCCACCCAGATGGGGGTGTTCCAGCGTGACCATTGAGCTGCCCGACTTTACCCTGGTCTTACTCGTGGGGGCCAGCGGCAGCGGCAAGTCCACCTTCGCCCGCCGCCACTTCCGGCCCACCGAGGTGCTCAGCTCGGACTTCTTCCGGGGCCTGGTCTCCGACGACGAGAACGACCAGGCCGTCAGCACGCAGGCCTTCGAGACGCTCCACTACGTTCTGGCCCGGCGGCTCGAGCTGCGCAGGCTGACCGTGGTGGACGCCACCAACGTCCAGTCCGAGGGCCGCAAGCCTCTGCTGGCCCTGGCCAAGAAGTATCACGTGCGCCCGGTGGCCTTCGTGCTGGACATGCCCGAAGAGGTCTGTCTGGAGCGCAACAGCACTCGCCCCGACCGCCAGTTTGGCCGCCACGTGGTGGCCCATCATCGCTCGCAGTTGCGGCGTAGCCTCAAGGAGCTGGCCCGGGAAGGCGTGCGCGAGATCCACCGTTTCTCCGAGCCCGAAGAGGTGGAGGCCGTCAGCATCCAGCGCGTGCCTCTCTGGACCGACCGGCGGGGCGACACGGGTCCCTTCGACTTGATCGGGGACGTGCACGGCTGCTACGACGAGCTGATCGAGCTGATGGAGAAACTGGGCTACCGCGACGGACGCCACCCGGAGGGGCGCCGGGCCATCTTCCTGGGCGACCTGGTCGACCGGGGGCCAAAGATACCTCAGGTTCTCAAGCTTGTCATGGAGATGGTGGCGCAAGGTCAGGCTCTCTGCCTGCCCGGAAACCACGACGTTAAGCTCGTGCAGGCCCTGCGGGGCAAGAACGTGCAGGTCAAGCACGGCCTGGCCTGCTCGCTGGAGCAGCTCGAGGGCGAAGGGGATGCCTTCAAGCGCCAGGTGCTGGGATTCTTGGACGGCCTGGTCAGCCACTACGAGCTGGACGGGGGACGGCTGGTGGTGGCCCACGCCGGCATGAAGGCGGAGATGGCCGGCCGGGCCTCGGGGGCGGTGCGCAGCTTTGCCCTCTATGGCGAGACCACCGGCGAGACGGACGAGTTCGGCCTGCCCGTTCGCTACAATTGGGCCGCCGAGTACCGCGGGCGGGCCATGGTGGTCTACGGGCACACCCCGGTTCCCCAGCCCGAGTGGCTCAACCGCACCCTCTGCATCGATACGGGCTGCGTCTTCGGCGGGGCGCTGACGGCGCTGCGCTACCCCGAGCGCGAGCTGGTCAGCGTCAGAGCCCGGCAGGTTTACTCCGAACCCGTGCGCCCGCTGGGGGTCAGCCCCGAGCGCAGCCTGCAGCAGCAGCACGACGACGTGCTGGAGCTGGATCAGGTGCTGGGGAAGCATTACGTGCGCACCCGGCTCAAGGGGCTGGTCAGCATCCGCGAGGAGAACGCCAACGCGGCTCTGGAGGTGATGAGCCGCTTTGCCGTCAACCCGCGCTGGCTGGTCTACCTGCCGCCCACCATGTCCCCCGCCCAGACCAGCGCTCGGCCCGAGCTGCTCGAGCATCCCGACGAGGCCTTTGACGACTTCGCTCGCCAGGGGGTGGAGCGGGTCATCTGCCAGGAGAAGCACATGGGCTCGCGGGCGGTGGCGGTGGTGTGCCGGGACGCGGGCACGGCCCGCAGCCGTTTCGGGGTGGAGGGCGGCATCGGCTGCCTCTACACCCGCACCGGGCGACCCTTCTTCGAGGACCAACTGCTGGAGCTGGCCGTATTGGCGCGCCTGCAGACCCGCCTGGCGCCCCTGTTCGAAGAGCTGAACTCGGGCTGGGTGGTGCTCGACTGCGAGCTGATGCCCTGGTCGGCCAAGGCCCAGAGCCTGCTGCGGGGGCAGTACGCGGCCGTGGGGGCGGCTGGCCGCGCGTCCCTGGCGCGGGCCTGTGAGCTCTTGCAGGGCCGGGGACGACTCCTCGACGATAGCGATAGCGGTCGACAGTTGGAGCAGCGTTTTGCTCGCCGACGGGAAGATCTGGAGAGCTTCACCCGGGCCTATCGGCGCTACTGCTGGCGGGTGGACAGCCCCGACGACCTGAAGCTGGCGCCCTTTCACCTGCTGGCTTCGGAGGGAGCGGTGCACGCCGACAAAAACCACCTCTGGCACATGGAGAAGCTGGCCCTGGCCGGGCTTCATCCCACGCGCTACCGGGTGGTGGAGCTGAGTGACCGCCAGGAGGCGGTCGAGTGGTGGGAGGAGCTGACCGCGGCCGGAGGCGAGGGGATGGTGGTCAAGCCGCTCGAGTTCGTGGCCCGCGGGCCCAGGGGACTGGTGCAGCCGGCTCTCAAGTGCCGGGGACGCGAGTACCTGCGCTTGATTTACGGCCCCGAATACACCGCTCGGCTGGGTCTGCTGCGAAAGCGCGGCCTGGCTGCCAAACGCTCGCTGGCTCTACGCGAGTTCGCCCTGGGAGTGGAGGCGCTGGAGCGCTTCGTGGCCCGCGAGCCGCTGGGCCAAGTGCACCAGTGCGTCTTCGGGGTGCTGGCCCTGGAGTCCGAGCCGGTCGACCCGCGCCTATGAAGACTTGAGATCGAACAGCTGCCCCGAAGCATCTTCCTTCTGCAGGCTCTCCAACTCGTAGGAGAGCTCGGCTCCGCCCTGGCAGGCCAGGCGGAAGAAGTCCATGATCAGAGTCTTGCCGTTCTCGATGTCGCCCCGCTCGAGCATGCCCACGCCCTCGGCCAGGAGGTCGCAGGCTCGCTCGATCAGCACCAGGGCGCTGGTGAACCGGCCCTGCAGCGGTCCGGGGAGGCGCGAGGTGAGCGAGCCCGGGCCCTGGATGGCCCAGGTGGCCTGGAATTGATCCAGGATATCCAGGAAGCGCCCCACCTCGGCCTCGCCGTCGGGGCGGTCGAGAGCCTCGAGCAACTGGCTGACGTGGTTGGCGTGCATGAAGGGCGGAAAGGCCTCCAGCGGCCGTCCGCAAGAAGCGCAACGGGTGCTGCGGTAGGGGCCGTCGGTGCCGCAGGCCAGGCAGATCAAAGCTCCACCTCCAGCCCGATCAGCCGGTGCAGCACTCCTCTGAGCAAGAGTCCCAGTTGCTCGGTATCCAGCTCACTCGGGCCCGTGGTCGTGGCCAGAGCCCGCGAGAACTCTCCGGGCTCGAGGCCGAGGGTGAACGCCAGGTCGAGTTGCAGCTGCTCGAGTTCGGCCAGTTCGAAGCTCACGAACCGGTGAGCCAGTTCCAGGCGCCTCTGGCCTTCTGGCCGACCCAGTTGCCCACGTCATCGGCGCCCTCGCCGGCCCGCTCGAGCCAGGAGTCGTCGGTATCGCCCGCGGTGGTGCGGGTGGTCGTCTTGCCATCGGCCCCGGTTGTGGTGACAGTGGCCTGACCCTCGCCGTTCTTGGTGACCTGCACCTGGCGGGCATTGGCCACCTCGGTGGCCGGCTTCTCCTCCGGCTTGCTGCCTCCAAAGAACTCATAGACGCTGCGCCCGGCGTTCTCCATCCAACCGTCGCTGGACTTCTCGCTGATGTCCACCGTGGTGCCCACGTCGTCGCCCTTCTTGGTGCCGGGGTTATTGACCTTGACCTGGTCGTCGGTCACGGTCACGCCCAGGTTGGCCTTGCGGTCGATGTCGGTGACGGTGACTTCGGAATTATCCGGTTTGGCGGTGACGTTCGTGCGGGTCATGGCCGATCCGTCCGAGTTCTTGGCCACCACCTGGGCCTTGGAGGTGTCGCCCTCGGAGCTGGCCACGGCGTCGATGCGTCCCTTCTCGCCCACCGTGCTCTCGGTGCTGACGCCGGCGTCGCGGTTCTCGTTGCGGGTCTCGGCGTTGACGGTCTGGGTGCCGTTCTCGGCCTTGTTGGCGGTCAGGTCGATGCCCGCCTTGTCGTCGCCCACCGAGGCGGTGGCCGTCTCGCCCGGCTTGAGGTCCTTGGTCGAAACGGCCTCGGCGTTGCCACCGTTCTCCTTGAGCTTGGAGGGCACGGTCAGCTTCTGACCGGGGTGCACCAGGTTGGGGTCTTTTAAGTCGTTCTGGGCGGCCACCCGGTCGAGCAGGGTCTTGCCCTCGGAGTCCTTCTTTCTGATCTCCTCGAGGGAGTAGCCTTGATTGACCAGAATGTGTTCCAGGCAGTCGTTCTTGCCCTTCTTCCAGCTGTCCACCGTGACCTCGGCCGAGCCCGGGGCGCCGGAGCTGGCGTACGGGTTCTGGGGGGCAGCCGGGGAGCTGATCGTGGCCTTGTCAGCGGTGGCACCGGTCGTTGGAGCGCCGGCGGCTGGCGCCGGGGCGGGCGCGGCCGCAGGCGGGGGCGTGGGGCGCGGGGCGGGGGGGGGGGCGACGCTTTGACCGACGGTAGCTGAGCCTGAAGCCATGGTGGGTGCTCCTTCCAGGTGGTCTTGCCAGTCTACCTCATGTCTACTGGCCAATTGTTGAGGAGCAGGTTACCTTTGTAAACAACGGGTTGCCATTTGGGTCCAGGTTTGTTAACTTTGCCCCAGGCTTCTCTGGAAAGGATGACTCCCATGCCCGTCTACGAATACACCTGCCAGGCTTGCCAGCGCGATTTCGAGCTGCTGGTCAAGGGTCCGAGCACCGAGATCGCGTGCCCCCAGTGCCACTCTCAAGAGCTCAAGAAGCGCATCTCGAGCTTCAACAGCAGCACGTCCTCCAACCAGCCCGAGATGGCTCCCGGCGGCTGCGGTCGCTGCGGGTCGAGCACCCCGGGAATGTGCAACCTCTGATCCAGACCCTGGCCCGGAAGCTGGCTCTGAAGCCGGCTCAGGTGCAGGCCACGGTGGAGCTGGTGGACGCGGGCAACACCCTGCCCTTCATCGCCCGCTACCGCAAGGAGGCTACCGGGGGCCTGGACGAAGAGCAGCTGCGCTGCCTGATCGACGAGCTGAAGTCGTATCGAGCCCTGCAAGAGCGGCGCGAGGCCATCTTGAAGTCGCTCCGCGAGCAGGACAAGCTGACTGCCGAGCTCGAGCGCGCCGTGGGGGAGGCTGAGAGCCTGACCCGGTTGGAAGACCTTTATCTGCCCCATCGTCCCAAGCGTAAGACCCGGGCCAGCATCGCCCGCGAGAAGGGGCTGGGGCCCCTGGCCGAGCGCATCCTGGCTCAGGCACCGGCGCCCCTTCAGGGCACGCCGGAGGAGCTGGCCGGGGCCCGCGACATCGTGGCCGAGACCGTGGCCGAGCATCCGGACGTGCGCCGGCTGGTGCGCGAGAAGGCTCTGCGCTTTGCCACCCTGACCGCCCGCAAGATCGAGAAGGCCGAGGACGCGCGCGGGGTCTTTGCCACCTACTACGAGTTCACGTGCCCGGTGGGACGCCTGCGTCCCCACCAGACCCTGGCCCTGGACCGCGGCGAGCACGAGAAGATCCTGCGGGTGACCATGGAGATTCCCGAGCGGGATTGGCGCGAAGCCGTCAGCCTGGTGTTCCGGGCCAACCCGCGCTCGCCCTGGAGCGCACAGCTGACCGAAGCCATCGAGGACGCCGCCGCGCGCCTGCTCTTGCCTGCCGTGGAGCGCGAAACCCGCCGCCACCTGACCCAGGCAGCCCACCAGCACGCTATCGTTAGCTTTGCCACCAACCTGCGCGGCTTGCTCTCGACTCCGCCGCTGACAGGCCACACCGTGCTGGGCATCGACCCCGGCTTTCGCACCGGTTGCAAGGTGGCCGTGGTCGATCCCACCGGCAAGGTGCTCACCACCGGCACCATCTATCCCCACGAGCCTCAGCGCGACCGTTCCGGCGCGCTGCGCACCCTGCGGGACTTGATAGCCCGGCTGAAGGTTACCCTGGTGGCCATCGGCAATGGCACCGCCTCGCGCGAGACCGAGCAATTGGCGGCCGAGCTGAAGGTGAGCTACCTGATGGTGAGCGAGGCGGGGGCCAGCGTTTACTCGGCCAGCCCGCTGGCCCGCTCTGAGCTGCCCGAGCTGGATGTGAGCCTGCGCGGGGCTGTCTCCATCGCCCGTCGGGCTCAGGACCCGCTGGCCGAGCTGGTCAAGATCGAGCCCCGCTCGATCGGGGTGGGCATGTACCAGCACGACGTCGACCAGGCCGGTCTTGAGGACGCGCTCGGGGCGGTGGTGGAGAGCGTGGTCAACCAGGTCGGGGTAGATCTCAACACCGCCTCGCCGGCCCTGTTGACCCACGTGGCCGGCATCGGACCCAAGCTGGCCGAGAAGATCGTGGCCCACCGCGACGCCAGGGGTCCCTTCGGCGAGCGCCGCGGGCTGCTCAAGGTGGCTGGCCTGGGGCCCAAGGCCTTCGAGCAGGCGGCCGGTTTTCTGCGCATCCGAGGGGGCAAGAACCCGCTCGACGCCAGCGCCATCCATCCCGAGAGCTACCCCCTGGCGGAGGCCATCTTGAAGGCGGCCGGCCTGAGCCTGGCCACGCCGCCCGAGCAGAGGGCCGCCCACCTGAAGATCCCGGCCGCCGAGCTGGCCCGCCAACTCTCAGCCGGCGAGCCAACCGTGAAAGACATCCTCGAGCAACTCGTCCGCCCCGGTCGCGATCCCCGCGAGGATCTGCCTCCTCCGCTCTTGCGCCAGGACGTGCTCAGCCTGGAAGACCTCCAGCCGGGCATGCGTCTTTCGGGCACCGTGCGCAACGTGGTCGACTTCGGCGCCTTCATCGACATCGGAGTCAAGCAGGATGGGTTGTTGCATGTCAGCCAGTTGCGCGGCCAGCGATTGGCGGTGGGTCAGGTTTTGGAAGTCGAAGTGCGCCAGATCGAGCACCAGCGGGGGAGAATTTCCCTGGGCTTGTAGACGGTCAGTCGGAAAACTTTGTGCTATCCTTGAGATATGCGGCGTAGACATCGACGGGGAGTGGGTCTGGGCACGGTGCTGGTGGTGGTGGCCCTGGTCGGCACGCTGGGGATGGCCCTGGCCGGGGTTTCGGTCCAGCATTTGAGCCTGATGGCCCGTAGTCTCAATCGCTCACAGGCACTCGATCTGGCCCGTTCGGCGATGGCCATGGGGCTCGAGCGCGTGCTTACCGACAACGCCTATGGCACCCGCCCGGGCGAGGACACCACCCTGACCTTCACCGATTCTCTGGGTCAGAAGGGCCAGCTGACCTTCGACCAGAGCAAGGCCAGCCAGCTGAAGATCCCCTACAGCATCAACAACCTGAACGGCACAGGACCGGTATCGGCCTATGATGGGGATGTCATTCCCCACAAGTCGGTCCATCTGGTGGCGGTCGGCAAGACCCGCTCGGGGGTGACCCGGAGCGTCGAGGTGATGCTGCGCCTGCCCCCCTACCCCTATGCCGCGGCCTCCGACTTCAACATCGACGCCAGCGGCATCATCGTAGGCGGGCTCGACCCGGGCGCTCCTCTGGGAATGCCCCGCGGGCGCTTGCGTCCGGCCAGCATCTTCTCCAATGCCAAGGGCCGGAACGCCGTAAAACTGGGAGATCGCAGCACCGTGGCCGGCGACCTGCTGGCCCAGGGCGAGATCGAAGTTGACCGGGGCGCCAGCGTGGCCGGTCAGGTGCGCGAGCAACAGGAGCCGCGCGACCTGCCCAAGATCAAGATCGAGGATTATGACCCCATCGTCAAAGGGCGACCCTACTTTCCGATGGACGGAGTCTATCCGGACGGCCTGACCTTCACGGGTGAGCTGCGCCGGCAGGGCGATCTGACCGTCGAGGGGTCGATGGGACTGCAGGGTGCGGTCATGTTTGTGGACGGGGCCGTCAACATCGCCGGAGCTCTTACGGGTAAAGGCGTTCTGGTGGCCACCGGGGACATCACCGTCAACGACCACGCCGAGCTCTCGGCTCAAGATCGCGTGGCCATCATCAGCAAGAAGAAGCTCTCCCTCAAAGGCGGTGGCTACCGAAGTTCGCTGATTCAGGGAATGCTCTACAGCGAGGGAGGCTTCGAGGCCGACCAGTTGACTCTGCGCGGCGTGCTGATCGCGCGCGACGGCGGCAACACGAGCGGAAGACCCGAAGTGAAACTGACCAACTCCCGGGTGATCAAGGACAACGGCATCGTCTCGGTGACGGTTTCCT
>CAZWUN010000094.1:0-6142 GCA_964637145.1 uncultured Burkholderiales bacterium
TGACGGCCATCAAGAAGATGACCGTGTGGGGCAACCACAGCACCACCCAGTATCCGGACCTGTTCCACTGCGAGGTGGACGGCAAGCAGGCAGCGGCCCTGGTCAACGATCAGGAGTGGATCGAGAAGACCTTCATCCCCAAGGTGGCCAAGCGGGGCGCCGAGGTGCTCGAGGCCCGGGGCTTCTCCTCGGCCGCCTCGGCCGCCAACGCAGCCATCGACCACATGCGCAGCTGGGCTCTGGGCACTCCCGAGGGCGACTGGGTCAGCATGGCTCTGCCTTCCGAGGGCAGCTACGGAATCTCCCAGGGCCTGGTTTACAGCTACCCTTGCGTGTGCAAGGACGGCGACTACTCTATCGTCCAGGGCCTGGAGATCGACGACTTCTCGCGGGCCCGGATGAAGGCCACCGAGAAGGAGCTCGAGGAAGAGCGCGCCGCGGTGAAGGAGCTGGGCCTGATTTAGATCACGTTCGTGTCCAGCAAAAACACGGCTTAAAGGTCGATTTTGCGCCGTCGAGCCTTGCCCCTGGGTGGCAGGCACAGGTCGCCGCGCCCTTCTTCGGACAGCAGCAGGGCCTTCAGTGTAGGGTGCTTCTGACTCAATCGCTGCCACTCTGCGAGCGGAACCAGCACGGCCGTCTCGGCGCCTCGACGGGTGACAAGCTGAGGCCCCTCGCTGAGGCAGGCGTCGAGCAGTTCGCTGAATCGAGCTTTCGCATCTTGAACGGGCCAGGTTCTCAAGGTCGCTCCGGAATGACTAGTTACCTGACTAGTTTAGCATTCGCGTCGGTCTCAGGGCAAACAGGCCCACCCGAGGGGCCTGGCCCGGCACCGTCGAATCCTGTCGGGTGAAAGTCAACCCGCTGGGAGTTCTCGCCAGTTCGAACTGGACGCGGCCTTCGGTTACGGCCGGTCAGAACCCCACGCCCGTCGACGAGGTGGCGCTGGGACCATCCTCTCCTCCCAGGGTGGCTCCGGGTGGGCTGCGCAGCGCCATGCGTGTGGCCGCTTGCATGCTGGGGCTGGCCGGACGGGCGCTGGAGGCGGACCCCGTGTCCCCTTCCGAGCCCGATCCCCTGGCCGAGGCGCTGGCCGGCATGGAGCGCTTCTCCAACAAACAAGGCTATGGCATCGATCACGACCAGGCTCTCCAGTTGCTGCATGACAATCGCCCCGTCTACCTGGAAGGCACTGAGGTTCAGGGGACTGACGAGGCCTGGTTGTACCTCTACCTGACCGGCAAGGCGAGCCTGGACAGGGTGGCTGACTCCGATCTGGCCCGCGGCCTGAAGGCTCTGGTGGACGCAACGGTCTACGGGCCCGACAACTGGGACATCAAGCCCTTCAAAGCCGTCCAGCACTACCGCGAGTTCGCCCAGAACCCGTCCCGGACCCTCGCCCTGTACCTTCGCCACGGCAACGATCGCGACAACGTGTCTCTACCTCTGGGGAACTTTGCTCTCAGCGATCTTCGCTCCGAAGGGCTGCCCGGGCGCATCGCCGACAGCCTGGAGGCGTCTGCCGAGCTGGGGCGGAAGATGCGCTATTACGAGGTCTCCGAGCATTGGAAGCGCATCCACGACCCGGCCCGCCAGCACGCCGACCGCCCGCTCAAAGAGCGAGCGGCTGCTTCGGCGGCGATCGGTCGCAAAGTCGAGCTTTATGACCCTCTGCTCGAGCTGGCCCGAGACCTCCCCGACCCCAAATTGGCCGAGTGGGCCAGCCAGTTGGCCGGCCTGCCCACCGAAAAAGCTCTGCAGGCGATCGGACACCTGCGCCAGGCCCCCCCCGAGATTTATCTTGACTGCCTGGCCAAGAATTCCGACCCCGAGGTGGCTCTGAAACTCGCCCGGCTGCGCCAGAGCCCCGAGCACGAGAAGGATTTTCAGGCTCTTTCCGACCTGTCGGTTCTGCGTGAGGTGCGCGCGCGCTTGCTGCAGGCCTGGGCCGAGGTAGGCGGCGGAGTGGATGTTCAGCCGCTGGAGCAAGATCGCAAAGGGGCCGAGTTCTTCGCCAACCTGTGGAGCTCGGTTCCGCGAGAGCACCACGCCCGTTTCTTGCGCTATCCCCGCTCCAAGGAGCTTCCTTTCGACGCGATCCTGAAAGCCGATGCGGTCGTCCAAGCGGGCGGAAGCGAGCATACCGACGGGCGTCTGCAGGCCTGGCTGAGCTGGTACAGTCAGAGCGGGCCCGAACAGGCCACCGGCCTGCTGAAAAGCTGGCCCACCTCCGAGGTCAGCCCTCGGGACGCGCGCGACCTGGCCCGGCTGCTCTCCCACCACAAGGGCGACGTGCTGGCCACCCAGCTGGCCTGGGCCGGGCTCTCCCGCTCTCCCTCGCGGGATCTTGCTCTTGCCCTGCATCAGCTAGACGCCCGCCAGGAAGAGCCGGCCCTCGCCCGTTTGGGATTGGCCGAGCCCGAGGCAGCCGCAACTTTGCGCTTTCTGACCGAGGCGGGAGTGGGGCTGGAATCCTCTCTGGACGCGCTTGCCCTGCTCTCGCGTCAGCCCCGCCCTCTGAGCGAGCTGGCCGGGGAGTATGTCGAGCTGCGCACCCGGCTGGATGACCGAAAGGCCTGCGCGGCCCTGCGTCAGGCCTTTGAGCTCAATCCGCAGGCGTCCGGCTCGCTGCTTGCGGCCCTCAAAGTCACCAACGGGCTGCCCGCTGCCCTGACTCTCTTGCCCGTGCTGGAAAGACCCGAGCCGGGGCGTGAAGAGCGGCTGGCCAACATGGAGCTGGCGGGGCGCCTGGGGGTGCCCGAGGCGGCCACCCTTCTGATCGAGAGCGGGCTGGACGAGGCCGGACGCAAGGCCCTGGAAAGCGCGATGAGCGCTGAAGTCTCGGGCTCGACACTCACTAAGCTGGAGGACTATCTCGGTCAACAGGGCCCACCGGTCGAGTCGCCGGTGCTGCGATTGGCCCGGGGAGGGGAGCTGTTGAACCGCACGCTGGGCCCTGAGGAGGCCGCCGCCAGGCTGGCCGAGCGGCTGGCCTCGGCTTATGGCGGGGAGTGGCAGACCGAGGCCAGGGCTCTGTTGGGCACGGGCAGCGAATTCGCCCGTCACCTGTCCGGCCCCGAAGACCTGCGGGCCGCCGCACCCCTGTTGCAGCAGCTTTCCGGCCGTCCGGTGAAAGATTTCCTCGAGCTTACCGTTCCAGTGGGCCGAGAAACTTTCCAGGAGCGCTGTCAGGCTGCCAGCCGCTGGTTGCAGGCGGGGGGCGAGGTGAGCACCTGGTGCGCTCTGACGGCTCGGGGCGAGCTGCCCCTGGAGGCCGGTCTCGAGCTGAAGGCCCGGCTCTCCATCTGGGATGCGAGTCAGGTGGAGCCGGCCATCGAGCTCCTGCATCGCATGCAGCGGCGGGGCGATCTGGAGGGTGACTTCGCCCAGGCCAGCGCCGCCTTCCTGGGAGCGCTGGGCCGTCTCGGCACCCAGACCTTCTTGCAGGGCTTCGACTTGCAGGCGGTGGCCGCCGAGATGCGTCAGCCCGCTCACGTGGAGAGCTCGCTGCGTGATGAGCCGGGGGCGGTCACCATGCCGGGTGTGCGGTTGCGCAAGCGCGGTTGACAGCAACTAGTTTTCTTTCAGCACCCGCCGTTACTCTCGAACCATGCAGCTCGCGGCTCTGCCATGTTCAGCCAGCAACCTCCGTCAGGTGGCCCACGAGCTTTGTGCCCCGAGTCCGCCGCCCCCTCCGCCCGAGCCTTCCGATGAGCTGCTGGCAGCGCGTGCCCGCGAGCCCTTCGTGAAGGCCGGTCGCGGGTTGGGAAACCTGGCCGTGGGGGCCGGCGCGGTGTTGCTGCCGGGATTCGCGGGCAAGGCATGTGGGGCCCTGGTCGGCGCCATGGGGGCCGGCATCACCATCGGCGGGTTAGCGGGAGTGATGCTCGCGATTCCATGCTTGCTCCTGGCGAACCAAAACCGGACCTGGCCGGTGTTCATGGGGGTCGGAGTGGCTGTCACCGGGTTTGTGGCTGGAGCGATCGCCGGCGGCTACTTCGGCTACCAGTTGGGCGGCGAGGGCCTGAGCCTGGCCAGCGCCGGCCTGGCGGCCTCGGCCTTGCTGATAGGAACCCGCAGCTCCAAGCTCAAGCGCCTGGAGGCAGAACACGCCCAACGGGTCGAGTCCCATAAGGCTCTTCTTCGCGGCGAGAAGCCGCGCGAAGACAAGCCCTTGGAGGCTGCCTCGGCCATCGAGCGGATCGGGGATCTGGTGCTGGTGGGCGGCATCCGCCTGCCTCAGCGACGCAAGGCCTCCTGATGGGTTGAGCCTTGCCTCACCTTCGGGGGCGCCGCGCGTGACTTACGCCGCTTCCAGGGTCTGGGCCCTCGTATCGGGAAGCTTCGCTGGTGGACAGTTGGGTGCAAGCGGCCATGCAGGCCGAAGACTACGCCTCCGCCCTGACCTGCGCCCGGGCCATGCGGGCCACGGCTCAGGGCGAGCAGTTGCACTGGGCCGTCTGGAAGGAGGCTCAGTGCCTGCAGAAGCTGGGCCAACTGGAAGAGCTGCTGCAACTGGCAGCCACGGCGGACGCCGGCAAGTACGGGGGACGTCTCTACTCGCTGGCGGCCGAGCTAACTCGGGGCGAGCCGCGCTTCGACCGCTTCGCCGCCCTGGCCGCCCGGGCTACCGAAGACCTGGACTGGCTGCGCCAGGCCTGGGCCCAGCAGCCCGGCCCAGAGCTGGCCTGCCAGCGCATCGAGCTGGGCCTGAGCCAGCAAGAGCCCGAGGAGGCCTTTGCCGGCCACCTGGGCCTGCTCGATCTGGCTGAAGAGCGGCAGGATCGCAACCTGGCCTGTCTGGCCTGGCAGCTGATGGAGGAGCTCAGGAAGGTGTGCTACCCGGCCGACTACCTGCACGAGCTGGTCTCGCGCTGGGAGCGCCTCTCCAGCTTGCTGGCCCCAGCCGAGCGCCAGGCCTGGGAGGAAGGCCGCAAGGCCTACCAGGCCGGGGCGGCTGGCGAGCAGGCCCTGTTCGAGCAACTGCTGGTCCTGGGCGTTAGCCCGGACGCTTGCGACGTGGCCGGGCGCACGGCCGCCTTTGGGGCGGCCATGACCGGGGCCGTCGGCATGCTGGAGTGGCTGCGCGAGCATCGGGCCGACCTGGACCGTCCCAACTACCAGCTGCTCAGCCCTCTGATGGCGGCGGTGATGGAAGGCAAGACGGAGGTGGTGGAGCTGCTCTTGCCCCGCCACGCAAAGGTGGACCGCCGCGGCCCGGAGGGCAACACCGCGCTGCACTTTGCGGTCAGAAAGAACCGGCTCGAGATCGCTGAGATCCTGGTGCGTCGAGGTGCCAACCCGGCCCTGGCCAACCAGCACGGCGAGACCCCTCGCTCGCTGGCCGAGGCGGGCGAGAACGAGGAGTTGCACAGGCTCTTGCGCCCGGCTCAAGGGGGCCTGTTAGGCGGGCTGTTGCGCCGGAAGAGCTAACCGAGCCGGCGCGCCCCCGGTCAGGGCGAGGATTCCAGGACGGGCCGGACCCGGTCGCTGAACACGTAGCCCACCTTGCCCCGGGCGTCGATGGCGTGGAGCCAGCGCTTCTCGGCCAACACCTCGGCCACGTCCCGCTGGCCGGCGCCGGGAACTTCCAGCACCACCAGGCACTCGTCCCGGGCGAGCTGGGCGACCACCGGATGGTCGGTGCCCGGACCCTGGCGTAAGTTGAGATAGCCGTCCCGGTCGGTCACCACCACCGGGTAGTAGGCCCGCGAGCCGACCTTCTTGAGCCGCGAGCGGTGGGCGTAGCCCCAGACGCCGCGTGGAGTGCACACCCGAGCCCACTCTTCCTCGGTGAACTGGCGCACGAAGAAGTGCTCCCCGGTATGCAGCTTGTCCACGACCGCCGCTTTGAGGTCGGGTGAGGCGCGCACGTTGGTGTAGCCATCTTTGTCCTGGATCACGGCCACAAAGGTGGTGGCCAGGTCGTCCACAGGACCGTCCTGGGCCAGGGCGGGGGCGATCCAGAGCAGTGAAACAAGCACAATCAGGCGAAGCATGAGCGGCCGTTCGAGCGCTGCCGAGGAGACCCCTGTGCGATTTCGAGCCTTTCCCCAGTTCAATCAGCCCGGTCTGGCCGAGGTGGCTGGCTCCAAGAGCCGACTCAGCGCCTCGACCTTACGCCATTTCTCCTCCCAGCGCA
>CAZWUN010000094.1:6152-15517 GCA_964637145.1 uncultured Burkholderiales bacterium
TGGAGTCGTTCGAGTTCTTCGAGCGGGTGCGCAGTCTGTTGCGCGTGCCGGTGGTAGCCGACCTGATGTGCGGCCACGGCCTGGTGGGAGCCCTGTTCGCGGTTTTCGAGCCCAAGGTGAAGCAGGTGCTGCTGGTGGACCGTCGTCGCCCGGCCAGTCACGATGCATTGCTCGAAGGTCTGGGCCGGGTGGCCCCCTGGGCCCCGCCCCGGCTGCGCTACCTGGAGGGCGATCTGGATGTCTGTGCCGCTGAGCCGATCGGTGCGGTGGTGGCGGTGCACGCCTGTGGCCAGCGCACCGATGCCTGTCTTGATCTGGCCCTGGAGCGGGGCGCTCAGGTCGCCGTGATGCCCTGTTGCTACGGCCCGCCCCGGGAGGCCTCCCCGGCCCTGATGATCGGGTTGGGCCCCGAGCTAGCTACCGACGTGGCCCGAACCTACCGGCTGGAGAGCGCCGGCTATCGGGTGCGCTGGCGATCCATCCCCCCGGAGATCACCCCCATGGGCCGCATCCTCGTCGGCTCTTCTTTACAGAACGGTTCGTCTCCGGTATAGTTAGAGTCGGCCCGATCTATTTTGGCTGTGCATTTCCTAACTTTGCGCCATGATGGAGGTAGCTCTTGGATCCCATCACGAACCCGAACTTCGTCCCCACCTTCAACGCCAGTCCCTTCCCTGGCGTTGCCGCTACCCCAGGTGACATGGGCGGTCTCGTCCAGTCGGTCATCGGGATGGGGAACCAGAGTCAGGCGCTGATCAATGCGCTGGCCACAGGGCAGATACCCGAGAACCTGTTTGCCGGGGTTGAGGGGATGGGAATTCAGATCCCCAAGCCTCCTCGGATGGACCTCTTCATGGCCTACACCAACTTGCAGGCCGCCCAACAGCAGGAGGAAACCGCCCTGGGGGATCGGATCAAGGGGAATGCCAATGATCTGGTAGACGCCTTTTACAAGAGCCACCATCTGGAGTTCGACGGCAATGGCAATCCGCGAGTCGCCGATCCGCCGGCCACCGTGACCGCCAACCAGGTCGATCTGGCCGGGCCCGCTCAGGAGGCCGACGCGGCTGCGGCCGCGCTCAATCAGGCCAGTTCCCAGAGCGACGCGGCCGACGCAGCTGCCGCCCGGGCTGCGGCCGACCTGGCCGCCGCCAACCAGAGGGTGACGGCGGCCACCAATGCCAGTCGCTCCGCCCAGACCACCCAGACCGGGGCGCGGACCAGCCTGGCCGACGCGACCACCGCGGCAGCCGACGCCCGCACCTCGGCCGACGCCCTGGCCGCGGCCGCCGCCACCGACCCGGATGGGATCGTTCCCAACAGCAATCCTCCCATCACTAATGCTCAGGCCGCCGCCCAGGCTGCCGCGGACGTCGTGGCCGCCGACCAGGCAGTGGCCGATGCCCAGGCCGACCTGGCCGCTGCTGACGCCGCCACGGCCGCGGCCGCGGCCGAGCTGGCCGCCGCTCAGGCAGCCGCCGCTCAGGCTGCGGCGGCCAGCACCTCGGCCGCCAGCGCAGCCGCATCTGCCGCTGCCAACGCGGTCAGCGCCGAGAATCGCGTCAGTGCCGCCAATGCGGCCGTGACCGCCGCCCAGCAGCAGGCCCAGATCGAGGCCAACACGGCCGAGATCCAGAACCTGAACAACCAGATTTCGGCCCAGGAGACCTTTGAGCAGCGCCAGCAGCGTCTCGAGTGGCAGGGACGCCAGGAGGAAGCCACTCGCGCCTCCTTCGAGCCCCAGCGCCAGGCGCTTCAAGCGCGCCAGCAGCAGATGCTGGCTCAGGTCCAGGCCACCGGACGCCAGGACCCCCAGTTGATGGAGCAACTCCAGCAGGAGGAGGCCGATCTCAATACCCGTATCGAGAAGGCCGTGATCCTGTCCAAGCTGCCTCCCGGTGCCGCCCAGGCCCCGGCCGACAGCCCGCTCGGGCAGCTCTATGCCTCGGTCCAGAATGATTTCAGCCAGTTTGACCAGTTGCGCGCGAGCAACCGGGCCGAGCTCGAGAACAGCGAGGCCGGCCGCGAGATTCGGCGCTTCCTGGCCGAATCCAGGGCCTTCACGGCCAGCCTCCCCACCCGCGAGCAGGCTTTCGACCCCAACGCCATGAGGGCTTTCGCCCAGCGGATGGGCCTCTCCATCGACGCGCCCCAGCTCGGGGTCAATCTCGGGGCGCCGACAGTTCCCACCGATGTCGACTACCTGGCCGACCTGGGGATCCAGCCGCCACCCGTTTAGGCTACGCTTTCTCCGAGCGGGAGTTGCGCGCATCGACGAGTCGATGCGCGCTCTTTATTCCAGAAAGGTCGCGATCTGCTCGAGCGGCTTGCGGTCGATGTCGGGAACCTGGCATCCCTCGGCCGGATAGCCCACCACCAGGAGCAGGAAGGGGCGCTCGTTGGCCGGGCGCCCCAGCATCGTCTTGAGGAAGTTCATCGGGCTGGGGGTGTGGGTCAGGGTGGCCAGCCCGCAGTGATGCAGCGCCGCGATCAGCATTCCGGTGGCGATGCCTACCGACTCGGTGACGTAGTAGTTCTTGGCTTTCTCCTGCTCGCCGGCCAGGCTGTAGCTCTGCGCGAAGATCGCGATCAGGCAGGAGGCGTCCTCCAGGAAGGGCTTGTGGGCGTCGGTTCCGAGCGGCTCGAGCGCTTCGAGCCACTCTTTGGGAGCTCGCCCCCCGTAGAACTCGCGCTCCTCAGCCTCGGCCGCGGCGCGCAACTCCTTGCGGGTGGCCGGGTTGGTCACCACGACGAAGTGCCAGGGCTGTCGATTGGCCCCGCTGGGAGCGCTGCTGGCGGCCAGCAAGCATTGCTCGATGATCTCGCGGGGCACCGGTCGGGGGCTGAAATGGCGCACGGTGCGACGGCGGCTCAGCTCCTGGTGGATCTCCAGCGCGCGCTGGCGCATCTCGTCCTCGGGATACTGGCGATACTCGGTATAGGAGCGCTGAAGCACGGGTGCCGGGTTCTGGTCGGGGCGGGGACGATCCTCCGAGGGGATCTTCGCCGTTCAGCGAACCTCTGGCCATGCGTATTCTCTTGTTGTGCTCCTTGATTTTAGGGGTCTGCGGTTGCAGTCAGCAGCCTACCTCTCAGCCCTACGTGACGGCGACCATGATCGACACCCGCACGCTCACTCCGACCGCAAGTCCCGAGAGCCCTGCCAGCCCGGACGACATCGAGCCGGATCAGGTCGACCTGGGGACGCTGAACAAGCCGCTTCTGCCGGCCGGAGAACCCCCAAGCTCGACCTCTCGACCGATCGCCTGGCCCGAGGGGCCCCTGAAGCTCGACTCCAATGATGTGCTCGAATTTACCAAGAGCCAGGGCGGGGTCGCGGGTACCGACTACACCACCCTGAGCATATCGGGCGACGGCACGGTCAAGCTCACCAGTGGGAGGGCTGGCGGGCCGGGAGGCCGGTCCAGCCAGAGCGCAGGGAAGATGGACGCCAAGACGACCAGCCAGCTTTTCGAAGAGATCCGGTCGAGCGGGCTGCTCGATAGCACCGACGAACACACCCGCCAGTCGCATTACAGCGTGGACGGGACCGTGGACGAAGTCAAGATCGCGGTGGGAGTATCGCCCGGCTCCGCTCGCCACTCCTCGATCGAAGCCCTGCTCGAGCCGGCGCGCAAAAGCCTCAAACCCTGATTCAAGGACCTCGATGGATGGGCGGCCGAGGTTGGGTGGGTTTCTGCACGAAAGTCCTCACCAGCCAGTCCTTCCAGAAAGCCCACACGGCCGCCCGATCCTGGGCGGCGCTGGTGCGGGGATGGTGCAGCACGGCCAGCAACCCTGCGTTCAGGCTGCGCGTCTGGTGATCGGGGGGTAGCTCGGACTCGCGCAGCGCCACCTCCAGGTCGTAGCGCAGCGAGGCCGCATCCGGGTAGCGATCCTCAGGCTTGAGCTGCAGGCAACGCTGCACCGCCTTCTCCAGGGTGGGCGGCACCTTCTGGAATGTCGACAGAGCGGGGAACTTGAAGTTGTAGCTCTGGGGGTCGGCCTTGCTCAGCATGTGAAACATCGTCGAGCCCACCGCGTAGAGATCGCTCCGGGGGGTGGTCTGGCCGTGGCCGTACTGTTCCGGAGCGCAGAAGCCTGGGGTTCCCAGGTCCTGCGTGTCCTTGGCCGACTCGGGGCGGTGGTGGCGGGCGATGCCGAAGTCGATGAAGTAGACCTTGCCCTCCGGGGTCAGGATCAAGTTGGAGGGCTTGAGGTCACGGAAAACGATGGGAGGCGCGCGCCGGTGCAGATATTCCAGCACGTGGGTGACCTGCAGGGCGATGGGGATGGCCTCGGCTGGAAGCAGGGGGCGGTTGGTGGCGCTCAGGATCTCATCCAGGGGCTGGCCGGGGATGAACTCCATGCCCAGGTAGTAGCGCGGTCCGGCCGGGGAAGGCTCCTCGAAGAAATCCACCACCCGGGGCAGGCCGGGATGGTCGAGCGAGGCCAGGATCTCGGCCTCGCGGCGGAAGAGGGCCACGTTCATGTCCCGGTCGGGCTCGGGCAGGGCGGGGGTATCCAGCTCCTTGAGGGCCCACACCGCTCCGGTCAAATGCTGGTCGCGCACCAGGTAGACCGCGCCCATGGCACCCTGGCCGAGACAGGTGAGCACCTCGTAGCGGTTGTGCAGGAGCTCTCCCGGGGCGCGACTGGACACGGCTTAATCTGTTGGCCCCGGGGAAACTCGGTTCCTGCAGGGGACCGGCTCGCCAGCACGAAGCTGCGGCCACGACCCAGGACAGCATCAATAACTCGGAGCGACGGCAATGAATATCAGGAACACCTTGATCCCGATGGTGGTCGAGCAGACGGCTCGCGGCGAGCGAGCCTACGACATCTACTCCCGCCTTCTGAAGAACCGCATCATCTTCGTGGGTGACGCCATCGACGACCCGGTGGCCAACCTGGTCATCGCGCAGTTGCTCTACCTCGAGCAGGAAGACCCCGATAAGGACATCGACCTCTACATCAACAGCCCGGGCGGCTCGGTTACGGCGGGCCTGGCGATGTATGACTGCATGCAGCTCGTCAAGCCGGACGTCTCCTGCATCTGCATGGGCATGGCCGCCAGCGCCGCCGCCGTGCTCCTGGCCGGCGGGGCCAAGGGCAAGCGGTTCGCGCTGCCCTACTCGCGCATCATGATCCACCAGCCCTGGATCCGCGGGATCGGTGGCCAGGCCACCGATATCGACATCCACGCCAAGCAGATCATCAAGACCCGCGAGACGCTCAACCAGATTCTGGCCGATCACACCGGCCAGCCTCTCGACCGGGTCCAGCGCGACACCGAGCGCGACTACTACATGTCGGCTCAGGAAGCCAAGGACTACGGCCTGATCGACGAGATCATCACCAGCGAGTCGCGCTGAGCCAAGCACTCCAGGAAGCCCCCTTCATGCGGGCCTGTCGGCGCCAGCCGGCGGCCCGTACTCCGATCTGGCTCATGCGTCAGGCCGGTCGCTACATGCCCGAGTACCGCGAGTTGCGCAGCCGGGTCAGCTTTCTGGAGCTGTGCAAGTCGCCCGACCTGGCCACCCAGGTGACCGTAGAGGCCCGCGAGAGGCTGGGCGTGGACGCGGCGATCCTGTTCTCGGACATCCTCACCGTGGTCGAGCCGTTGGGCTTCAAGCTCGAGTTCACGAAAGGGGAGGGCCCCAGCATCGAGCCGGCCCTGCGTTCTCCCGACGGGGTAGACCGTATCTCCCGGCCCGACCCGGCCGAGCTCGAATACGTCTACGCCGCCTGTCGCCAGATTCGCCAGGAGTTGCCAGCCGACATCCCCCTGATCGGGTTTGCCGGCGCTCCGTTCACGATTGCGAGCTACCTGATCGAGGGTGGCCCCTCCAAGAACTTCGAGCACACCAAGCTGTTCATGCTCAATTCTCCTCAAGCCTGGCACGAGCTGCTCGGACGGATCGCCGACCTGACCGCGGGCTATCTCAACCGCCAGATCGATGCCGGCTGTCAGGCCGTTCAGCTTTTCGACTCCTGGGTGGGCTGCCTGTCTCCCGAGCTCTATCGCGAGTTCGTGCTGCCCCATAGCGCGCGCATCTTCGCATCGCTTCCCCGGGAGGTGCCTCAGATTCACTTCGGACGCGGCACGGGCCAGCTGCTCGAGCTGTGCCATGCGGCTGGCGGCAGCGTCATGGGGGTGGACTACATGACCAGTCTGGAGGCAGCCTTCGAGCGGCTGGGAGAAGTGGCCGCCCTGCAGGGCAACCTCGATCCGGTCGTGCTGCTGGCCGACCGCAAGGTGATCCGCCAGCGGCTCGAGCTCTTGCTTCGCCAGGTGGGAGGTCGTCCCGGACACATCTTCAACCTCGGCCACGGCCTCCTGCCCACCACTCCGGTGGACAACGTGCGCTTCCTGGTGGACGAGGTCCACCGCCTGACGAGCCGGTGAAGCTGGCCGTCGTGGGCGGAGGCCTGAGCGGCCTGGCGGCGGCCTATTTTGCCCGCCAGCGGGCCGAGGTGACCCTGTTCGAGCGCTCCGACCGGCCTGGTGGGGTGATCCAGACCCACCGCCAGGGCGATCTGATCCTGGAGGCCGGGCCCGACTCCATTCTGCGCAGCAAGCCGGAGGCGCTCGAGCTTTGCCGCGAGCTGGGCCTGGAGGATGAGATCGTCTCCACCACCGGCACGGGAGGAGCGCTGGTGGTCAAGGAGGATCGGCTCTATCCCATCCCGGACGGCTTTCGCCTGATGGCCCCCGGCCGGGTGCTGCCTTTCTTGTTGAGCCCGGTGATGAGCTGGGCCGGCAAGCTGCGCATGGCCCTCGACCTGATGCTTCCTCCCAGCGATCTGGACGATCCCTCGCTGTCGGAGTTCGTGACCGCACGCCTGGGTCGCGAGGCCTACGAGCGGCTGGCTCAGCCCCTGATCGGGGGCATCTACGGGGCCGACCCCGAGCGTTTGAGCCTGGCCGCTACTCAGCCCCAGTTCCTCGAGCTGGCCCGGCGCCATGGCAGCCTGCTGCGCGGTCTGTGGAGGGAGGGCCAGGCCGCCCGGGGTGACAGCGGGGCGCGCTATACCCTGTTCTTCAACTTTCGGGGAGGCACTCAGACCTTGATCGACCGCCTGGTCGAAGCCGTCGGGCCTGCCTTACAGCTGAACGCCTCGGTCGAAGGCCTCCGGCGCGCCGACGAGGGAGGCTGGTTGCTCACCGTCGATGAGGAGCCGCGACATTTCGACGCCGTCATCCTGGCCGTGCCGACCTACGCCCAGGCGGCTCTGGTGCAGAAGTGGGACCGACGCCTGGGCGAGGCCCTCTGGTCGGTGCCATACAGCCACAGCGTCACGGTCAACATGGTCTACGACCGCAGCCAGCTCAAGCGCAAGCTGAAGGCCTTCGGTTTCGTGGTGCCCCGCATCGAGAACTGGTTCTTGCTGGCCTGCACCTTCAGCAGCCTCAAGTGGCCCGGCCGCGCTCCCCAGGACAAGCTGCTGCTGCGCGGTTACCTGGGCGGGGCCCTGGGCTCGAGCATTCTGGGCTGGGATGACGCTGAGACGGTGGAGACCGTGCACCGTGAGCTGAGCTACCTGCTCAACCTGGAGGGCGAGCCCGAGCAGAGCCTGGTCTCCCGCTATCGCGACGCCATGCCGGCCTACTGCGTCGGCCACGGCGAGGTGCTCGAGCGGGTAGCCGAGCGCTTGAAACGCTCTCCCACGCTGGCGCTGGCCGGCAACGGCCTGCACGGGGTGGGCATCCCCGATTGCATCGCCACCGCCCGTCGCTCGGTGGAGCGCGTGACCGGGAACTTTACCGCCTGACGCGAAAGTCGGAACCTTCCGGCCCGCTCGGCCGGTCTTATCAGCGCCCCAGGGAGGCTCGAACCCGTTCACCAGCACGATTTTGAGGAAGTCTATCAGGAGCAGGCTGACTATGTGTACAACCTGGCCTATCGACTGTGCGGCTCCAAGAGCGACGCCGACGACGTCTTCCAGGACGCCTTCCTGCGGGTCTACCGTTTCCTGCCCGGCTTTCGGGGTGAATCGTTACGAGGCTGGCTGCGACGCATCGTGATGAACGCTTTTCACGACTCGCGTCAGAAGGTGCGCCGGTTGGTTCCGGTGGAGGAGCCTGCCCAGGCCGATCTGGCCGATGTGCGCCAGGAGCCCGGGCAGTTGCTCGAGGATCATGGTCTGGACGCACGCCTGGAGAGAGCCCTCAAGCGGCTGCCGGACGAGCACCGCAGCATTCTCATCTTGCGGGCCATCGACGACCTGGCCTACGAGGATCTGGCCGTGGCACTGGAGGTACCCGTCGGCACGGTGCGCTCGCGTCTGTCGCGGGCCCGGGCGGCCCTGCGTAAGCTCCTGGAGGAAGAGCAGACGCCCCCCCCGGCCAGGAGCCGCGGCAGCAACCCGGGCGGCCTGTTGTCGCTCCTCTTTCGGAGGATGCTGCAATGGGCCTGAGCGAGCGAGAGCAAGAGCTGGTTTCAGCCCTGCTCGACGGCGTCCTGGAGGGCCAGGAGTTGCGCGAGGCCGAGCAGCTGATCGCCGAGAGCTCCGAGGCCAGCCGTCTGTTGGAGGACTACCGCAGCGATCTGAAGCGCCTGCAGGCGCTTCCCCGGTTGAAGGCCGAGCCGCGTCACCGGGTTCGGCTGCTGGCCGCCCGCCGCCCCCGGGTCTCTCCCTGGCTGAAGGCGGCCGTGGTCACCCTGTTGATCGGTGGAGCCGTCTGGCTCTGGCTCAACCGTCCCCCGGGGCAAAGGCCGCTGGCCCTCTTTCCTCGCCTGGAGGCGCGCCTGCACCCGGGTGAACGACCGCTGGTTCACAAGGTCGAGAAACTCACCGGACGCTTCGCCCGTCGCGTCACGGCCTTTACGCTGCGCCTGGATGGCGCGGACGGCAAGACCAGCTCGGGTCATCTGAAGCTGAGCTACGACTTCGAAGGGGACGGTCGCATCGACCGCCAGGAAAGCTACTATTTCGCCTGTGACGCCGAGCAGGGCTGGCAGACGTTCACTCAGGATACCGCCCGGATGGTGGCCTCGGGCGACCCGATGCGCGACTTCACCGGGGGCCAGGTGCATGCCGAGCTCTCCTGTGACCACCCGGAGAACCCTCTGCTGGCCGACCTGTCCGAGGTCGTGCTGCCGCACGAGAGCCCTTAGCCGGGCAAGAGGCTTCTGGCTGCTCTCTCCTGAGTCCGAAGGGGGCTTGACGGGCGCTCCACCGGTGTAAAAGGTGCCCCACTCTGGCAGTCGCATAGGATGATCTACTTTCAAATTTTCACTTGACAGAATTATATGCTACGTGATAGCTTAGTGGTAGTTCTATGAGCTACGAACTGGACGATATTGATCGAAAGATCCTGAGGCTGCTGCAGCAGGACGGGCGGATGACCAACGCGGCCC